>JBCCPQ010000001.1:0-60321 GCA_039024825.1 Pseudomonadota bacterium
CAGCGGCCTCACGCCGCCCTCGACGGACAGCCGCCGGACGTGGTCTACCGCGCCGACACGACGATCATGCAACCCGACCAGGAGGCCCGGAGAGTAGCTTAGAAACCGCCAGACCCTGTCCAAGGATCGGGGAGCACTTCACGGCAATCGGGTTGAAGCCGAGTGGATTTGGCAAACATTCGCTTCGCTGGACCAAGGCAACGGGGATTTATCGAAAGATCGGTAACCTCCGCGCGGTGCAGCTGCTTCTTGGCCACGCCAAATCGATAGCATTGTCCGCCACCTCCGAGTTGAGTTAGAATTTGCTCTGAGTATCGCAGAGCGCATCGACATTTGACTTAACTTGGCGAGTGGCGGCGCCGCTCGCCAATTCTCAGCGATTGTCCGACTTTGATGCGGTTTCGAATCTTAACGAATCCTCAGCAGATTCTTGGTCTAATACACGACGCCTTTTCGTGTGCAGTTTGAGCACCCGTGCCGATCCTAAATCTAGCTTGTTTAAGCAGGCAACAGCAAAAAAGCGCGGGTCCAGTTTTAGGCAATTCTATGTCAGCGAATGTTCCGTGAGGCGATATCCGCCGCGCAACGACAATAAAGATTCTGCATCTGCAAGTTAATGCTGCGTCAGGAATAGCTGGACCTTTACAAGCCAGCCTTCTGTCCCGCGGTGCGGTCATCTGATATCGCCGAGTTCGGGCAAGAGCACCGAACGGCGGCTTTGCGGGCTGCAAGCGCAGCATCTTGGCCGATCGGTCAACGGCTGGAATGGGCCGTGAGCATCATGATTTTGGTTTCACTCGGTAGCAAAAACGCCGACTTCGACGTTCTCGACTATTCGGCCAGACGGATTGTGCAGGTAGATATCCTGGGGTAACTTGGCTCGAACTAAGGCTTCAACTGCTTCTTGCCCTATAGCACCACTTTCAATTTGGCTTTGGATGCTAGCGAACAAGGCTTTGTATTCGGCACTTCCGTATGTTTCCGGAAGCGTTTCTAGCGTGATTTCAACCGTTTGGTTCGTACAGGCAATTCCTGGGCCAAGGTCACAGGTTTTTCCTTTCATTCGGGTGATCCATTTTCCAGACCCGATTAGAACTCCTGCGTACATTAATGATGCGCGAGGTTCTACAACACCGCCATCTCGCAATGCCTCATAGAACATTCGCTGCGTTTGAAACCACCCGCGAACAGGGCGAACTGACTTTGAATAGTGATCGTGAAGAACAGCAGCCGGTAGAGCAGCGGGTTCGAACGGGATCCCAACGAACTTTTGCGCCCATCGCGGGATCGATGCGCCATCAGTCACATCACCTTTATCTGCTTTCCAACCTAAGCCACGGCGGTCAATGTAACCAAAGTCCGCCCCAAGGGTGCAAAGCTCTGTTTCTTCGCAGCCCTTTGGCTCTAACGATAGATCGCCAATGAATTCTGCCTGAGCGGGGGTTGCTACTGCCGAAACGACAAAAACAAATAGTTGGAGTAACTTAACATTGGGCAAATACATTCGATTATCCCCCGAGGCCCATTTTGTCTCAACTGTCAAATCATGCCTTTGCTCGAGCTCTGTTGCAACTCTGCGTTTGAAGGCTTGTAGATTTCATCGGCCTGCAATGATCGCTCCTAATAGGTGCTGCGCGACATGAACCATTGGGACCAGCGGCAGCTGTGGGCCAGCCTGAACCGAACCAGTTGGCTATCAGCATGTCTGGACGGCTCCTGCGGTGCAAGAGGATTCTGGCGGCAATACGCACCGGTCGGGTGCATCCATGTGTCCGGCCTGTTCGCGCAGCAAGACATGGCTGCTGGCCCTGATGAAGTCCGCAGATCGGGTGCCTAATCAGGTCAACGCGCTCGAGGCGCTCTGCTTCCCTCGGTTTGGCCGATCCCTGGTCTGACCGGTTTGTCATCACCGCTCACAGCATCAGGTCAGTCCAGTCAGCCTTCATTGAAGAGGTAGACGACCGTTAGCCGGGCGCACCGTAGATGTATTTTCTTTAGCGACTGAGAATAACCTCAAGTGTATCGGTTGGATCGTCGGTCCAGCGTAAATCGCAACCCATTCCTTTAATCTACGAGACTATAGATTCCAATCTTTCAATTACAGGAGGGTCCCCACGCATAGAATGCAACCTGCTGAGGTCATCGGGAAGTATCTCCCCCATAAAACGGAAGTAAGCACTCGGCGGATTAGCTGCGGCCGTAGCACGAAAGGCAGCTGCGTTTTCTTTCCATCCGTCTTCTTCGGTGAATTGATCGTACCAACGGAAGTGTAGATCAGATCGGAGGCGAACCTGTGGTAGAGAAAGAGACCTGCCTTCACGCAGTGCAGTCATTGATGTCCAGATCACGGCAATTGGCTCAAAGCGGCGTTCGCAACGATTTAATAGTTCTACATCAAGAACCTCGGTCCGCATTTGCTCAAGCCTCCTTTGCAACTCGGCGCTTTCGGTCCTAGCGATGGCCAGACTTTCCTGCGCTTCTCTACGTTCAACACGTGCTGCGCGGAGATCCTCCCGAAGTTCTTCAAGCGTTTCCTGTGCTGCAATGCGCTCGGTTCTCGCAAGATCAAGATCTGTTCTTAAACCGGCTCTCTCGTCCTCCGCTGTTTTGAGGTCTTCACGTGCTTGCTCTAATGAAGAGGACAGCGTCCCTCTCTGATCCGCCGCGGCCTGTATTGCATCTTTATCTTGTTTTCGATCCCAGATCGTGAGTCCGGCAGCAATAAAGGCAACGGCAAGCCCAAGGATCACTGCAAGTGCTCGAGGCCTTCCTTCTGGAAAGACTTCTCGTGCAACTGCGACTACAGCGCCGATCAATGTCACAATTGGAAGAAGCCAAACCATGTTCCCTGCGTGCCCGTCCGCTAGACTTGACCTATTGATTCGGTGCTTAAGTATTTCCCTTGTGTTGGCAGCGTAACGCTAGGGGAGCAACTGGTCGAGACCTGCAATCATGTGGTCAGAAATCTAGGCAAAGATCCATGCGAGCCAGGCTCAGAGGAAAACGTACTTGAGCTTGGCGGTCTTTAGCAAGTGAATGACATCGCCATAGCTTTGCAGCCGACTTCTGAGCCAACGAACAACCAGTTTTACGCCTGCAGCGAATAGCGGCTTTGTCGGGCCGCACAGCGGCATTGAAAGTGATGAGCCAATGGCAGCTAAGGGCCGTCGATCCCTAGCTATTTGGCCGCATGCCTACGTCTGGCTAAGATCTCTTGCGATGAACAGACGCCGCAAACTAACTGTGCTATTGTAGGACTGCGGCTCATGACTGGCGGCGTTTTCTGGAGGGAGAAGACGGATGGGACTATCGCTCAATGAGGCAGGCTGGCAAACGGTGTCTGCCGTCCTCTCTTTGCTAATTGCCCTAGCTGCAGCTTGGTTTTCGTGGAGCGGGAATGCGTATGCTCGAAAAATTGCCGAACAGCAGAGCTATGAGGCGTTTGTCGATACTCGTATTGCTCATTGCACTTCTCTAAGTCAAAGCTAGGCGACCCAGAGTTGGGCTTACGGCAATGTAGCCGCAGGCCCAGATACCGAATTGGAAGAATTTGCGCACAAGTCTGTTGCGATTGCTCGGGCAGCACGGCTCTGCCGGAATGCCCATTCCGATCTCGCAAAGCTGCAGAACTGCGTTGCAACTTTGGTAGACAAACCTGAAGGGCACTTTGTAGACGACGTCGGCGCAGACGGCGTCACTTACACCAATCTTGTTTGTTGAGGACAGCACGTGCAGCGGATGCAGCTTTGACGATCGTCCGCTCTGGAGAAGCTGCGGTGCAGAAATGACAGTATTGCTGAAAGGCAGCTATGGGCCGTCCTTGAAGACGGCCCAAGTCTCTAGATTTCAATGGCTTCGGCGATAGCCAAAGCATCCTCAAGCTCGACTCCCGGATACCTTACAGTACTGTCCATTTTTGTATGACCTAACAAGAGCTGAACAGCGCGAAGGTTGCCTGTTTTCTTATAAATCTGGGTAACCTTGGTTCGTCGCATTGAATGTGTACCATACGCGCCTGCTTCAAGACCGATCGATGTAACCCAATCACGGACGATCCTTGCATATTGGCGGGTCGAAATGTGTAGGCGTTCATGAAAGCGGCCTGGCCAAAGATACTCTGATCCGACCATCAGTTCGTCTTCCATCCATTTCTTGACGGAAGCCCGGGTGCCTTCCGATATCTCAAACCGCACTGGCTTCTGCGTCTTGCTCTGCAACACTGAAGCGCGTTCCTTGATCTGGCCTGACGCCATCACGTCCACGACTTTCATCTTTACCAAGTCACAGCCGCGAAGCTTGCTGTCGATCGCCATATTGAACAGTGCGAGGTCACGATGGTTCTCGGCCAATTCGAGCCGCACCCGGATCGCCCAAACATGCTTGGGTTTCAATGGTCGTTTTTGACCGACGATCCGGCCTTTGTTCCATGCAGGGCGAAGAGCGCGAATGGCTGGTAGGTTTGATGTTTCCATGACTGATCCTCCGATCCGCCATGCCCTCCACCACGACAACCCGACGTTGACACGGACACCATAACACAAGATGCAGCGCCGGCTCCGAGGTCGCAAAGGGGCCCGATCCCGCCTTTGCTCCGAGCCGCGCGTGGCGCTCGAAGGGCAAGCGAGTTTAGCGTTTCCATCACTCATCATTCTATGCGCCAAGTTTTAGGCCAAAGACATTACCACGGCGACCAGTAAACCATACTGCAGGGTGCCGAACTGACCTATTGGAGCATGTGAATGAGAGATATAGATGTTGCGCACTGCACAATTGGCCGCCTAGCGATAGCTTTCGGCATTGGAGCATCCACGGAGAGATCAACGCCGCCTTTGGCGTGAGTTCGTAGCACAGGACTTTCAAGCCTCATCGTGCCATTCTCTTCATGCAAGTGACGTGGATCGCCGAAGAGTTCTCGATGCGGAAGCCAGGACGTGCCTTGGATACGCAGTCTCGCTTTACTGGAGTTGCTTGCGCAGAACGTTGCTCATGGCGTCAACGATGGTCACAGTTGCAAGGATCACAATGAGAACGGCCGAAACCTGCGGATAGTCGAGAAGACGCAAAGATCCCACCAATTCCGTTCCAATGCCGCCTGCGCCGACCATACCCATCACTGTGGAGGCACGGAAATTGTATTCCCAGCGGTACATTGTAACGTCGGCAAATTGCGGAAAGACCTGTGGCATGACCCCATGAGTGATGATTTGCAAAGGTGTGGCACCCGTGGCTTCGGCGGCTTCAATTGGGGCCGGATGGGCGTGTTCGATGGCTTCCGCAAAGAACTTTCCGACCATTCCGACGGAGTGTAGACCGAGTGCCAGAACGCCCGGGAGCATCCCAAAGCCCACGGCAGCCACGAAGATGATGCCCATGATGAGCTCAGGGATCGAACGCAGTGTATTCAGGATCAGCCGGGCCGTCTGGTAAGCCCATTTGTTGGGCGTCGTGTTGCGCGCGGCGAGAAAGCCCAGGGGAATGGAAAAGAGCACGGCCAGAGCAGTACCGGCGACAGACATCGCCAGCGTTTCGACCATTGGCATTACCCATTGGCGCCAGCGCGCGAAATCTGGCGGCACCATTTCAGAAAACAACGTGCCGATGGCAGGTAAGCCTTCGGCGAGCCGCCCGCCATCCAGCATGCCTGTCAGCCACAGGCACGCGAGGACAATCAAGGCGACGCCGCCGACTTGGAGGAGAAGCCGCCTTTGCTCAAGACGATCTGCCAAGAGGATGTCCTCTACACTTCTTCGGCTGTGATCTTGCACGTGAGCCATGGCAGCGTCTCCTCAGGGTTTCAGATCAGTTCTGAACGTTTTCGCGGATCGCGCGGATGATGTCGTAATCTGCATCCGTGATCGCCGCAAAACCATCGGCTTTGAAGGGTTTAAGCACGCCGTCGCCAGCTTCTGTGCCGGGCTCCAGCTGCAAGAACGCATCTCGAATGCTGCTTTGCAGCTCCGCGGTCATGTCTGTGCGCATCACCCAAGGGTATTGCGGGATGTCGGCAGAATAGCCGAGTACAACGACTTTCTCCGGATCGACCGTCCCACGCTCAACCAGTCGTTCAAAGATCGGGCGGCTCAGACCACCGACTTGCGCATTGCCCAGCTCCACGTTCCGCGCCACGGCGTCATGGGCGCCGGTGAAATTCTCTTTGTAGTCCTCGCCCGTCATCACGCCTTCCAGCATCAGCGTATACTTCGGTGCGAAATGGCTGGAGGTGGAGGCTTGGTCGCCAAAAGCCACATCAATGCCAGAGCCTTTGATCTCGTCGATTGACGTGATGCCAGCCTCTTTGTTGGCGATGAGGACGGATTGGTACGTTGTGCTGCCGCCGCTGATGCGGGCGGCGAAGGGTTCAATGTCAAGATCACCGCCGACCATCCGGTCTTTGGCAATGGTGTAGGACGCAGGACCAAAGTAAGCGACGTCAATCCGTCCAAAGCGCATGGCCTCGATCATGGAGGAGTAATCCGTGGTCACGATCAGCTCGATGTCCTTGCCCAGCGTATCTTCCAGATGCGCCGCAAGCGGTTCATTGTCTTGGATGACGGTCGCAGCGTTTTCGTCTGGCAGAAGCGCCACACGCAGCGTGTCCGGATCATGCTCTCCGGCGGCAAGAGCGGCCCCAATGCTCAGCGCGGCCGCCCCAAGAAGGGATCCCAAAGTGGCAGTCAGTCTCATCTTTCTTTCTCCTGAAGGTTTGAGGGGGATGTCGGTCTAAATCGGGTCTTTTCCTGTCGCGCCGTAGATGCGTGTGAGTATGTCGTCGGTGAGCTCACTTGGCGGCCCATCAAAGACAATCTTTCCACCTGCCAACCCAACGATCCGATCGGCAAACTCTTTGGCATAGTCCAGTTGATGCAGGCTAACGATGGCCGGGATTTCATCTTCGATGCTGATCCGCCGCAGCACGTTCAACACGCGTTTTGAAGAGGCCGGATCGAGCGAGGCGACGGGCTCATCAGCCAGGATAAGTTTCGGTTCCTGGGCCAGGGCGCGAGCAATGCCCACTCGCTGTTGCTGCCCACCTGAGAGACTGTCGCACCGCGTCAACGCTTTGTCGAAAAGGCCGACGCGCTCCAGGCAGGCCAGCGCCAAACGACGCTCGGCGTCTGAAAAGCCAAACAAGGTCCGCCAGAACGAATGTCGCCCGAGCCGTGACATCAGCACATTGTGCAACGCGCTCATGCGGCCGATAAGCTGGTGCTGCTGGAAAATCATCGCGGTATCGCGGCGGTGCGCGCGAATTTTGGATGTCTCGGACAAGGCGCCAAGCGTCCGCGATTTGATCGCGCCCGTCGACGGCCGCACGAGAAGATTGAGCGTGCGCAGCAAGGTGGATTTGCCCGCCCCGGACGGACCCAGAAGCACCGTCAGCTCGCCATCGGCAAAGCCGATGCTGGTCTCCTGCAAAGCCACAGTGCCATTTGGGTAGACAACGCTTGCGCGGTCCACGCTCAGGAGCGTTTCACAATCACCTCTTGTGTCGCTCTCGATCGGCGGCCCATCTAGTCCGCCCTGATGAGATGATTCCCCACGCATGCAGTGAAGATACGGGATCATGGCAACAGATTTATTACATATTGCGATTGAAATATTGGATTGATATCTAAACGCTATTGCGGGGGGAGGGCGCTTGATGACCCAGAAGATCGTGGTTCCCAATTGGATCGAAGGCCAGACGCTGGATCTCTTGAGGGCCGTCGGCGCTGTTGTGTCCAACACCTCGCGCGACCCGATGTCGCCTGAGGACCTGCGATCCGAATGCCGGGATGCCACCGCCTTGATGGCCTTTATGACCGAAGCCATCGATGCGTCGTTTCTCGACGCCTGCCCCCGTCTCAGGATCGTTGCGGGCGCGCTGAAAGGGTTTGACAATATCGATGTCGAGGCGTGCTCTGCGCGCGGTGTCGTTGTCAGCATCGTTCCGGATCTTTTGACGGAGCCGACGGCTGAATTGGCCCTTGGCCTCATGATTGCCCTCGCACGCAACCTGCGGGACGGCGACGCCCACGTGCGCTCGGGTGCCTATGCAGGGTGGCGCTCACGCTTTTATGGCGGCAGCCTTCAAGGCGCGACGGTCGGCGTGATCGGAGCAGGCGCGGTTGGCCGCGAGATTTTGCGGCTTCTCTCGGGCTTTCGTGGCACGCGTCTGTATTACGATACACGGCCGTTAGACCCGACGACGGAAAAGGCCTTGGTGACTCAGTTTGCGCCGATGGACGCTATTGTCGCGCAATCGGATTTTGTTGTGTTGGCTTTGCCGCTCACCTCAGCCACGCTGGGGCTGGTTGACGCCGCATTCCTGTCGCGCATGAAACCCGGCGCGCGGCTGATCAATCCTGCGCGCGGCAGCCTTGTTGATGAGGCCGCGGTGGTGGCCGCCCTCGAAAGCGAGCATCTGAGCGGCTATGCGACCGATGTCTACGAAATGGAGGATTGGGCCCGCGCCGGGCGCCCACGCGAGGTTCACTCTGGTCTTTTGACCTCGGACAGAACCGTCCTGACGCCGCATATCGGGTCGGCTGTGGTGGAGGTTCGCCGAGAGATCGCCGCCTCTGCGGCCCAGAGCATCATCACGATGCTAAAGGGTGATATCCCTGCGACAGCGATTAATACCGCGCAGCTCAATGAGGCCGCCTCATGCTGAACCTGAGTTTCGTCCGAAGCTTTGTGGGCCTTGTCGAGACCGGCAGCTTCCAAAAAGCAGCGCAAAGGCTCAACATCGCGCAGCCCACCCTCTCGCAGCATCTGCGCAAGCTCGAAGACCAACTTGGCGTCCAGTTGATTGAAAGAAGTCACGCAGGCAGCCGTCCGACCCCCCAGGGTGAGCGGTTCCTGGGCCATGCCCGTCAGCTTCTGTCCAATGCCGTCCGCGCCGCGCAAAGCGTGCAAGACGAACATCTGACCATCGGCTGCAGTGGCAATATCGCCAGCTACTTTATGACCACGGCGTTCAAAACGTTTTTGGATGAATCAAACTGGTCAGGAACGTGGAACATCCAATCGGCCCCCAATCCCCAGATCGCCGACATGCTCTTGGCGCAAAGCATCGATCTGGCGGCAATGGAATGGCCTTTATCGCACCCTGATGTGGTGACGCATTTTTGGCGCACAGCAGACATGACCGTTATTCTCCCACCAGATCATGCATACGCGGGCCGAGATGAAATCTCTGTAGAAGAGTTCCTAAGCCTGGAGGTGATTGGCGGTGAGCCGGGTTCTGGCACCGGCACCTTGCTCAGAGAAACACTTGGCGCAGGCGCCGACAGACTGAAGGTGCGTGCCAATGTTGGTTCGACTGAGGCCGTGAAACGCGCGGTCGCGGCGGGCATCGGCGCCTCAATCGTTCTGACCGAGGCGGTGCGAGCCGATGTCGCGGGTGGTCGTCTGGCACGCATCCGTCTTGCTGATACCACCATGAACAAGACGTTTTATCTGGCCCATCATAAGTCCACAAAGGATTTCGAAATCGCCGCTAAAGTCGCCGCATTTCTAGCTCCTCCAAAGAGGCGCTAGCCTTCGAAAGGCTGTGCCGTAAGCCATGCTTTTCAAGTCTTGTTTGGCCAATCAATCACACCTTATTCGCACCCTAACCCATTCGGACGCGTAAACGCGTCCGTCAGGCAATCCTGATCGAAAAAAAGATTAAAATGTGGTTTTCACTATCGTAGAAGACGCTTGCGAAATTCAGCTTTCTGACAACCACTTTAATTCATGGTCCGACGTTGAAGGTCCGCTTTAATGAACTTGCTGTTCTTAGCTGTCCTCATGAAGCACACAGTGCGGGCACCCCTTTCTGAGATGTGCAACTGCGGCTCGGTTCCACGTTAAATAAGCTCGGATGTCTCCAGAAATGCGCTCGCGGCGAATGTCCGGTTTGAAGGGCCGCACCGCAGCAAAACGGCTTGCGGTTGTAAGTCTGCTATGGGCCGTCACTACCGAAGCTTGCTCAAGACATCGAGTCACTCTAACGCTCGGCGCAGCGCATGGTTCGAACCCCTCATATAGATCTCAGTCGTCGTGACGCTCGCACTCCCAAGAAGGGCCTGCGGTATGCGGATGTCGATGTCCTCTTCGATGAGTAGCTTCGCGGCCGAGTGCCGGGTCAGGTGGAGTTCGATGCCGAGGCGTTTTGACGGAGCCCGGAGCCCTTTGCGGAAAGTTGCCGCGCGGAGCGGACACCCCTCTGTGTTGAGGAACAGCAGGGCTGCAACGGAGCCGTGCTCTGACGTATCTGAAAGTAACGTTGAAACTTCTCCTCCAGCTCACGGTTCGGCACGAAGACGATCCGTTTCTTGCTGCCTTTGCCGCGCGCGAGAATTTGGCCACAGTTCGGCGACAAGCTGCGGCCCTTTACATTAGTCAGCTCGCTGATCCGAAGCCCGGTCAGGTTCAGCAGCTTGATGATCAGGAGCGCCACGGAAATTGGCGAGGTCTGCGCCGCTTCGTCTGCGCCTGGCGACAGCCGATCGGTGAGCCAATGCACCTTGGTGAAGCGCGCGAAGGTGCGCAGATTCTTGGCGTAAGGCCGGAACGTGAGGTGCCCGAGGTTGCGCTCATCGCGGCGCGAACTGATGAAGGCGGTGGGATCGAAGCGGGACATGCTGAACTCCCTTGTTTGAGTTCAGAAAACTCAACACGGGAGGATCATAGCGAGAAAATCACACTTGACCAAACGGTAACGATAGAGGAGCGGTATATCGCTCGCCTTCTCAGAAGCTCTGCGCCCCCAAGAGCGCACTTATGCAAAGCCGCGACCTGCGGTGACGAGATTTGCATGACGAAGCTCTGATGATTGCGACCAGAAAAGACGGCTGACCCGGTGCCCCATGTCGGGGCATTGGCCGGGGTCAGGAGCGGCGCGCGTCTGCATCGTTCGCATCAAGGAGCGGGGTAGGGCGGATGGCCAGCTACCACCTCTCCGTGAAGACGATCAAACGCAGCGCCGGACGCTCCGCCACGGCGGCGGCAGCCTATCGTGTCGGGGAGCGCATCGAGTGCCAGCGTGAAGGCCGTATCCACGATTACACCCGCAAGCAGGGTATCGAGGAGACCTTCATTCTGACCCCGAAGGACGCGCCGGACTGGGCACTGGACCGCTCGAAACTCTGGAACGAGGTCGAGGCCAGCGAGACCCGCCGCAACTCCGTCACCGCCCGCGAGTGGGAGCTGGCCCTGCCGTCAGAGATCAGCGCCGAGGACCGGTCGCAGATCACGCGCGACTTCGCTCAGGAGCTGGTCAGCCGCTATGGCGTAGCCGTCGATGTGGCGATCCACGCCCCGCACCGCGAGGGCGATCAGCGGAACCATCACGCCCACGTTCTGACCTCCACCCGCAAGCTGGAGGCGCAAGGGTTCACCGCCAAGACCCGCGTGCTCGATTCCGCCAAGACCGGCGGCGTCGAGATCGAGCAGATGCGCGGGGTCTGGGCCGATCTACAGAACCGCGCGCTGGAGCGGGCGGGGGAGGTGGAGCGGGTTGATCACCGCAGCCTTGAGGCGCAGCGCGAGGCGGCGCTGGAGCGGGGCGACGCGCTGACGGCCGAGGAGCTGGACCGCGATCCCGAGATGAAGCTGGGGCCAGCGGCGAACTCGATGGAACGCCGCGCAAAGGCGATGGCCGAGCGCCAGGGCCAGGAATACGTCCCTGTCACCGAGCGCGGGGCTGTCGTTCATGCGGCGCGCCAGGCCCGCGCCGCCTTCCGCGAGCTGCGAGAACGTCTGGACATCGCGCGGGAGACCTACGGGGCAGAGCGTGACGCGGGGCAGGGGCGTGTCTCGGCCGGTCTAGCCGCGCTCAGGGCGGCAGCCGCAAAAGAGCGCGGCGCGCGGGCCGGGCCGGAGGACATGCGGGAATGTCTGGCGCAGGTCGTGGGCCGGTCAGAGGACCGGGACGACGCGGCGAAGCCGGAACGCCTCACATATGCGCAGAAGCGCCTGAAGGAGATCATGGAGAAGGATGCCGGGCGCGACGGGCAGGCGGCGGTTCATAAGTTGGACGGTCATAGCGATCCCGAGCTTGGCGAGGACGCCGGGCGCGAAGAGCGCAAGCCGTCTGTCAACCAGCGGCTGAAGGACGTTCTGAACAAGCCGCGCGAAAAGCTGGAGATCGAGGACGAGCGCGACCGGGAGAAGGATCAGGAGGTCGAGAAGGAGAACGACCGCGAGATTGATCGGGGGCCGACGCACGGGTTCTAGCCGTCGCTGATCCTCCAATTTTCGGGACAATCTACCCCAGTTGGTGGACTGCTTTCAGCGGGCTAATCCAGCCAACATAGTTCGTAATCCCACCTCGGTTGATTTCATGAGTGTTTGCTTCGATACTGCTGAGAACTTGCACCTAGCTGTGATGCTTCCAAAGCCATAAGCCAGTATTCGGAGAAAAATTTTGTTAAGAAATTCAAGAGTTTTTTCAAACATTTTCTTCGTGGTACTTTTTAGTCTTCCGTTTGCCCATGGAGCATTCGCGCAGAACGATGTCCGTGACGCAGTAGTTCATTTGACCGTCCGATACCACGATATAGAGAATAAAGAGCTTTATTGCGACTACCAGCACGAAGGTAGCGCAGTCTTTATCGATGTGCTTGGTACACTGGCTACAGTTAGAGGTGTGCTAATACCTGACCAAAACTTGCTAGATGAATGCGGGTCTAAGAACGTGAGAGTTGTATTCGCCCGAAAAGGGGGAAGGGACGGCGTAATGCTCGGCTCTTATCAGCCGTTTCCTTCGCTTTCCAACATTGTCGTTCTTTCCCCAAATTCTGAACTTGAGCCGATAATCCCCCCAACGTTTTGCGCTCAAACGGGTAGGTCTCGAGATACACTCACAGCTCTGGGCTACAGCATAGAAACTGTCGGGCTCGCGGATTCGCCTGTGCATATCTCAGGCAGCGCTAACGGTGAGCTGGGACGAGAAAATGTCATTTCTCCCTCCTTGAGGCCGGGCTATGCCGGAGGGCCTGTGGTGGACTCCGGTGGTTCGATCATTGGATTGATCCAATCGTCGGAGTCGGACTCTCTTAAACGTGTTGTGCCAATACAGAGCGGTGTAAATGATCTTTCCCCGTTCGGCGTACAACTACGATCTTGTGCTACTCGAGACGCGTGTGAACAAAAACAGCCGGAAATTGAATCTTGCGTTGCTAATGTTGTTGAGGAGTTTTCTGACCGTTCATTCGAGTCCGCAATAACATCAGTCAGATGCCCTGGTGGTGGCTGCTTATTTAAGAGCAGCGATTGCAACAGAAGACGTTCTACAGCGCTCTATCAAGCTCCAGGCGGTTGGGTGATAACTGAACATAGCTTTGACATACTAAGTGAAAATGAAGGTTCTGTAGGTCCAGTTCGAGTTGAACAAAATGACGACGGTGAAGCAGTAGTTCTTTCTAGGACATTGCAATGCCACCCTTCATCCAGACCCGGTGCGGGGGGTGGATGGATTAGTGGGCGCTTCACAGGTATGCTTCGATATTTGCACATTGATCAGGAACGGGAGCAAGCAAGAATTATCTGCACGCAACAAATCTGCAGCCCTTAAATTATTGGAGAAAATAGGATGTTGGCTCATCTAATAAAGCACTCGATTTCAAAACTATTTTCTTTACTCATACTTTCTTTATTTCTGAGTGCTGCTTCAGTGCATAGCGAGCCTAAGCTGCTTACATATGATGATGTTAAACGAATTTCCCCAGATGCCCGCCACGACTTGGTGCAAGAACTGGTTTCTAGGGAGAGTGAATTCGCGTCTGCCGGGATCAATACTCGTTTGCGAATGGCGCATTTTATCGCTCAGGTCATGACAGAGACTGGAGGGCTGGGCCGCATCGATGAGAACATGAATTACCGAACGGAAACTCTACTCCGCGTATTCAGTAGACGGGTAGTCTCAGAAGCAAAGGCCAGAGAGCTTGGAGCGCTACCTACGGCGAATGACGTCCGAGCCATGGCTGTTGCAAATTGGGTGTACCGCAATCGTTTGGGGAACGGACCTCCTTCATCAAATGATGGCTGGCGATATCGTGGTTCTGGATACATTCAACTTACGGGCAGAGATAACTTCCGCGCACGTGGTCTTGAGGTTGGCCTCCCATTGGAGGACCAGCCCGAGCTTGCTAGACAGCCAGCGGAAGGATTGCTCGCGGCAATAGCTTATTGGGATGCACGACGCATTATCGAAGCAGCTGATGACCATGATCGCCTTCGAGTTCGCAAACTAGTCAATGGTCCTGCGGCACATGGCTATGCGCAATCGAAGATTTGGTTCAACCGTTCGTGGGTTCGCGTTTTTCGCGATAAGGAAGCTTTGGGCTTTGAGTTGGCGCAGTCAGTTAGCGGCCAAGAACTTGCAAATGAGCTAAGCACCGACACTGAAAGCACTCTTTTTGATGAAATTCTAAGCGAAGGTGGATATCTTCCGCCAGGGATGGAGTCAGGCGCTGAGCGCAGCGAAGCTCGAGCGGAAGCAATAAGGAGATTTCAACAGGAAAGGGATCTTCCGGTTACTGGCGTGCTTGATGAAGCAACCGAGAAGGCACTTCTTGATCCAATCGAGTGGCGATTTTTGGACGATAGCGAGAGTCGAAGCGTGCCAGAGATTGGTGGCGAGGAAAGCTCCATCCGATTTGATCTTGGACGCCAAGACACTGACGCAGGAGAACTCGACTCATTTCAAGGTACTGGAGAGTTTGACGGTAGAATTGAGTTTTCGGATTCAGTTCGTGCAGTTGTAGGTTCTGCCCAGGCGATCTATGCACCGTATGAAGTACCATCTGTCACCCCGCCAGAAGAATTTATTCCGAAATCGGTCATCGAACCAGATGAGCGGATGCAGGTGACTGACACGACAACATTCCCCGCACGTGCAATTGTACAAATCCTGTTTGAGACTAGAAATGGAACAGAACACATCTGTTCTGGGGCAATGGTGTCTGAAAATACTGTCGTAACGGCTGCCCATTGCTTGCATTCGGGTACCTCAAGTGGGGCGGCGTATCGAAACTTCATCGTACTGCCGGGCCGAAACGGGCAAGTTGCACCATTTGGAGAGTGTCGTGGAACCCATTTCTTTGTTCTTGACGGTTGGATAAGAGCAAACAATAGTCTTGATGCTCGTAACTTCGATCTTGGTGCGCTTAAATTGGATTGCGATATAGGTCAGAGTACAGGTTGGATGGGGGTGCGTGCCGTCGTAGATCAAGACTTAGGCATCGGAACTATTGTACATGGTTACGCCGCTGACAAAGCACCGTTTGGAGTGCAGTGGATTAGTGAAGACAGTCTTCGGATATTATGGGAAGCCAAGGGATTTTACCAGAATGATACCTTTGGCGGTACTAGTGGAGCTCCAGTATCAGAAAGTGGGACTCCAGATTTCTTAATCGGCGTGCACACCAATGGTCTGCATGGCGATGAACCGTGGGCAAGCCACAACGCATTTACTCGTATTACACAAACCAGATTGGCGCTTATTGCTCAATGGATTGGAGAGCAATGAACCGTCTTATACATATATTCGGCGCACTCCTCTCAATGACATTATTCGTCGGTTTTCCGGTGTCAGCCCAGACTATGGAGGATGTTGTAGTTTTCATTGTTTGTGATCGACCAGATGGCAGACAAGAATATGGGTCGGGCATTATTGTCAGCCACGATGGCAAAGTTGTTACCGCATTGCATGTTGTTGAAGGAAACGACAACTGTCGAGGTTCAATTGGATACAGAGATGAGGGGAATGCGAAGCCACTATTACCTCAACCGATCCCGCAACTCAACGTTGATGTTGCGGTCATGCGGTTTACAGATCAAAGACAATCGTATGACTACCTTGGGTATTGCGAGGTTCTCGATTGGATGAAGTGGCGCCCAATATTGGTTGCGGGGTTTCCAAATAAAACGGAATCGGGTGCGATCTCTGTTCGTCAAGGAATTCTCTCGACAGTTTCACCAACGTCTGAAGGTCTATTGGAAACTGATAGTTTGGTGGCAAAGGGTATGAGTGGCGGGCCTGTTTTGTCGAGCAACCGGGCAGGAATCATTGGTATTATTGTAGGAGCTAAACCGCAAAGAGAGGGTGGCATAGCTTACGAAGCGATTCTTCCGACATCATACTTTGCGGTGGCGCTAGGCCTTATCAAGGCGGAACGGGAATGCTACCACCGCGTTCGTCAGATAGAGTTATCGCCGGAGAACTCGACTTGGACTGCTGGATCAGCTGCTGTTATGACAGGCGTAAACAGCGAAGAGGCAGTCTGTTATCTGAGCTCTGTATCTGGTGTCTTCAATAGTTCAAACGACAAGATTTCGGTAGAAGTTGAGGAAGGTGAATACACCATTATTGGGTCCCAGAGTGAGGGAGGAGACCTGGAAGCGACTGTGAGTTGCTATTGGATAGAGTGACCTTTGGCACGCTCAAGGTGTATTGGACGGGTTCAGACGAAAGAGTTGGTGTCAGCTGGGCCCAACGCACCGTAGTTAGGGAATTCACCACTCGGTTGATTCGACGACCCGAACACTGAGCGAAATTCGGGATGAATCCCAACTAAGGCAACGAGATAGGCTCTTTGCTACTTGTACCGCAGAACTTCCGCGCTTGCCAGATTTAGCGAGGCAGTCTCCAGCTTGGTTCCGTAGGTCATCAAGATCAGATTTGCTTCCACCTTCAGCGAAGAGTTTCGCCGTGTATTTATGCTGAAGCAAATCAGTCGCATGACCGACGCAGGTCTTCCATGTGGTACGACCACACTTAAGACCATTGCACTTGAAGCCTGTCGTACTTGCCCATTTCGAGCAACGGACACGCGTCTCTGGTCCGCCCCACTGAGCTAGTAATTTCTCGGCTATCAGAGTTTCAGCCGCTGCGGGCAGGCTTAATGTGGAAATCAAGGCGACTATGCTGAAAGTCTTAAATTCTTATCCAATCAATGCGAATACATTTACGGAGCTTGGCAAATTTGGTGATTCAGAACAATCTTTGTTGGTTCACTCGGACCTTTGTCTTTGATCCACGCACACACCGATTGGGTGACCTGTGGAGCATAATGCCAAAAACGGTCATTTTTGTCCGCTCGCAAGCATCTGAGCAGGATCAGTGGGTTGGACGTGACAGAACCCTGCAGCAGAACTTGTGAGGTTCTGGCACATTTTCGCCAGAGCGGCCTCCCTCTACGCGCTCTGACACGCGAATCGGTCGCGTGTCTCAGGCAGCGCAGGATCGAGCACCATCGGTTCGAAGCTCGCCGCCAGCTCGGCAGCGATGATAGGATCCTTATTGTCACTTTCGGTCGGGCTAAGCCGTCAGCCTTCTGAGAGACCGTCCTCTCCCTAACGCGCGTGTTCGGACTTTCTGAAAGTGAAAGCTGGCTTTGGGTCCGGTTGGATCTGGAGAGGGCGGGAAAGGGGTCTGGCGGGGTTCTGAAGGGATCGTGCTCTCCCGAGATGGGCCTGCTTCCCAAGACTGTCCTCCGATCCGCGCATGGTTGCCATGCGCTCCTTCAGACATCGGAAACCTCTCATGACCAAGTCCAAGCCAAGATTCGATGCCGCGGCATCGATCACTGACGAACTTGTCCGGATCATCGACCGGGGTGTGCTGCCCTGGCGCAAGCCTTGGACCGTCGGCGGCAGTTCAGTTCCGCTCAGGCAGACCGGCGAGCCATATCAGGGCATCAACAACTTCCTCCTGACCATGCGCACGCTGATGGCCGGGTACACTTCGCCCTACTGGATGACGCTCAGACAGGCGAATGAGCTCAACGCGAAAGTCATCAAGGGCTCGAAATCATCCACGGTCGTCTATTACGGCCTCGCCGATCGTGGACGCGACAGGGTCGAGTACGACGACGAGGCGGAAACTGACGACCCCAAGAGCATACCCTTCATGACGTCCTACCGGGTCTTCAACGCGGACCAGATTGAAGGGCTCGACGCGAAATTCCATCCCGAGGCGCCAATGGCGGAGGCTTATCCCGGACACGCGCCGATCCCACACATGCAGGCCTTCTTCGAAGCCATCGACGCTGTAGTTAGTTTCGCGGGGCGCGAGGCCTGCTATGTCCCGACACTCGACAAAATCTACCTGCCCCCAATCGAACTCTTCGAAGACCCGCGCAACTTCTATGCGGTTTGGGGGCACGAGCTAGGTCATTGGACGAAACCCCGCCATCGGCTGAACCGCAGTTACGGCGACGCTCGGTTTGGGAACACAGCCTATGCCCGCGAGGAGATCGTGGCCGAGCTCTGCACGGTATTTCTGGGTCAGAAGCTGGGTTTCTCCGCGCATACGCTGGAGCTGAACGCGGCCTATATCGACAACTGGTTGCGCGTGCTTCGGTCGGACAAGCGGGCGATCTTCAAACATGCGGCCGATGCGCAGCGCGCCTGTGATTACCTCGTCGCCGCGTCGGAAGCGGGGCAAGGGGAAAGGGCTGCGTGACGTCGGCCGCCGTTGATACGGAAATTGCCCACGAAAGGAAAAGCGGGCCTCGGGTCGGATGGTTTCCAATCATCCGGAAAGGACGGACCCATGAACACCCCTGACCCCGCAGAGTTCTCCCCTCCCGATATTGTCGCCATCGCTGCGCAAAACGATGCCTTCCGTAGGTTTGCCTGCCTCGATATCGCTCCGGATCAGGCGATCCAGGGCCGTGTCGTCGTGACCCAATCTCTGATCGAAGCGGGAGATGACTTCGTAAAGGAAGCTGTTCAGGCTGTCGGCGCTTTCGACACGTTCGAGCCCGAGAACGACCCGGCGGGCTGGCATGATTTCGGGGCCGTCACGATCCGCAGTGAGCGCGTGTTCTGGAAGATCGATTTGTACGAGGCCGACTCCGACTTCCGCTACGGCGCGGAGACCCCCGAGAATCCCGAGACCACCATGCGCGTGCTCACCATCATGATGGCACGCGACTGGTAAAGGCAGGGCGCACCTGCCGAGCAGTGAGGCCCGCTGACCCCGGAAGAGGGAAAGCGGGCCTTCTGTTCTTTTGATCCCCGGATCCGGGGATCGGTCATCCCGCTCGGACCTGACGGGCGTCACAGATCTCAAACAAGGACAGACCATGACCCAAGCCCTCAGACCTGTTTCGATCGCGATCGGCGATCTCGTGGCCCATCCCGCCAATGTGCGCGCAAAGTCGCCGGAGAGCTATGCCTCCGAGAACATCGCGCATCTGAAGGCCAGCATCGCCGTGCTCGGCCTTCTGCAGCCGCTGCTCGTCCAGAAGATCGACGGCAAGTTCGGCGTTCTCGCGGGTGGTCGTCGCCATGCCGCACTTCAGGAGCTCGTCTCCGACAAGTCCGCAAAGGGTTTCACAAAGAGCACGAAAATCGACTGCCGGCTCGTGCCGGACGATTGCGACGTGACCACAGCCCTGTCGCTGGCCGAGAATATCACTCAGGCGCCGATGAATGCGATCGACGAGTTCGAGGCCTTCGCCCGGATGATGGCGGTCGATGGTCAGACGCCGGAGACGATCGCGAAGACCTTCGGCACGACCGTCGCAGCTGCCAAAGGACGCCTGCGCTACGGGCTCATCCATCCCGATATCCGGGATGCTGCACGCGCGAAGTCGATCACGCTGGACACGATGAAGGCCTTCGCGGACCACCCTAGCCAGGAGATCCAGAAGGAGGTCTTCGAGGCCCTCACGAAAGAAGAAAGCTATCTCCAGGCCTATACCGTCCGGCAGGCGCTTAGATCTCGGGGCGTGCAGGTCAGCGACGATATCGGGGCCTTCGTGCGTGAAGACTACGAGGCGCGAGGCGGGTCCGTTGCCGCCGATCTTCTCGAAGAACACTCAGTCCTCGAAGACGCCGAACTCGTCGAGACGATCCTCCTCGAAAAACTCTCCGCCGCCGCGGAAGAGGCACGGGCAGCCACGGGCTTTGCCTGGGCCGAGGCCGTCATTCGTTACGATTATGCGGCGATGGCCGACTATGGCCGGGTCTATCCCGGGTCGATTGAGCCAGACGCCAAGGGCCAGAAGCGTCTCGAGACCATCACCACCGAGCTCGAAAAACTCGAACGCGAGATGGAGGACGAAAGCCTCGAGGAAGACGCCTACGAGGCGCTCTACGAGAAGGTCGATGAACTGGAAGCAGAAGCGCGCGATCTTCAGGAGGCCTATAGCGAAGACGACCTTGCGCGATCCGGCGTCATTGCCTCTTGGTCGAACGGGCAGGTGACGTTGCATACGGGCCTCGTCCGTCCAGAAGACAAGACGGAGAGCCCCGGCAAAGCGTCAGGGTCCGCGACCGGGAAGGGAGATGCGTATAGCGATGAGATCGTCTATCCAGCCTCACTGACCGAGGACCTCAAGACCGAACGGGCCATGGCCCTCGGCGCGGCGATGGCACAGCATCCGAAGGCCACGCTCGACCTGACACTCTTCAAGCTCGTCAGCGACGTACTGGGCCACGGCATGAGCATCACCCACGCGATCAAGGTCGATGCCCGGAAGGAGTATCGCACGCATGCGAAGATGGACGAGATCGACGAGACGTCTCTCGAACAGGTGGCCGATGCCTATGACGCACTGAACCTTTCCTGGAACGACGAGTCGATTTCACCAGCGGAACGCTTCGCGCGGTTTCGCTGGTGAAATCGACCGAGAAGGCGAAGCTCGTCGCCTATGCGACCGCGACGACGACCCAGTCCTGCTTTGCGCGTAACCCGCAGAGCGACAGCCTGATGCATGTCTTCGAGATCGAGGTCATGCCCGACCTCCGCGCCCATTGGACGCCGAATGCGGCCCCTTTCAACCGGTTCAAGAAGGCCTGGCTCCTGAAGATCCTCGGCGAAGAACTCGGGCTCACACAGGAGGCGGTGACCCTGGCTTCCTCGAGCAAGAAAGAGATCGTCGCCTTCTGCGACAAGCTCTTCGCCGAGCCCTTCGCGACGCTCACCGACGCACAGCGCGCGGCGGTCGCGGCTTGGTGCCCGCCGATGATGCAGACGGCATGTGCCGAGGGCGAGGAGGACGCTGACCTCGACGTACCGGAGCAAGAGACCGACGTCGCCGAGGCGGCCTGATCGCACTCGCGACCCGCCCGGCTGGTCCGACGCGGGTCGCACCCTTTCCACCCAAACGACAGGTGACCCCATGTCCCTTCTCAGCTTCTCCGCGGCGCGCGTCGCGGCCCAAATCGCGCATGCGCGGTCCTGTTCGACTTTCCTCCCGAACTGGAACGGTCCCGTCGGCAACCCTGCCCTGATCCTCATCGTCGGCAATGGTGTGCATCTGCGCTCGAACGGCATCGACGGCACAACCACGCGGATCGTCACGACCGCGCGAGCCGATCCGTCCTACGTCTTCGCCGAGGGCCTCAATCCCTTCCGCGACCCGGACTGGATGGCGGTACGGCAGGCGGCCTTTCCCGATCTGACCGGTCAGTTCTACACCGACATCCTCGACGACGTGCAGATGCTCAACGACCGCGGTCATGCGACCATCCGGCTGGCAACGGACGGGCACACCATCCGCGTCTTCGCGCGCCGCGCAGCCGACTACCTGATCGGCGGTGCCTACAACGTCCCTTCCGGGCTCGGCGGGACGTTCCGTGTGATCCTCAAGGACGCCGGTGACACCCAGGCGCTGGTGCAGAACTCCGGCAATTGCGAGGATTTCGACGAGATGCTGCCCTATAGGGTGCCGCTCGATGCCCTGATCGAGATCGATGACCGGAGGGCGGCTTGAGCGCTTTGACTAAACTTGAATCGGTTGTTCGCTGCCTCTCGCTACGCTCGAACGCGAAAACCGATCTTTAGGCTTTCATTTGAAAGTCGAAACGCTCGAGGCCCTTTCTCAAATTCGCATCGCCACTACCCTGCCGCGCTACGCGCTCTCGGGACATTGGCGACCAGTAAATTCTCTTGAGAGAAAGGACTCTGAAATGGGTTGGCTCTTCTACACCGATCGCCGCGTGAGAACTTATGCCGACGAAAAGGCCGAGATCGAGCGGCTCTGCACCTTCGAGACCGACACCCGCAAGACCGTCCTGATCAAGGCCTCGAAAGTCGGCTCCACTTGGTATGCTGCCGCGAAGGTCACGATGCGCGACGGAACGCCCGTCGAGGATGCGACCTATATGACCGATGCCGATGGCTCGATCACCTTCGGAGCGGTATTTCTCACCCGCTACGATGATGGCTGCTGGGGCTACAAAGACATGGAGGAGAGCGCCGGTCCCGTTGAGTCGCGCGCGCCGCTCAGCCTTCTGGACCTGCTGTCTGATCTGAAAGTTCCCGACAGCGATGCCCATGCCTGACGCCAGCGCTGCCGCGACTGGGCCGCGATCCCGGACTATGCGGAAGGCGACAGGATCCGCCTCGCCACACCCGTGACGCTCACCGACGGCAGCACCTGCCAGATCGTCACGGCCACGCACTACCGACGCGGACGGCAGAAGCGCCGCTGCTACCGCATCGAAGAAACCGGCGGTCTCGTACGGCTGTCGAAAGCTTCGCTTGCCGGATCCGAACTGGTCGGCTCCGCCAAGAGCGACGCGAGCCCGGTGCTGGCCGAGTTCTTCAAAGGGCGCGGGGCGTGATCGCTCCCGCGTCCTGACTTCCGTCGCCTGAACCCGCGAGCCCGTTCCGCGTCCGAAAGCGCAGAGCGGGCTTTTTGGTCTGTCGAACCTGGAACCTCATGAAAGGACGGACCAGATGGCCAACGGACGCGTCGACGTTACACCCTCAACTCCACCAGAACCCATGCTGAGAGCTGTTCTCGTCAAGATTGCCGACGAATTCGCGGAGCGGCCCCTTCGATCGTCGTCACTCGCGCGGATCATGCGAGAGGCCTTCGGCGGGAGCGACGCGAGCGGCGCGTGGTCCTGGCGCATGGCCTATGACCTGATGCAGGCCGCCGCGGTGACGCGGATTCTGTCGACCGACAGCCCGGATGTCCTGTCGGAGGCCCAGATGATCGCGGCGCGGCTTCTGACCGAAACACGGCGATCCGAACAGCAAATCCGGCTTCAGCAATTCTCCACACCGCTGCCCTATGCAGCCCTCGTTTCGCGCGCGGCGGCGATCCGCAAAGGCGACACGGTCCTTGAGCCCTCCGCGGGCACCGGCGCGCTGGCGGCTTTCGCCGCACACGCAGGCGGGAAAATCCTCCTCAACGAGATCGATCCCTTCCGCCGCCGGCTTCTCCAGACTGTCTTCTCGTCGCAGGTGACCGGTCACGATGCGGAGCATATCGACGACCTGCTGGCGACGTCCGACACGCCGAGTGTCGTCGTGATGAATCCACCCTTCGCCTCTTCGGTTGATCGATCCCGGGACCGGTATATCGCTGCCAAGCACCTCATCTCGGCCCTGAAGCGCCTAGCGCCGGGCGGCCGTCTCGTTGCGATCCTGCCCACAGGCTTCACGCTGGAGCGGGATGGGGCGCATTGGGCACGGGCCTCGGCCGTCGCAAAACCGCGCTTCGCGCTTACGATCCCGGGCGCGGTGTATGCCAAGCTCGGCACCAGTGTAGAAACCCAGCTCATGGTCTTCGACAAGGTGGAGGCGGAGGTTGAACTTGTTCGGACACCGGTCGACAGCCTCGATGCAGCCCTCAATATCGTCGACGAGGTGGCCGCCACACGGCCCGAAGCGCGCCCGCTGGGACAGGCGGCACGGCCGCAGGTTCGGTCCCCAAGTGCGACGGCGGAGCGTCGGCGCTCACCTCCCTCCGCAGCCGCCGGGTCAGCCGCGCCGACGTCCCATTCCGCGATCCCCCTCACCTTCACGGGCCTTGCAACTCCGCGCGAGAACGCGCCCGTGTCCGACATCTATGCGCGCTACCGTCCTCAGCGGATCGAGATCGCCGGCGCGCGGGAGCATCCGACGCCACTCGTCGAAAGCATCGCCATGGCCTCGGTGGCCCCGCCGCTTCCGTCGACCGAGGCGGCCGCCGATCTGCGTCTTCCCGCCCGCCTGATCGCGGAAGGACACCTTTCGGAAGCGCAGCTCGAAACGATCCTCATGGCGAACGATGCCCATGGGCGTGACCTGCCAGGCCGGTTCACGATCGATGAGGATCAGACGAAACTGACACGCGCCGATGACGATCCCGAGGCACGTGCCTACCGCCTCGGGTATTTTCTCGGCGACGGGACAGGTTGCGGCAAGGGCCGCGAATGCGCCGGGCCGATCCTGGTCAACTGGCTCGCGGGCCGCCGCAAGGCCGTCTGGATCTCGAAATCCGCCACGCTGATCGAGGACGCGGTCCGCGACTGGACCGATCTCGGCGGCTCGCCCGCCGACATCCAGCCCCTCTCGAAATGGAAGCCGGATCAACCGATCCCGATGGGCGATGGCATTCTGTTTGTCACCTATGCGACGCTGCGCTCCGCTGGCAAATTGGGCACGACTCGATTGAGCCAGATCCTCGACTGGATGGGCGACGATTTCGAGGGCGTGCTCGCCTTCGACGAAGCCCATGCCATGCAGAACGCCGCCGGATCCGACGCTGGGCGCGGCGCCAAACCCTCGCAGCAGGGCCTTGCCGGTTTGCGGCTCCAGCTTGCCGTGCCCCGTGCGCGTGTTTTCTACATCTCGGCGACGGGCGCCACGAATGTGGCGAACCTCGCCTACGCCTCCCGCCTGGGGCTCTGGGGTCCGGGTCCGGAATACGCGTTCCCGAGCCGGGAGGGTTTCGTCTCGGCGATGGAGGCCGGCGGTGTGGCGGCCATGGAGGTCGTGGCGCGCGATCTGAAGTCCCTCGGCTTCTACACCGCGCGGGCGCTCAGCTTCGACGGTGTCGAGTACGACGTCCTCGAACACGCGCTCACGCCTGCCCAGATTGAGATATACGACGCCTATGCCGGGGCGTTCCGGACGATCCATCACAATCTCGAGGCGGCGCTGACCGCGACCGGCGTCAATGATGCCTCTGGCGAGACGAATGCCTCGGCCGCCAAAGCCTCGGCGAAGTCGCGGTTCGAAAGCACCAAGCAGCGTTTCTTCAACCATCTTCTCATGGGCATGAAGGCACGAACCGCTATACGCGCCATGAAGGAGGATGTCGCCGACGGCTTTGCCTGCGTCGTCCAGGTGGTCTCCACCGGCGAAAACCTCCTGAAACGGCGTCTCGAGGCGATGGAGCCCGAGGACGAGTTGGTCGAAGGGGCGCTGACGCCCCGGGATTACGTGCTCGCCTATCTCGAACAGGCCTTCCCGATCCATGCCCAGAAGCTGGTCGAGATCGACGGCAATACCGTGGCCGAACCGCTTCGCGATGCCGACGGCGCACTGGTCGTCTCGCGCGAGGCACTGGCGCTGCGCGACGCGGCGATGATGGAGCTGATGTCCCTCGCACCGATCCCCTCCGCGCTCGACCAGATCCTCTGGGCCTTCGGGGACGAGGCCGTGGCCGAAGTGACGGGACGCTCTATCCGTCCGCTGAAATCCGGCGACGGCGCGCTCTTCATCGAGAAACGGTCGGCCAGCAGCAATCCCTCGGAAACCCGCGCCTTCATGGACGACGAGAAAGACATCCTCATCTTTTCTGATGCCGGCGGGACGGGGCGATCCTATCACGCCGCCGAAACCGCGAAGAACCAGAAGCGGCGGCGCCACTACCTCCTCGAGCCAGGTTGGCGGGCTGACGCGGCGATCCAGGGGCTCGGCCGCACGCACCGCTCAGCGCAGGTGTCGGCCCCGTTCTTCCGGGTATGCACCTCAGACGTCCACGGCGAGAAGCGCTTCACCTCGACGATCGCCCGGCGGCTCGACCAGCTGGGGGCGCTCACCAAGGGGCAGCGCGAGACCGGCTCGCAGGGTATGTTCCGCTCGGAGGACAATCTCGAAAGCCCGATCGCCCGGGCTGCGCTCCGGGGCTATTATGCCGATCTTGCCGCCGGACGGGCGGAGGCCATGACTTACGAGGCCTTTGCGGACTGGACCGCGCTCCGATTAATCGACCAGGACGGCGCGCTCCTCGAGGAGCTGCCGCCGATCCAGCGCTTCCTGAACCGCGTTCTGGCGCTGCCGATTCACATGCAGAACGCGCTTTTCGCCGAATTCATGGCCCGGATCGCCGATCAGACCGAACGCGCCCGCGCCGCCGGTACCCTCGATCTCGGGGTCGAGACGTTGCGCGGCGCCCGGATCGAGCAGGTCTCGACTGAGGATCTCTGGACCTGCCCGCGCTCGGGGGCGGTGACGCGGATCATCGGGCTCGAGGTGACGGATCCCGTTCATGTACTTTCCGCCGCCGACGCCCTCGCCCGCAATCCGGATAAACGGCCTATGATCAACCGCGCCTCGGGACGCGCGGCCCTGATCTCGGCCCGCCCGATGCAGACGTATGACGAGGAGATCGTCACGCTCATGCGCAAAGTGACGCGGCTGACCGGGTCGAGCTACGTCGAAGAAGGGAAATTCGAGGCCTCCGCCTGGGAGCGGATCGACCGGGAGGAATTCGCGCGGCTCTGGGACGTGGAGGCCGACAGCCTCCCGAAAACCATAGCGACCAAGCTTTATCTGCTGACCGGACTCCTCCTACCGATCTGGAAGGACATCCCCTCGGGCAACGAACGCATCTTCCGCGTCACGCCCGAAGGGCAGGGGAGTATGATCGGCCGGACCGTCAGCGAGGAGGGCGCCGCAGCCCTTAGGTCCCGCTTCATGACCGGCACGCCGAAGACGCCCGACGAAATGCTCACCGCCGCGCTTGGCTCGACCGCACTGGTCGATCTTGGAAGCGGGCTGACGCTCTTCCGTCGGCGCGTGGCCGGGGCCGTGCGCCTCGAGATCGATGGCGCGGATCGTGCGGCCATCTATGGGCTGAAGGCCCTCGGCTGCTTTACGGAGATCATTGCCTTCCAGCTTCGGGTGTTCGTGCCGCACGGAGACGGTGTCGAGACCGCCGCGATCCTTGACCGGATCATCGGCGGTCAAGGCGGCGAAAAGAGAGACGCGGCCTGAGGCCGCTTCTTCTTCGGTCCAAAGCAGATGCCCGGCGCCGCGCCGACCGGAGAGCCTGGTCGCGTGCCGCCCATTTCCACCCAATATGACGGGAGGTTCCCATGACGATCGAAGAGATCAAAGCCGCCGTGGACGCAAGTCTTTGCGTACATTGGGCCAATGAGGGGTACGTCGTGCAGAAAGACGATCTTGGCCAGTACCTGATCACGTTCCAGCACAATGGAAACAGCATCGGTCTGACGGACCGCTCTGGCACCCGGTTGAACGGGGCGGAGGCGCAGTTCTTCGTCTCCCGTCCGGATCTCGGGGAGACGATCCATTGCAGCGCGTGCGGCAGCGAGGACGTCCTGCGCGATTGATGGGCCCGGTGGGACCCGAGCTTCTGATCTGAGAGGTTTCGGACCTGCAGGACCATGCCTGGTGCAACAGCTGTGACAGCGAAGCCAAGCTCGTCACCCGGCCGATCCGGGAGTTCGGCGGCGGGGCCTAACCGCACCGAACGCGCTGACCTTCGAGTGTTCGTGCGAGCACAGGGCCGACGGAGTGGAAAGGCGAAAGCAGGCTTTCGAATTGTGTGATCCCATCAGGGATCGAAACGTAACCCGCCGGTCAGAGGGCAGACGCCCGGGCCGACAATCTCAAGGAGAAATCTCATGTTCGCAGGAACCCTGACCAAGTCGCCAGAGACCGCCGCCGCCATATATTCCGGCATGATCCATTCCAGCCGGTTCGACATTGCGATCCAGCTCGAAACGCGGCCCAAAATGTCCGAGCGCAGCCCGGACTTCGACGTGACCGCCGTCAACAAGTCGGGCCGCAAAGTGCGTATCGGCACGGCTTGGAACGAGACGGGTAATACCAGCGGCAATCCCTACCTGTCCATGCAACTCGATGTCGGCCTCGGGCCCTTCCGGGTCAACGCGGTGCAGACGAAGGAGGCCCGCGAGGCGGGAACCGGTCAGTTCGAGATCATTCCGCTCGTCTCGAACGGCACGATGAAGTCGGGCTCGATCTCCGGCGAGCTCACGGCGATGGACGCCGACAACGCCTTCGCCGGCTACATCGCCAACATGATGTTCGACCTCGACTTCATGCTGATCGAGAACGCGTACAAGTCGGAGCAAACCCATCCCGACTACCGGATCGAAGTCAGCTCGCCTAAGGGTCACCCGATCCGCGTCGGCTCGGCCTGGATGGCCAAGAGCGCCCGCACCGGGAACGAGTATGTCTCGCTCCTCATCAACACGCCCGACGGTGATCTGCGCGTGAACGCCGTGCAGAACGAGGAGCAGCGTGGCGGTCAGACCTTCTCGATCATTCCGTTCGTCGACAACGGGGAGCGGGAGCAGGGCGAGAGTGCCGGCCTGTCGCTGGTCGCCTAACTCAAGGACGCTGTTTCATAGACCATCGAGCAGATGGATCGGTCGCAGTACCGATCACTTCGGGGAGCCGCGGAAACGTGGCTCCCTTTTGCGTTCGATTTGTTCGTTTAAGCTCTCCATCAAAGGCTACTCTGAGAACTGCTTTCTGACCGATGCAAGCTTGACCCAATCCCGCCCGCCGAACGCCACGAGGGCGAGGTCGATGACGCCCGCAGCGACATCTGGTTTGAACACGATGGTCAGTCGGCGCCCCGAGCCACCATGCCGCACGAGCCAGCCATCGAGACTGCCTTTGAGACGCACTCCCGAGATCGGGTTTTTGGCGATGGTCGAGATCATTGCGTCGATTTCATCCAGTCCCTTCGCGGCGGCCGCTGTGTTGCTATCGGTGACGTCAACGATGTGATCGACGATGCCGATGAGATCCCGCTCAAAGAACGGGTGCCGGACAAGGCGCATCAGGACTTGCGCTTGATCTTGGCAAGATGGTCTCGCGCACCCGCTGTCACTTTCGAAGCTTCCCCCACCGGCTCCCATTGGTCCAGCGGCAGCGACATCCGCCGCTTCAGCTCCGTTTCGAATAGGGCGGTCTCCCGTTCCCGTTCGGCCTTGGCCTTGGCGAGCTCGCCAGACACAGCGGCGCTTATATTGGGGTATTCGCCGGCTTCCACCAGCTCCTTGGCAAAGGTGTAGGCCGCATCGGTGAAGCTGACAGTCTGCTTTTGGACACTCATAGCGGATCCCTCGGCATTCCAATAGACTACCATCGAACTGGGTCCGCGACAATGGAAATACAACGTCGTTCGATGCCCGCGTCCCTTAGCCTGACGGCCTCCCCAGCTCGGCTTCGCGTGTCGCAAAGGAGAACAGGCCCTTGGCCTGTCGCGCATTCGGCCTTTCGGCCTCACCGCGGCGTTGCATCCGGCATCCCGGCTTGCCCGGCTCGCGAGCGCGGCGCTCCCCGGCCGCTCCGCCGGATTGCGCTTCGGTCAGTTTTGGCCAAGAGCCAAAACGTTCCCTCCGCTTCATCCGCCTCCCGCGCCCGGTCGCGCCGCTTGCCTGCTCGCGTCGGGCAAACCTACCCACACACCACACACATGAGCGCGGAAGCATATCCTCCGGATGGCCCCCAAATCAGCCCACCTCAAGGATCGCAAAACTTTTCGGCAGGGGTTAGCGCGTATGTGGAGCGTCTTGCAGTGCGGTAGGTCGCGCCTGTTGCCACCCACGCCGCTTTGAAAACTTTTGCGCCCGGCAGGCCGGCGGCTGCGCCGTCCCTGACCCGGGCAGATCCGGAACCCAGACGTACGGCCATGCCACCACACTCCCGTGGTGGTCGATCAACCGACATCTGGAGAAAAGACATGGCCTACGACCAAGCGAACACCTACGAGACCATTGAACTCTTCGGGCTGACCGAAAAGGATGCCCACCTTCCAATCCCCAACGATCAAGCGCTGACCGACAGCATCATCCGCGAAACTTTCGAGACGCTGCTCGGCCAGTTGCGGAATACTGGGCTCGAGACCGAGATCGAACCACTGGCCCACGGGCTCGCGACGATCTTGCAGCGCCGGAAGATCGCTCTCGGCAAAGAGCTCGACCGGACCGCCGACAAGATCGGCGCCCTGGCGAAAAGCCATGACGGATCGGAGATTGCCGAGACCGCGCTAGAAGAGGCGCAGGGCCGTTTTCTGCACCTCCGCGAGATCGTTTGCGCAATTGAGACTATGAGCGAGGCAGCCGCTGAATGCTACGAGGTCGAGACGGGACATGCCTTCATCCCGGCGGCAGGATCGCGGGCAAGCACGAAAGCTCAGGAGACCGGCGCGGTCTTCGAGGCAAAGCAGCTCCTCGAGCAGCACGACCGGGAGACGGCGGCGAAGTCGAAAGTCCACGGCGTGCCCCTGATCGTCTCGGGTGCCACCGACTGGACCGATATCGACGTCATCTTCTCGACGCTCGACAAGGTCCGGGACCGGATCAAACAGAACCGCAACCAGGAAATCTTTCTCTGCCACAAGGGAGGGAAGCACGGAGCGGAGATGATCGCCGCTCGGTGGGCGCGAGCCCGGGGTATTCCGCAAGCACGGTTCGACCCGCGCTGGTCGGCGCACGGGCGGGCGGCACCGTTCAAATGCAATGAAGAGATGCTCGACGACAAGTTCGCGGCGACCGGGGTCGTTCTCTTCGGGGGCAACGGCGTGGCGCTGAACCTCGGGCAGAAGGCCGATGCAAAGGGGCTGACGGTCATGCGGGTTGCGGACCCGGCGAAGAAGTCAGTGGATAGCTGAGATGGAGAGGGTCGCCTTCGGGCGGCCCTTTTGTCGTTCTCAAGGGAGTGAGGTCGATTGGAGTGGTACATTGGGTGCATGATCTTCGGTCGCGATCCGACGGGGTGTTCCAACCGCGGCCACTCGGCAGGCGGTGCCTCCTCTGCTGAACTGATCTCTTGGCAAGAACATCACCAGCTCCTGAGCCGCGCAGCAACGATGGTCGAGACGGAGGCCGGACACGACCGTATCGTTCCGGTGGGACGGACACGCTTACGGACGCGGAATCGCGGTGAGCCGTTGATGGCGGGACTTATCGGTGGTCCGGCAACAGGTCAAAGCAGCAATGCGTCCGCTCACTCGCATCTCTCCTTCTTGCTCATCGATGTGGATCGCACGGGGGCGGTCCAGTCGTGCCCTTCGCTGGCGCTCCGGCAAGCACAAATACGGCTTCCACGGGCAGGCCCGCGGACCCTCCGCATTTGCGCTTGCGCCCGGTCCATTTGCCCCCGTGCTGTGTGATCCCCATCGCAACAAGGAGAGATCCAAATGACCAACCACTATGTCGCAACCGTTCCCGTCAAGTTCACCAACAGCGACGGCCAGGAACGCACCCGGTTCCAGCGCGTCGGCGCCATGTTTCGCAACACCCGCAGCGGCGACGGCTCGGAATTCTTCAGCCTCAAGCTCGACTTCCCTGTCGCGGTCCAGGAGCTGGTGATGTTCCCACCGAGCGCCAAAGAACCCGAGGCCTGATCCGTCTCGCAGAGGGGCCGTCTTCAGGCGGCCCTGTCCCGTTACCGGGAGCGCTGCGCGAACGAAGGAGAGCCGGGCCGGTGGCCCGGCTCGCGTCATGGCTGGCGGGACCGCAAGCCGTCCCGAGGGAAAGAACAGTGATGGTCCGTGACAGGGCGGTCCACCGGCCTCAAGGGGGCCATCCGGAATAACCCGTCGGCTCCGCCTTCCGGGTTTTTCCGGCAGAGATTTGGCCGGCCAAATCTGGCCGCCCTTGACCCCGCCGGACCGCCCCATCCCAGGAGGTTTGCGCCGCCCCCTCGTTTCCGTCCGAACATTTGCATGTTCGGTCAGAACCTCCTGCGCGGGCACAAGAAGGGCCGGGCGGAAGTCCCGGAATTGGGAAGCGGCGAGGCGGGCACCATGCGGCGTCGGTCTCGGCTTCTCATCGACCGCCTCGACACCCAAGAGTTCGACGAAAAGCGGCCCGCATACAGAAATACGTCAAAGTATCAATCATACTTTATTGACACAGAGCATTAGCTTTGTGATTGTAGAGAGGTCGCTGCTGAAGGTGGCAGGAAATAGGGGGGCTTTCTTCGCGTGTCCCAGACGAAACGACTAACAGCTAACCAGAAGATGGAGATTGTACGCGAGGCCGCGGAAGGCATCTCGACGGCGGATCTCTCGGAGCGGTTTGGGGTCTCTCAGAGAGCCATCCAATACACGCTGAAAGCCGATGCCGAACGGCAGAAAGATACTGCCGTGGCGACTGCGGCGGTGACCGTGAAGTTGACGCCGGAGGAGCTCGAGGCATTGGATGCCGTGTTTGCTGCAGCGGGGATCGAGACCCGCACTGATGGGCTGAGACGGCTGATCCAGTCTGCCGGCGGGACCTTTGTTCCGGACACTGAACTAGCGCAGCAAATGGAGCGGTACCGAACCTCGCTGCATGAAGTCGGCAATGGAGTTGTGCAGCTCTCCAAACGTATGGCCGAGGCCAACAGGACTGGGCAGGGGGCGGTCGTTTTTTCCGACTTGCAGCTCGCTCAATTGCGCGGCCTCGCGCGGTTCATTCTCGATTCCGCCGACGAGATCGACCTGCTCGTGCGCCGCCGCCGGGACGCGATGCAGCTTGAAGCCGCAGCCGCGCTGAGGGAGTTTGCCCATGCGGCTGAATGATGCCGTCAACGACGTGACCGGTGAGGTTCTCCGGGATGGCTGGAGCCGGATCCGGGGCTCGATGCAGGGCTTGCATGTTGCTAAGCAGCGGCAGCTCATCCGCGCAGCGGCGGGACATCGCGCGGCGGTTTTCAAGGCGATCCGGGGTGGCGGCACGCATTCAAAATCCGAGCTCTCAAACCAGCTTGGTTACCTGACCACGAAGTCCACTCATATCGTCGACAGTTCCGGGTTCCTCGATGGCAAAGCGAGGCTCGACCACAAGGAGATCAAGGAGCTGACGGAGCGCTTCGCGAAACGCTGGAGCGCGGGGTTCAAACCGAAGCTTGGGCAGACCACACACGTGCTTCTGTCCTACCCGATCGGGACGCGCGGTTAGGACGTGCGTGACATCACCGCCAATGTCGCGGAGCGGTTCTTCCGAACCGATGAGGGGCATTTCGACTACATCATCGCGGTCCATGAGGACCGGGCGCATCCCCATGCCCATATCGTCCTGAACCGGCGGTCTCAGGAGGGGGAGTTCTTCTTCCTCGGCCGCGACCACCGGTTCAACTACGACGACTTCCGCCTCGCCATGGTCGAAGAAGCCGAGCGGTTCGGGGTCCGGCTGGAAGCCACGCGACGGATCGACCGGGGTGTCGTGCACTACCCGCCGCGAACCCGCGAGGTCTACGCCGCAAAGGAAGAGGGCAGGGTGCCAGAGCCGCGGCCCCGTATTGGGGCGGACCTAGAGCGCGCTCTGGCGGAGATCGCCAATACAAGGACTGTCTATCACGCGCTGGCCTCGGAGGCCTCCCGGGAGACGCGGGAGGACATCTCCGACGCCCTCTTCCGGGCCGGGGAGCTCCTGGCGCAGGGCGGGAAACTCACCCTTCAAGGAGACGTCTACATGGCCGAGGAGCAGTCGTTCGATGAGTTGAGAACCCGCTATGCCGACCAGGTCGCACGCGTCCAGGGGATGATCGCGGAGAAGCCCGAGACGGATCGTCCGCAGCTGGAACGCAAGCTCAACGAGATCCAGGCGCGGCTCGCCCATATGCAGCCCCTGGGGCTGCGGTCGGTGACGCTCACCGAGCGGCCGTCCGAGGGCGGGGTCTATTCCGAGACGAATATCGACCGGGACCAGATCACGCGGCTTCAGGAACCGGACGTCCGGGCGCAGATCGATACCGCGCTCAGAGGCACCGGGATCCGGTCTTCCGTCGTGATCGCACGAATGGAGACTGGGGCGCAGAACGCCGCGCTTGAGCGCCAATGGATCGCCGATGATCTGCAGCGCGTGGCGGAGACCGATGGGCTCAATCTCGAGCGTCGCGCCGACCTCAAGGCTGCCCGCGAGGCTTTGAACCGGGCTCATGTGCAGCTCGGGATCACCCTCGAAAGGAACGAGGTGCTTCGAGAGGATGGTGTGATTGACGAGGAGCGCGACGCGGCTTTGAGCGATCGCGCCCTGTCGGAGACGGGAGCGCGGGAGGCGACGGAGGCCGTTAGAGCACGCATTCTCGATCCGGAAGTGCGGCGGGTTCTCGAGCATGAGAGGTCAGGCGAGATGTCCGAACCCTTCCCGGATGCCGATCAGCGGCTGACCTATCGCGAGGCGGTCGAGCGGGAGCTTGATGCAGAGCAGATCGATCGATTGCGCGACGGCGACGCGGAGGTCCTGCGGGAGCAGATCACGAACCGTCTGGATCGTCTCTACGCCGCGAAAGTCTACCTGCAATCAGATGAGACAACCGCGAAAAGCGAGGCGGCTAGGGTCGTTGTCGAAGAGATCGCCGACCGGGAATACGAACTCCACCGCGCTGATCTTACCGATGGTGAGAAAGAGCGCGGGGATACGCACTAATGGGCGGTCTCGGCAAAGGGAGGCTCGCCGTCGGCGTGTTTCTGGTGACGCTCGTCGCGGTGGCGGTCGGCTACGTCATCGCCTCGGCCATGCTGACCTTCCGTGATCTGGGGTTTCAGGCGAATCCCAATTTTATCTACATCGCCGAGAACTACCTGGGGCTCCGGGAGACCCGTCCGGACGACTTTCGGTTGGTCAACCTGATTATGGGCGGGACCGGCGTCTTGGGTCTTCTGATGAGCTTGGCAATGTCCGGCTCAGCCCTCACTCGCTTTGGCTATACCCATTGGCAGACCCGTCGGGAGATGAAGCGGAACGGGTTCTTCGGCCCGCCGGGCACCGGCTTCGTGATTGGCAAACTTGGCAAGCCCACCTCCCGCGCGCCGTTGCTCTGCTCGAAGACCTTCCCGCATGCCCTTATCGTGGCGCCGACCGGGCGCGGCAAGACCACTGGGTTCGTGATCCCGAACCTCCTGACCTGGCAAGGCTCGGCGGTCGTTCTCGACGTGAAGGGCGAATGTTATGAGGCTTCGGCGCGCCACCGAGCCTCGGCGGGCGACACGGTTTTCCGCTTCGCGCCGACCGACTGGGAGACCAAGCGCACCCATCGTTATAATCCGCTTCTGAGGATCTACGAGCTGAAAGATCCCGCACGCCAGCAGATGGAACTCCTCCTGCTCGCAACGCTTTTTCTGCAGAACGACAACGACCGGGTGCAGGGCCTCCTGAAAGGCGGGATCGATCTTTTCGTCGCCGCCGGCCTTCTGGCGTTCCAGCGGCACCGCCCGACCCTCGGCGAGATCTACCGGATCACTGCCTCAGGCGGGCACAAGCAGAAGGAATACCTCGCCCGCGCCCATGAGGTCCGGAACCCGGCGGCACGACTGATCTTCACCCGGCTCGCCTCGACCAACAACGACACGCTGACCTCCTATGTCTCGCTCCTGATGACCTCCGGCCTCGATCAGTGGCAGAATCCGGCGATCGACACGGCCACAGCAGTGTCGGATTTCGACTTCCGGACGATCCGCAAGAAACCCTTAAGCGTCTATCTCGTGGTCCAGCCGCTCATGGTGAAACCGCTGTCACCACTGATCCGGCTGTTCTTTTCGGACCTACTCTCGGCGCTTCAGGACAAAGAACCGGGCCCTGACGAGCCTTGGCCGGTGATGATCCTCCTCGACGAATTCAACCGGCTCGGCAAGATGCCGATCGTCGCCGAAAGCATCGAGATCCTGCGCCAGTATCGCGGGCATCTCGCGATCGTCACCCAGACTATCCCCGCCATCGACGAGATCTACGGCGAGAACACGCGGCGCGCGCTACAGGGCAACGCCGGCATCAAGCTTTACCTCACACCCTCTGACGAGAAGACCGTCGAGGAGTTGAGCAAGGCCGTCGGTAAGACCACGAAGACCGTAGTCACACGCTCCCGCGCCATCGGCAAGAACCCCTTCGAAGGCCGCAGCCAGTCAGAGCGTACAGAAGAGGTCTCGCTTTTGCCAGAGGACGAGGCGCGACGGCTGCCGCTCGACGAGATCATTGTCGTCGTCGATGCCCAGATGCCGGTGAAGGCCAAGCGCGTGGTGTATTTCGAGGACCAGTTCTTCAAGAGCATTCATGCCGCGCAGAAGGGGGAGCTACCGTTTCCGGAAGGACCGGTCCCCCCGATGGGGAAGCTGCCGCTAAGCGTGCGAGCGACGCCGACAGCGCCGAGGGGCGCGGGCTTGACGGAGAAGGATTTCGAGGCGCGGATGGGGATTGGCGCGTATGGTGCGAACGTGCCAGCTTACCCGGAAGCAGCTCCGGACGGGCGGCAAGTTCGCGCAGCGGTGATCGCGGACGATCAGCGGCAGTTCGAGATGGATTTTGGCGCTCAGGCGGAATTCGATGTCGAGGCTGCGAGTGAGGATGACCTAGCCGTTGTTCAGGACGCTCTGAGCGAGTTGGATCGGCTCGAAGGGGAGATTGCGGGTGCTTCGAAGCGGGCTGAGAGGATCGTGGCGCGCTGAGAGATAACGCCGCTTTGAACAGCCTACAGCATTGCTTTCAGTGACTTCTCCCAAGCCTGGCGACATTAATTGCGATCAAGCCGTTTGTTCCTCTCAAGCTGAGCTTGATACCGTGCCGCGGAGCTGGTGTCTGCCGGGTTTTGAGTGGGGCTGGCAACCGGTTGGTTTGGTGCCGCCCCGAAGTATCTGCGTTCCGGCATGGGAGCTATGCCTATTAAGGCGCGGGCACGCAGAGCGGCATATTCAGATCCTGTCGCGCCTCCCGTGAGGTATCTGTTCTGTGCTTGCTGCGAGCCAAAGGCAGCGCGACCGAAGGCATAGGCTCCGCCAAGACCGCCGGAAATCGCTGGCACCATGATATTTCCGGAAACGGCGCGCACAATGAAAGGTGTCGCGATGATGAAGCCCTTCGCCATCAGAACCATCATGAAAAAGGGAACGAGAGCACCAATGTTGGGGGCGGCGGTTGGATCGCCAAGCTCGCCTAGGAGAGCTGTTGAAACGCCAGTGATGGTTGAGAACACGCCAGCGATGATGATCGGATACAGGGCAAAGGAAACGACCGCCGACAGCCACCGGGCGAAATAGTCCTTCGTAACTTCAAAGAGCGTCAGGAAGATCATGATCGGTGCGAGACCGAGCAAGAGCGCGATCATTAGGCGCGAGGCGACCATGAGGAAGGCGGCAAGTGCTCCGAGGAGCGAGAGAAGGAAGACGCCAAGGTTAGAGAGAATTGCACCGGCCATCCAGTTGAGTTCCTCTCCGGCTGCATTCAAGTAATCACCGAAACGAGCGATCATGCGATCGAATTCTTCGGCGTATGTTCCAGATGGGCCTGGTGCGCCGCCGCCCACTGCAGCAATCAGCGATCCGGCAATGCTGTCGATACCGCTCAGGATCGCTGCGGAGAGTGCGTTAAATTGGGTCCAGTTCTGCGCGAAAATGCCGATCAGGACGATTTTCACTGCGAGCCAGAAAGCTGTTCGACCGTCCATGGCGCGATACAGGAAGACCATGTTGATGCAGACCAAGATGAGAACCAGCGTTGCACCCAAGGTCGTAATCGTGCCGACCGTGGCCGCGACGGCGCCAAATTGGGTTTCTGCCGCATCATCGAGAAACCCTTGAGCTTCGTCGACGATGTAGGACACAACGCTCATGTCTTACCCCTATCTCACCAGTTTCCGGCTGCTTCGCAGATTTCCCTTGCAGCTGACCGAAGCTTGTTGAACCGGGTCAAATAGCGATCTTCCGCGTCTCGCATCACGTTTCGATCAGCGCCGAGGTACCGGTCGCTAAAGTGCTGAACTGCGGCCTCCCAGGACGGGAAACGCGTTGCACAGGAGCACTCGCCAGCTTCGACGACGCGCTCGAGGCCCTGGGCGCGATAGATTGTTTGAATCACCAAGCGCTTGTAGTTCTCCCGCGACGGCAACCTACCCATCCATTCAGGCTCCTTGGGACGCTCTTGGCAGAATTCGACTTGTTGCTCCATTGTCGGAACCAAGCCCTGGGCGAAAGCCAATGATGGAGCCGAAAGCACCGCAACCATGAGAACTGCTTTGAAGCAGCTCATGCCCGTTTCTCCATAATCTGCTTGTACTCATCTTCTAAGATTTCTCGTTGCAAGACGACCGTTAGGATCGGTTGCAATCCCTGCATTTGCGTAGCGGAGATAATCTCCCAACCTTCAATCGTGTAGGTGAAAAGGATGTCTTCTGTTTTTTCCATCGAGGCCTTTTCAGTCGGCGAGAACGTTAGGATTTTCGGCTCATAGCGTTTCACGTGTCGCTCTCCTCAAATGATGTGCCCGGAAGATAAAACTCTGTAATCCCCCGTTTTCCGTCCTTGCGGCCGGCCTGGATAATCACGTCGATGGAGCTTTCGATGTAGTCTATCATATCGCGGTAAGAGATCGGGACGTCTGTCTTGAGCGCTGCGATGGCTAGGCGCTGGACCGCCAATTGCGGTGTTTCGGCGTGGAGCGTGGTCATGGAGCCGCCATGACCCGTGTTGATAACTTCGAGGAAGGTCATGGCCTCTTTGCCGCGCACTTCGCCCAGGATGATGCGATCTGGCCGCATGCGAAGCGTCGCGGTGAGCAGAACATCAGCGGTTTGGTTTACGGCATCCCGGTTTGAGATCAGCGTCACAGCGTTCGGCTGCTTCGGTAGAAGCTCAGCGGCCTCCTCAATCGTTACAATCCGCTCGTCATCGCTGACGTAAGACAGGATCTTCCGCGCAGCGACTGTCTTGCCAGTCGAGGTGCCGCCGGAGACGATCATATTGAGTTTGTTTTCGACGCAATGCCGGATCGCCGCTTCGATGTCGCCGCTAATCACCACTTCCCGAAGCTGGCGGTTCTTCTCCTGCCGCAGCTCTTCCAACTTCCGCTCGGTGCCATAGAGGAAGCCGAGCTCGATTGACTCAAGCGGCAGGCTTGAGAAAAAGCGCAGGCTGATCGACATACCCCGGCTGACGGCAGGCGGTGTGATGACCTGGGCGCGGATCGGGCGGTCGCGATACGCGATCGAAACCGAGACAATCGGCCGATCTTTAGAAAGTGGCGTAGAGGCATCCGAGGCGATCTGGTTGCCGAGGTCTTTGATCTGATCTTCCGTCAGCGTCTGATCCAAGCGATGCATGAAATGGTTGCCCTGGAACTCCCCCCAACAAGATCCATCCGGATTAATACAGATCTCGATCACGTTCTCGCGTTTGGCATCTTCCAGCTTGTCGATGGAGGCTTGAAGGTAGCTGAGTGACATCGTCAGAAGATCTCCAGGTCCCGGTCCACCATCACGGTGATCCGCGCGCCCTGGTCCACGTAAATCACGGGGCCGATGGACAGATACTCACCAATCACGCTGTCGGTGGCGTCGGCGAGATCGTCGCCAATGTCTTCGAGGACATCTTCGGCGAGTTCGTCTTCCGTTTCATTGGTCGCGACGGTCGGCGCAGCCGAAATCAGCGAGATGAGTGCGGCGGATCCGAAGCGTTCGGCAAAACGCGTGTCGACAAATCCTGTCGTGCCAGAGCGGCCAAGTTCATCGGCCCCGAAGGCGCTGATTTGGATGGACTGATCGCCGGGAAGGATGACCCGGTCCCAAGCGATGGTCAGGCGGCGCTGCGCGATATCCACCCCTGAGCGGTACCGTCCGATCAGCCGAGACCCGGCGGGAATGAGTAGGCGGGTGCCGTCATAGCTGTAGACATTCTCCGAGGTGATGGCCCGGACCTGTCCGGCCAACTCGCTTGTGATCGCTGTTTCCAATGCAGCTTGGATCACGGTGCCCTGAATGACGGTATTTGCCGGGTTGGCGATGACCTCGGATTGTGTGACGGGGCTTGGTGAGGCGCCGTTCAAAACGAAGTCGGCCGCATCGCTCAAGGTGCGCTCCGTCAGTTCCGCGCCTTCTGAACCTCCCGTGGCGCCGCCGAAGGCGATGACCGGGGAGAGGATGCGGCGCTCCTCGAAGGCGCGCTCTTCCTCGGCTCGGCGTTGGAGCTCGGTCAGTCGGCGCGCTTCTTCCTCTTGGCGTCGCCGTTCCTCCTCCATGCGTCGAAACTCGTCGTCGGTCGGATCCGCCGTGGCCGGGATGGGCTGTTGGGCCTCTAGCTGAGCCAGGTCGAGGTCCATGCGCAGCTGTTGCAGTTCGCGATCCCGGGCTTCCAACTCATCCGCGAATTGCTGCTGCGCGGCCTCCGAGGCGGCCTGTAGCTCCGCCAGCTGCGCGGTCAGCGCGTTGATGGCGTCTGCCGCCGTCGTGTCTTCTTCCCCGACGGGATCAGGCGCGTTCCGGATGGTTTCGATCTGGGCTTGCAGAGCCGCGATCTGTGCCAGGAGTTCGGCGTTGGGCTCCGGTGCGGGGGCAGGGACCTCCACGACTTCCGGCTCTGCCGGTCCACGGGGGACGAACGGCTCGATGGTGCCGAAACCATCGCCTTCGGGTTGGAACTCGTCTGGTGTGGCGGTAGGCAGGATCACCTCTTCCTCGGGCTGATCCAAGAGGTAGAGTACGGTGCCGCCGAGGCCGATCAGTACCACAATCAAGAGGGCCGTCAGGGGCGAGCGGCGAGTCGCGGTGACGGGACTGCCGGAGGCGCCGGCTTCGAGCCTGGCAAGGCGTTCGGACACGTCGGGATGGTTTGGATCTTCACTCATGAAGAGCCTCCCGTCAGGGCATTGGATTGGATGCAGACCACGATATCACCGAGGCGCAGCACCCATTGCGCGCTTACGCCCGAGACGCGGAGAACGCCCGCTTCGGTGGCTTGCGTGTTGACCGTCCGTTCGCGCCCGTTCGAGTACCGGAATATGGCGGGCACCGAAGCGTTCCGGGCGAACCGGAAGTAGGTGAAGGTGCCGTCATCCCAGACACGAAGAGGGGTGATTTCATTCTGATCACTGGCACCGTAATTGTAGTTCGGCGCTTGCGCGGCGACGACATTCCGCAGGCGTCGTTCGTCATCCGGATAGCGGAACTGAACAACGTAGAAGGTGGGCGTCGAGACTTCCTGGACGTTGAAATAGTAGCTTCGGCGGTTGGTGTAGACGGTGACGTTGGTGTGGACGCCGCGGGCGAGCGGCTTGATGGCAAAGGCCTGACCGCCGGGAACGCCGTCGAGTTCGAACCCTTCGGTGTCGCCTGAGAGGATCGACCGAATGGTTTCCCCGTCGCCAAACTCGATGGTCGTTACATGGGTGAGCGATATGTTCAGGCGGAAGACCTGGCCTTCCTGGTAGGTCGCGATCCGGACGCGCGGATCGTGCGCGCCACGGCGCGGCGTCGCTTCGGCAAAGACCTTGGAAGCTATGAAGATCAGGATCAAAACGCCATGTCCGATGCGTCGCATATCAATTCTCCAATCTGTCGGACCGGATCGCGTATTCGAGCACGGTGAAGCCGAAGGGGTTGGTCCAGACCTGATCGATGGTGCGCGCGGTCTCCGGTCGAAATTCGAAGAGGAGTGTTGCGGTGAAGAGGCCGGCTTGGGTCCCTTGAATGGAGGTGAGCTGTTTGCGGAGCCGGACCGTCGCGCGGTTTTCACCGATCAGGTTGATGCTCAGGACTTCGACATCGAGCGTGGAACTCTCGCCATAGATTGTTGGCGGATATTGCGGGTTTGCGCTGTTCCATTGCGCCATGACGGATGCGTTCGCACGACCATCGGAGCGCTGTAGGACGCTGCGTATCCGAACGTCATTGTCGAGCTGGTTGTAGACCTCGCGGTCTGTCACGTAGCGGAAGATCTCCGCTTCGATCACGGCCTGATTGCCCGTGACTTGCGTGGCCCCGACGGACGCTTCGGGCAGTGCGAACCCGGTCTCGGGATCATACGGAACGACGACTGGGGGTGGGTCGACATCCAGGATCGCGACCATGACCGCGCCGAGACAGCCGATGAGCCCGAAGATCAATCCGAGGAGGCCCAGGCGTTGCCAGAGACGCTCTCGACGCAAGGCACCGTAGACCAGTTCCTCTTCGATGATCTCGCGTTCACTGTTCAACGTCACATGCCTCGACGATCAGTCACCCAGGTTTGGAATGGTGAACTCCATGAAGTTCTGTTCTTCGGCGACTGTGGCCGCGTCGATGACGCCGCCGGTGCCGTCGCCCACGGTCTGCACGGCGTCGAGCTGCCACATCGCGACGAGGGCAATGGCGAGTTCGGCGGTCACACGAGTGTTGAGATCGACGCTTTCCTTGAGCTCATCCATGTCATCAATGAGCCCGACGAGGCGCTCCACGCGCTCGAGCGACTGGCCGGCATCGTCATAGCTGTTTTGGGCGGCCGCGGAGACGAGCGCTCCGGTGGTCGCTTGTGTTGCGATGCGTTCCGCTCCGGCATTGCCGCTGGTGGCCATGTCGCGGAGCGTGTCCTCATCAAAACCCAGTTCTGCCAATACGCGGTCCATCTGGGTTTCGATCTCGGCGGCGCCTGAACCGCTTAGCCCGGAAAAGTCGCCACTGCGGATAGCCTGGATCGTCGCCTGGATATCCCCGAATTCCTGATCGAGGATGCCGTTCAGTTCGACTTCCATTTCCGTGGCGATCACTTCTGGCAGTTCTGCGAGACGGGTCAGGGCCTCGTAGGTGCGCTGCAATTCGGCCAATTGATCGGTGAGCGTGGTAAGTTGTTCCCGCAACTGCAGGAGCTGTTCGTTCTGCAGAATCTCGTCTTCGATCATCTGGCGCAGCTGTTGAATGTTCTGGGCGATGTTTTGGGTGTCGACGACCGGGACACCTTGAGCGAGGGCCGGAACGGGAGCGAAGGTCGCGGAAAAGGCGATGCCGCTGAGCGGCAGTAGCGCGGTGACCGTCAGTGTCTGAAAGGCCTTGAGACGCGGTTCGGTGCGCATCAGTCCAGTTCCTTTATGATGAAAGTCATGAAGTCTTGTTCTCGCATTCGGGCGGCCGCCAAGCGCATCTGTTCGGCGCTCCAAGGTTGGGTGCGGGCTGCCTGAAGCCGTATTATCGCCGCGATCAGTCGGACCAATTCGGCGCGCGCATACGTGTTCAGCGCCATCGACTCCTGCACGTCCGCCGTGGTGCCGATGCGTGTCACGATATCGCGCACGCGAAGTGCCGCTTGTCGGACGGCGGTCGGCGAATTGTCGCCATAGAGCGCCGCGCTTGCGCCGGTCAGCGAGAGGTTTGAGTTCGCCAGGAGCGAGGGGTCGATGGTGCCGAGCGCCTCGATTCCACCGATCCGCGCCAAATACGCATTGTATTGTTGCGGGATGACGGTGACGTAGTGCTGGGTTTCCCGGAAGGGCGGCACGCCGCCATATTCGACGACGCGCCCGGGTCCGGCGTTGTAAGCCGCGAGCGCAAAGATGACGTTGCCGTCGAAGCGGGCGAGCTGATCCGACAGATACCGCGCGCCACCCTCGACCTGGAGGTAGGGGCTGGTGCGGTATTCTGGGTTGATGCCGAGATCGCTTGCCGTGCCTGGCATGATCTGGGTGAGACCATAGGCGCCTACAGGGCTTTCGGCGCGTATCACGAAGCGGCTCTCCTGCCAGATCAGCGCTTGGAGAAGTGCGCGCCACTGCACGACCGAGAGACCGGCGGCAGAGATACCGGGTCGCCCATGAGTTTCCTGCGCCACGCGGATGATGAGCTCTTCGATATTCTCCGCCGCATCCCCGAACATCTGATCGCCCGCGGGGTTTGGGTCGATGTCAGCCGTGCCGTAGACGGAAGCCACCGAGCGTTCGGCATCGTTGTTTCCGCCTTCAAGGTCCGCAACCATGCCAGTGATGGAGGCGCTGTCGAAGCTCGTTTGCGCGCCGAGAATGGCGTCCAGAACCGCGAGCTGCTCCCGTTCGATCTGGGAAATCTGTTCCTGGACCGTCAGCGTCTTGCGCTGCACGGCGAGATCGGCTTCCCGGTCGGCCGTTTCGATCAGATCGCGCGCAGTCAGCCCGCCGTCAGTTGCCGGCACGCCTTGCGCAAGCGCGAAAGTCGATGCGCCGATCAGAAGTAGCATGGCGACCAGGGGTCTACTCATTGACAAGGTCCCGGAAGTTGGCACCGCCAAGCGCTTGGAAGTTGCAGTCGAGCGGGGCTGGGCCCTGAGAGACAAGGGCAAAGCAATTTGCCTCCGGTTCGCGGTAGTTGGAGCAGGCGGCCAGGGCGCAAGTCAGCAGAGCGAGGGACAGTGTTTTCATGAAAGGAGCTTCCAGAAATCGGGTCGGTCGCGGTAATCGGTGCCGACGAGCTTTTCGCCCGCCTCCATACCGCCAAGGATGGTGAGATTGGGTCCGAGTGCGCTGAGATCGGCATCGATGACGACCGAGCCCTGGTCATCGCGGATGAGCGCAAGTCGGGAGTTGGTGCCAGTGTTCAGGAGCGTATCGAGCTCTTTTTGGTAGAGATTGAGCATCGCATAGTCAGAGGCATTGGCCCGGATGTTCGGCAGGAGGATTTGTGTCGGCACGGCCTCGGCGATGGTCTTGCCGGTGCGCGTACGTTCAAGCTGACTCGCGTATTGAGTCATCATGACAGCGACGGTGTTCTGTTTCCGGGCCGTGACGAGCCACTGGGATAGGCGCTCGGCAAAATAAGCGTTGTCGAGCGCTTTCCAGGCCTCGTCGATGATGATGAGTGTCGGGCGGCGGTCCTCGATCTTCCGCTCGATCCGACGGAAGAGGTAGCTCAGGAGCGCCATGCGCTCCTTGTCGCTTTCGCTGTCGAGAATGCCTGTGAGGTCGAAGCCAACCATGTCGCCATCAAGCGAGAAGGTGTCTTCAAGGCTGTGTCCGAAGATCCAGCCGAACCGGCCCTTTCCGGCCCATTCAAGAACGCGTTGGTTCAGATCCCCGTCATCATCCATGGACATGAAGAGCGAGGCGAAGTTCTGCCAATCCCGTAAGCCCGGGTCGGTGGCTTGGGCGTTCTGACGGACGCACTCCATGATACGATTGGTCTGGGCCGGTGTGAGCGGTTTGTCTTCGCGGTGGAGGAGCGTGCCGAACCAGTAGGCGAGCCAGGCGATGCCGCGGCTGTCGGTCTCGGTCCAGAGCGGGTTGAGACCCGTGGGCATGCCGCCTTGGATGGTCGTGTAGCGGCCTCCATTGGCACGCACCGCCATTTCCATGCCCTGGCGATAGTCGAAGACGAAGACCCGCGCCCCGGCGCGCTTGGCCTGGGTCATGAGGAAGGCTGCAAGAACTGATTTGCCAGAGCCGGACCGTCCCATGATGAGCGTGTGGCCACTGGTGGGTTCTTTCTTAGGCGATCCCGCCTCGTGGAACGAGAAAAGATAGGCGCTCCTTTCCGGAGTGGGGAAGAGCGAGATCACCTTGCCCCAAGAGACCTCATCGCCTTGCTTGCCAAGTTGCGTCCGATGGAAGGCCGCGAAATCGGCGAAGTTGCGGTTGGTGATCGTGCTTGCGCGGAGCCGTTTGGGTTGATTGCCGGGATGCTGGCTGAAGAAATGCGTGTTCGCACCGAAGCGGTCACTCACCATGGTCACGCCCTCGGACGCAGCGGCATTCACAATCTCGGCGCCGAGGGTTTCCAGCGCATCGAGGGTTTCGGCAAAAACCGTGACCACCATGTGGTGATCGCCCATGCTCGCGCGTTTGGCCTCGAGATCATCTGCGAGGAAGGAGAGGTTTTCGCGGAGCGAGACTGCCGCGTCATCGGCGGCCTGCATTTGCTTCACCTGCCGCTTGATCCGCGAGATCGTCATGTTCGTGTTCACGGGTGTGAAGGAGTGCGTGACGATCATGTCGACGGGCAGGTTCAGCGTGTCGAACATCGTGCAGCTTGTCTGTTCGGAGTAATCCTTGATCGAGTAGGTCTTGCCGAAGCGGCGCCCGGCAGCGCCCTCGCTCAGCTCAAGATGATCGCCGAAGAAAGTCACGCGCGTGTTCGCGGCCGAGGAGGCGAGGAATCCGAACTGCGAGCTGTGAAAAAGTGGGCGTTCCCGGCCCGTATTGAGCGCGCCGAGAAAGCCCACCAGGTCTCCGGTCCCGGCTGAGAGCACGGATGGCTTCAATTCCGCCAGACCGGAGGTAAAAATTCCGACTGCTTCGCTCAATCGACGCAGCCGCTTGCCAGTTTCGTCTTTCAACCGCTCCGGCGAGGGGCTTTGCATGAAGCTCAGGAAGCTTCTGGTCGGCGGACGGTGGATAACGGTTAGAGTAAGCGTCTTGTCCCGCAACCCGCTGGTTTCCATCTTTCCGCGCCATTGCGCGTCGATCATGGCAGCGAACGTGTCGCCCTCGATGGGATCAATATCGACCTGGATACCCTTCGAGACCTTGTGGACGTAGTAGGAAAATTCTTCGCCGAGCTGCGCAACGATCCGGGCGAAGAGCGCGCGCACTTTGTCGAGATAGTCGTCGTCGGTTGTGTAGCTGTTGACGCCGGTGATACGGATGCACTGGAAGAGTTCATTCACGCGGGTGCGCACCGTGCGATCATCGACGAGGCTCACATAGGGAAGCATATGCGCCAGATGCTTCTCGTGCTGAAACCATTTCGGCATCAGCGTACGCTCGTCGCGCTCCGTCACGTCATCACGGGGCATAGCTATCGCCTCCGTGGATTTTGCGATTTCGGGTTGGGGGCGTATCCTGAAGGATGGTCATCGCGACATCAATGAAGCGGGGATCCCAATCGGCGGCTTTCCAGAGCATCGGATAGAGAACTGCTGCGATGGCGAGGACGATGAAGCTCTGGGTCCAGACGAAGAGCAGAACGGACCCGAAGAGCCAGATCACGGCATACATGATCGGCAGACCGAAGAGTTTCGGAGGGCGCACGAGGCCAAGGAAGAGGGGAGATCGTTCGGCCACAAGCAACCTCTCAGCTGAAGACGGTGGCCACGATCGTGGGCGCCGCGGCAACACCAGCCACGCCGAGCAGCACCCAGAGCGCCTGGCGCAGGTCAATGATGTTGAAGAACCAAGTCAGAAAAACGCCGATCACCGCGAGCGTGGCGATGACGACACCGAGCGGGCCGGTGAGCGCATCCACGATGCCCTGCAAAAGGTCCTGAATAGGCGACAGATCAATCGATTGCGCCACGGCGGGATCGGCCAGCGCGACAAAGACCGTCAGCACCGTCAAAGGTAGGGGTAGGGGCCTCATGGGGTTTCTCCTTCCAGCCTGTTGAACACGGCCAGCACCCGCTGAACGTGATCCTGCGTCTCTCGATACGGGGGGATGCCGTTATGCTTCCGCACGGCTTCTGGACCCGCGTTGTAAGCGGCGAGCGCCAGGCGCGCGTCCCCGAAGGTCTCGAGCTGAGTGGCCAGATACCGAGCAGAGCCGTCGAGATTGGCGCGCCAGTCGAAGGGATCAACGCCGAGGATTTCGGCGGTGCCAGGCATCAGTTGGCCAAGACCAATTGCTCCCACCCGAGACCGGGCGCTCTGGTCGTAGGCGCTTTCGATTTCGATATTGGCGCGGAAGAGGAGGCGCCACTCGGTGACTGTCAGGCCGGATGCACGCACGCCCAGATGACTCGCGTAGCGCAGAGCTGTCTCGTCCAAGGCGGCGAGGATGTCGGGTCGCGGGACGACGGCGACAGGAGCGACGGCGGCAACTCGAAATAACCCGTCGCCGGTATCTGCATCGGCGGCGCTGTCACGGCCAAAGATGTACAGCGGCGCGTCGGGATCGCCTTGGCCAATCCCGTCGTTGTAGTTGCGTGCGAAGGTATCTTGGGAGTTCGAAGGGGAAAGCGAGCCGTCGCTCTTCATCGTGAAGATCATCTGCGTTGTAGCGGCCGGAGCCGCGAACAGCAGAAGGCAAAGGCTAGCTGTCGCTATCCTCGTCGAGGTCCGGCGTATCCGCCAGCGTGTAGGTCCAGCGCTGACCTTCATAGACTGGGAACGCCACCACCGAGAAGCCGAGATCGATGAGGAAAGAGGTGAGGCCTGTGACGGTCTTGAAGACTCGCAGCTGTATGAAGTCGCCATCAGGGCGTGCCCGGGCGGTAACGAGTTCCTTCTCGACCCCGTCTTCGTTGACGGCCCGCAAGAGCCAGACGCCATGCCAAACGGAGTTTTTCCGATAGGCGTCCTGCTTGCACACGACTTCGACACTGTATCCGGATTCAACGAGCATCTTGAATCCTGCTTCTGTGACCACATTCGGCGCTTCTTTTTGCAGGTCTATTGGCACAGCGCGCCCTCGTTTGGTCTTGGGCGCACCGGAGCCATTGGTTCCGATGCGCTATGACTACAATAGTACTGTTTTGTTTGCAAGATGCGTTTTTGTATTGCTGAAGCCCTTGCTCTGGGTCACTGTTACGCACGCGAGAGCCCGGTTCTCAAGCATCGAAGGCCTGTTACAGTGCGCAAACAGAACACCTGTATCCGGCATGCTGCTGTATTATTGTCGCTTTTGCTGCCAGGCTTGGCGCATGCCGAAACCTGCTATGCGCCGGAGCGGCCGTTTATGCCGCCGGATCTGCGAGACCTCCGCGAGTACCACGACCTGATCCGGGCTGATTTCGAGCTCTACTTTGAGTACATCCAGGCTTACTTCCGCTGCCTCGAAGAGGAGCGGGCGCGGGCATTCGAAGAGGCAAGGCAGGTCGCCGAAGACTACGGGCAATTTCTTCAGATCGTCGGGCGGTGAGTAAGCTTCGGTCCGTTCGCCCGAAGGCCTTTCCACGAAAAGCAAAGCCCTAACGCGGAAATCGTACTACGCGACGTATGCCTCGCTCATCCGGGGCGATCTGCGCCGCGGCCAGCTCATCGAACGATAAGCATCGGTATGAATGATCGTTTCAGCGATTGTTCTAGAGCGAAAGCTTGGGGTTCCATATGCCTCTAGATGTGCATTTTGGAGCGTTCCAAAAGCTGGAAGAGGCCTATGCGGAACAGCTCGACCGTTCCATCCGCTCGTGCTATCTGAGTGCAGGGAAACGCTACGGGTACACAAGTGAACACCAGCCGGAGCACACGCACTCCGCGATGCCCCGTCCTTCACCTTAAAGCAATTTCTTGATCCTGTGACTGCAACAATGCAATTCTGTGAGTCTAATGCAGCAGCCTGGGGGATCAAGATGCTGCGGATCGAGTTGGGCGCCGCCGTCTCGGTGGTGGCCGGAACCGGCGAGCCCGTAGTCCTCCGCTCCCGCCGGGGGTTAGCTTTGCTCGCCGTATTGGCGACCGCAGATCGGCACGAACGGTCGCGGGCGTCGATCCAAGCGATGCTTTGGCCGCGGTCCGAGGAGGCGCAGGCGCAGGGCAGTCTGCGTACGCTGTTGTCGGCCCTGCGTACCGCGCTCGGCGCCGACGGCGATGCACTCCGATCCGATGCCGGGATGCTTTCGCTGGACGGCGTGACCGTGACGCGGCGCTCGGACGAGGCGTCGGAGTTCTTCGAGAACGCGCCGGCCCTGGGTGAGGCCTTCGAGGATTGGCTCACGCTCGAACGGAGCCGCGCCCGGTCCGCGCCCGGGGTGGAAGCCGCCGCGCCGCGGCACGGTTGCGATCGCCACGCCCAACGCCTCCGCGTGGTCCTGCTCCCACCGATCACGCGTGGCGATGGCATTGCGGAAGAGTTGGCCGCCGCGCGATTGTCGAACGCGGTGGTGGACCGGCTGCATGTCCATGACGGCGGGATCGAAATCCTCGACACCAGCTTCGGGATGCCGTTCGACCTCGCGGATTGCGCGACGGATGCCGCCTTTCAATTGTCCGTCCAATCCGTTGACGGGGTGGCCTTCGCCTCGGCCCGGGTCTTCGACGCGAGCACGAACGCGGTTCTCTGGTCCGGCACGGCGGAGGCCGATATAGGCGGGATCGGCCCGCGCGCCTCTGCCAACCTGGAGTGCTTCGCCAACCGCGTCAGCGATGCCCTGATCGTCGCCTTGCTGCGGTTGGCCGACGGGCGCGACGGCCGGGCGCGGACCCTGGTCGGCGCAATGCACCAAATCCTGAGCATGTCGACCGAGGCGCAGACCCGGGCGCGTGAGACGCTGCGCCATCATTTGAACCGGGCGACGGCTGCGGCGTGGTATGCCTTCTCCCTCGCCCATACCTTCGGAGAGGTCGGCGAGGGTGCGGCCATCTACGAAGAGGCCGAAGCCCAGGTGCGCCGGGCCGTCGAGTTGGACCCGACCAACGCGATGGTCCTGGCGTTGGCCGGACATGTCGAAGGGTTCCTCCTGCGGCGGCGGGACTACGGTGCCACCCTGTTGCGGTCCGCGGTCCGGATCGCGCCCTCGAGCGCGATGGTCTGGGATCTGTCCGCGATGAACGCACTCTATTGCGGCGACACCCGGACAGCCTTGATCCACGGCCATCGTGCGGTGCGTTTCGGCCGCCACAGTCCCTATGCGGCACTCTATGCATCGTCGCTGTCGATCGCGGCGGCGGCCCATGGACGCCATTCGCTCGCAATCCGGTCGGGGCAGATGGTCCTGACCCGCTTGCCGGGCTTCCTGGCGGTGGAACGCCACCTCTTCGGCAGCCTCGCGACGACGGGCCGCGTGGAGGAAGCGCGTGCGGTCGCGCGGCGGATCCGGAAGCGGGATGCGCGCTTCCGGCCCTCCCATCTCGACGACCCAAGCTACACGCTGCCGTCGCAGGACAGCGTGGCCTTGATACGCAGTGGATTCGAACGCGCCGGCTTATCGGCGTGATGCAGGAGATCGACCCATGTTGACACGGCGGAGCTTCCTTGTGGCGGCCTTGTGCAGCACCGCGATGCCCCTGGCCTCGGCCCGGGCGCAAACGACATGCCTGTCGGAGGTGCGCTCCTTGGATGGGTCGCTCCCTAGTTTGCTGCGGGAGATCGCGTTGCGCGACCCGTTCCAAGCGATCCCGATCCTGCAAACCTGCCGTCCGATCGATGGGGAAAACGGGCGGGCGACCCTGGCCCGAATGTTCTTCGAGCAGACGCGCTTCTATCGTGTACCCCGCGCGAACGGGTCGCCGACCCCTGCACTGATCTTGGGAGCCGCCGAGCCGGCTGAGGGCGCGATAGGCCCCTTGCTAAGATGCACCAGCGAAGCCGCTACCTTCCCCACGCCGATGTTCGACTGGCCGTCCGAGAGGGGTACGGGACGAGGCCGGGGGCGTGGACGGGGAAGAGGACGGGGTCGCGGGAGAGGGCGAGGCCGCGGGCGTAGCCGTTCGCTGGCGACCGAATTCCAGACGGGCGTACTGGACCGGCTGTTCGAGGAGGAGACGGCGCATTTCCGTGTGGAGGTCACAAAGGCTCTGCCGGCGATGGTCGAACTGCTTCGCACCGGGCCCGCCGATTACGCGGCCAACCCCGAGGCGGCGCCCTTCTATCTCCCGGATCCCGATCATGTCGGCCCTGCCTACGCCGCCGAGATCGAGACGATCTTGGAAATGCAGGCGGACCGCGAAGGCTTCGGCGGCCCCGATGTCGAGACGGATATCCGCAACGAGATCGAAGATATCGTCACCCCCTTCATGCGGGAATTGGCCGACACTGCCGGTCCGCCGGGCAGCATCCTGAAGCTGATGAACATGATGGACATGGCCGGCTTCACCATCGCCTATCACCTCAAACGGCGCTTCGGACGCTTACGCCCGCACGTCGCCGACCGGCGGGTCGATCCCCTGATCGACGTGCCGACTCATTCGGCCTATCCGAGCGCGCATGCCGTCCAGACCCATCTGATCGCCCATGCCATCGCCGAGATCTACGAGGACAGTGCCCTGACCGGCCAGGTCTTCGAGACGGCCAGACGGATCAGCATCAACCGTGAGATAGCGGGCGTACACTACGCGTCGGACACGGAGGCCGGCATCCTGATCGCCCAGGTCGTGTTCCCGATGGTGCGGCTGGTGCTCGATCCGGTGTTTACCGAAGCAGTCGAAGCGATGCGGCCCGAGCGTGCAGCGGATTGCTCTTGGTTGGGCCTGCCGGACCTGGGGGCAATGGAGGGTGCCAGCATACCAGACGGGATGCCCTGGAATCTGGCCGCGCTCGGCTTGGATTCCATCGGCACCCAAGGCGACACCGGCGCTCCCATCGACGGTACGGGACAGGTGGTCGCAATGATCGACGGGGCCGTCGACGTGACCCATCCCGCTTTGGCCGACGCCATCGAGGACCGGTTCACGAACATCGACTATCCCGCGCCCAGCGGCGACCCCTGGCCGATGGGATCGAAGGGGATAGGCCACGGAACCGCGATGGCGGGACTGATTGCCGGGCGGGACGGCGGCCGCCGGATGGGTGTCGCGCCGGGCGCGAAGCTGCACGTCGCGCGGGCTGCGAACCTCGTGGGCGACGATCCGATGAACCGGGAGGATCTTGCCGTCGCGGTGCTGGATCTCGCTCTCGCCGGGGACATCAAGCAGGACGGTTTCGGCGATCCTTGTGGGCGTGGCGGGACCCTCATCGCACCCTTGGCCGCGCTGCTGCTGTCGCTCGACTTCGCGCGTCCCGAGCGACCGCCCGTGGCCGGGGTCGACGGAACCGGTTCAAACCCCCGCGAGATCGATCCTTTCATCCTGGCGATACTGATCGCTCAGACGCAGGTCCCCGTCGTGATCGCCGCGGGCAATTCCGGTGCGTCTGGCTTAGCCTACCCAGCTGGGGCCGGGGACTACGAGGATACGGTTCGAGTCCTGACCGACCCGCAACGGCAAGCGGACGTGCTTGAGGTGCTGAACCGTCTGGCCCGCCGGCTGGGGGGGCGTATCGACCAATACGAATTGCAACGCCAACTGTACGCCTTCGTCGCGGAGCATGTCGCGCCGCTGAAGTCACGCATCGCGCAGAGCGGATCGTCGACGGATTATGACCCATTCGCCGATACGGGAATCGTGGTCGTCGGCGCCGCCGCGCCAAACGCGGACGGGACGTTTCGCCCGACGGCCTACAGCCAACACGGTCCGGGGCTGTGCGTCTTGGCCCCGTCGGCTTCCGAGGGGCCGCGGCCGATGCGTTGCGGTATGGAAGGGGGCGGCACGAACCCCGTCTATACCGCCGACATCCTGGGGCCGGGCGGTTTCGCCAGCGATCCGACCGCGACCGTCAGCCATGAAGGACAGCGCACCGGTTTCGGCGGCACGTCGGCGGCGGCGGCGCAGGTCGCCGGGGCCCTGGCGCTGATCGCGTCCGTCGATGGACCCGCGACACCGGCCGACAGGCGGCGACGGTTGCGGGACCTCGCCACCGGAGAATCCTACAGCAACGAGACCGGCTACGGTGCCCTGAACCTGGAGTCCCTGACATGATGAGCTTCCGCGCGACCGTAATATCCTTCCTCGTCGGCACCAGCGCTGGCTGGACGCAAAGCCCCCCAGACGCAGGACCGTCCGAACCCCCACTGGTTCAGGTGGAACCGCAGTTTCGCAACTTGGATCAAGGTAACCGGATCACCGACCCATCATCGTCGAATATAGAGCTGGACGATACGGTATTGCAGCGCACCTACCTCGTATCGCGCCAGGTGCAATCCAGGCGGGTGCAAGGACTCAACGCGCAACTGGCCGCCGCTCCGTCAGTCATCGACACCGTTATCCGTGATATGCAAACCGGTGGAGCAGAACGCGGGTGCATCGCGCTCGACGATGGGGCGTGGGTCACGGCGACGCTTAGCGATGAGCGGACGCATCTGACACCCGGCGGTGGCCCCGTCCACGGAATCGTACCCAACATCCGCCACGGATTCGATAGGCCAGAGGTTCCGCACTTCGTCGGCCGCACGCCTGACGGAGGGGATCTCAACACCGGACCGAGGACAGGCGGGCTTTGCACCGGTATCGGACCATCCTCCGGTAACGGTTCCAGTGCGGTTCATGGGGATCCGAACAATGGACGTGGCGGGGGCGGTGGTTCGTCGTCCGCAACCGACCCGGACGTTCTGCGGGTCTGCACGGACGATACGTCGGACCCCGCAGCCTACTGCGCGCTCTTCACTGTGGCCTTGGCCGATATATCGGAGCAAGAACAGGTCTGCACGGGCGTCGTGCTGAACGACGACAAGATCTTAACGGCCGCTCATTGCGTTTGCGGCCGCCTGGACGGTTCATCTCTCGCGGAATCCATTCGTGCGACAATCATGGTCGAGGGCAAGCCGGTGTGGTTGCCGCTCTCTCGGGATCCAGTCGCCGTTTTCCCTGATGCAGACCCCCTCGGCAAGGGGTGCGACCCGTCCGAAGGTGCCCCTGGTGTCGCCAAAAATGGCGATCTCGCCTTGATCACGCTCGCGCCTGGAGCGCTAGACCGCGTGCAAGAGGCGCTTTCCGGATTGGTCGGTCCCACGGATCCACGGATCGTCCGGCTGCGCGCCCCGCTCGGACAGGCACCCGATGCGATCTGGGATGAAATGGACGGCGTCGCGGACACGTTCGCGATCTGGAGCTACGGAGTAGGACCGGACCCGCTAGGCAGCCGGGACGAGAACCGTGCTGTCAGCCTGCCGGTCCTGAAACGGGACGAATGCCCAGACGGGGATTGCAGCGGTCCGCTGCACGTCACGCTGGGCGATCCGGCCATCGGATTATGCGAGGGCGACAGCGGCGCGGGCGTGTTCAAACCGCTCGTGGAAGGGGTCGAAGCCGAAGGCTACGGCGCATGGGGCCTGATGGGGATCGTGAGCGGTATCGGCACCGATTCGGCCTGTCACGATATCGGTGGCCTCCTGGATCACCATCACGAGCGTCGGGTCGTCCGCCTGGATACGCCCGACGTCATAACATGGCTCGAAGCGAACGGCGGGGCGGACCTGCGATACGCCAAGACGCGCGCCCGGCACGAGGACCTTACGGTCGCCATCGTGACCCCGTCGGACGACTGACGTTCCTGCATCTTCACGCCCTTCGGGCCTATTGACGGCATTTCTGACGCCGGGCTGACGTCGGGCTGACGCGGCCCTGACGCCCGGCTGACGCCGCACCTCCAGACATCGTCTCAGGCAGACGCCTCCTCGTCGTTTCGGCGGGGTCAGACGATCAATGGAGACTGCATATGTCCATGGAAGATGTTGGAAACGACGACCCCCTTAACGATGCGAGCTTCGACATCGAAGACGACGCGCCGGAGCTGGCCGAACTCGACCGCGAGTTCGCGGAATTCGAAACCGATTACGGTGTGAGCCTCGGCGACGGCGACACGGAAAGCGCCGACCCGCTCGCCGCCTTGGAAGCCGCTATCGCGGGAACCGAGTTCGCGGATGGCGGTAGCCGCGGGTTGATGGAGTTCAACGTGCTGGATCTGGCCGATGGCCGGATGCCCGCCGGCATGGAATCGATGCCCGAAGGCTTCTGGCCGTCGGTCAAGAAGATCCTCGTCCGTCCGATCGCGCGGAAGGCCAAGAAGCTCATCCGCAAGTTGGTGGGCCTGGTGCGGAAGTACCGGAAATACGCGCCCTGCGCCCCGGCCGTGATGAAGGCCGTCGCCGCGTTCAAGGCCAAGCAGTACGGCACCGCGATCAAGGCAGGCTATTCCGCCTATCGCTGCATCCGCTCGAAGCGCTGAGCGACTGGCGGCCGGTCCGGTCTGCGGACCGGCCGTCTCCATCCCCCTGAACGAAGAAGGAGTCCTCGTCATGTGTGGTGAGGGAACGAACAAGGATTGCACCGGCGGCTGCGGGTGCGAGCGGGACGACGACGTCTACGACGAGGCGCGCCTGTCGCGGGACCTCGACGAGATGGAGGCCGCGATGGACGACGACGGTGATCTCCTACTGACCGAAGCGGGCGAATGGGCCCCGGCGGACGGTCCCGGCGACGTCGAGCGCGGCGACGCCCATGACGATGACGACGACGCGGACGAAACCGACGATGGCGCCGAACTATTCGAGGACGGCTACGACGCCGACACGCATGGTGGCGGCCGGATCGAATACGTCCCCGGCTATGATCCATCCGCGGCGCTGCTCAGAGGGTTGTCCCAACCCGAGACCCTACCGCTTCCCGCCGGCTACGACCGGATGATCCACGCGGGACAGGCCCATTACGGCCAGGGCAAGGACCTCCGCGAAAGCTTGTGCGGCGGCGATGACCGGACCCAGGTCACGGACACCAGCGCGCCGCCATGGCGCATGATCGCCAAGCTTTTCATCACGGCGAGAAACGGAAAATCGTATGTCGGAACGGGCTTCTTCATCTCCCCCAGGACCGTGATGACAGCGGGCCATTGCGTCTTCACCCAGGAGACGGGCGGCTGGGCCGAACGGATCGAGGTCGTTCCCGGCATGAACGGCCGATACCGCCCCTTCGGCAGCGCCACTGCCACGAAATTCCGAAGCGTCGGCGGTTGGACCCGGAACGCCGACCCAGCGCAGGATTACGGCTGCATCGTCTTGCCGCCATCGGCGCGGTTAGGGGACCGGACGGGATGGTATGGCTTCGCCAGCCTGCGGCGCAGGAACCTGAAGCGCCTGCTCGTCAACGTCGCAGGCTATCCCGCCGACAAGGCAGTGGGCACCCAGTGGTTCCACGCGGGCCGGGTCGAGGCGGTGCGCCGCCGCCGGCTGGAATACCTAATGGACACGTTCGGCGGCAATTCCGGCGGACCCGCCTTCCGAGCCGACGCCACGAACGGGCGCCGGCATGTCGTGGGGATCCACAATTATGGCGGCTGCAATAACAAGGCCTCCCGCATCGACCCGGCGCTGTTCCGGCAGATGAAGGACTGGAAGGCCTTGGGCGCCTGAGTCGACCCCCCCCGGCGCGCGCCGTCCGACGTGCGCGCCGCCCCTCCCTTTCACGATGCGGGACGCGCGCCGCCGCGACGCGTCACAGCCGACGGAATCATACATCATGGCCGACGATTTCGACCCATTCGTTGAACGGGCCCTCGCCGAGGGTGCCGCCGAAGCCGTTCTGCGGCCCCTGTTCGGCGACGCGCTGTACCGCGAACTGTCCGAACTTGCGCGGACGGAACCGCCCAATCCCGCCCTCTTGGAAGGTGGGACGGGCCGGACGGTCCTCATCCTGCCGGGCATCATGGGGTCCAAGCTGGCGCTGGAGCGGAACGGCCGGCGCGACGCGGTCTGGATCGACCCGTTCGACCTGATAGCGGGCGGCATCCGCAAGCTGCGCATGGACCAGCCCGGCCGAATCCTGCCCACGGGCGTCGTCCTGTTCGCCTATCTCAAGATGAAGATGCGCCTGCGGCGGGCCGGCTTTCGCGCCCGGTTCGCGCCCTACGATTGGCGCCGAGACCCCGCGCAGGCCGGCGCGGCCCTGATCGCAGCGATCCGCCGCCAGCGTCTGTCGAACGTCGCCCTAGTCGCGCACAGCATGGGCGGCCTCGTCGCCCGTCAGGCCGCTGCCCTAGATCCGGATGCCCATCTGATCGGCGATGTCGTCACCGTAGGGACGCCCAACAGGGGCAGCTATTCCCCGGTGGAGGTGTTCCGCCTGACGCATGGCCTGATCGCCAAGTTGGATGCCCTTGACCTGCGCCACGACGCGCGGGAGATCGTGAGCGACGTGGTCCGCCACTTTCCCAGCCTGGTCCAGATGATGCCGGACCGGACCGCGCGGCCGGACGAGGATTGGTTCACCGAAGCCGGCTGGCCGCGTGGCGGCGCGGTTCCCGTGTGCGCGACCCTCGACGCGGCGCGGCGGGCGGCCGCCGCCCTGCCGCCGCCGGACGAAAGGTTCCGCCAGATCGTCGGCATCGGACAAAACACGATCCTGTCGGCCCGCGGTGATGGCGACCGGATCGTCTACACGCGGGGAACAGACGGCGACGGGACGGTGCCCCGCGACCTGGCGGAGATGGACATGCGGACGGGCCCCGTCCCCCGCTACTACGTGGCGGGCGTGCATGGCGGCCTGATGAACCGGAACGACGTCATCGCCGCCGTCACGGAGCTGCTGTCGGACGGGACGACAACCGCGTTGCCCGCTCACGTCCCGGTCCTGCGGGAATCCGGGGCCCCCGTCGCATCGGCGCCCGACTGGACCACCCCGCCGCACGATCTGCCGGCGGGCGGCGTTCTGACCCCTCGCGACCTGTTGCGCGGCTTCCTGGAAGGGTTGCCCGAGGACCAGGCCGACGACGCCGCGCTGCATGAGGCGGCTCAGGTCCCGCCCGAAACACCGGTGGAAGGCTACAATCCCGCTGACGTCGCTGCAGCGGCTGACCGCTGGGACCGCCTGGAAGCATGGCGCGAGACGGTCGCGCGCAACGTGGCCCAGGGCAATCCGATCGCAGCCGAAACGCCGGAGCGCGTGGACCTCTATGTCGACGGGTTGATGCGGCAGGTCGACGACCTCCTGCCCGAGCGCGAGGCGGCGATGCCCGACATCCTGCGCCGCGCCGTCGTGGACTTCGTGGACCGCCCCGAGGAAGCCGCGGCCGACATCGCGCGCAGCCCTCTTCCGCTGGAGCGCGTCATCGGCGCCGCTGAGGAGTTCCTGTCCGTCAGCTTCGTCAAGCGGGCCGGCGTCGCCATCCGGTCTGTCGGGCGGATCCTGATCCAGGGAGACCACCTCGCCAGCGGGACCGGGTTCCTCGTGGCGCCGGGCATCCTGATGACGAACCACCACGTCCTGCCGACCGCCGCCGCCGCGAAACGCGCATCGGTTGAGTTCGACTATGAGTTGGACGCGACGCGCCGGGCGATGGTCTCGCAGGTCTTCGATCTCGAACCCGATCGCTTCTTCGTGGCGAACGCCGAGCTGGACTATGCCCTGATCACCGTCGCGCCCCACTCGCAGGACGGGGCCGCCATCGAGCCGTTCGGGTATCTCCCCCTAATCGAGGGCGAGGGGAAGGCGCGCATCGGCGGGCCGGTCAACATTGTCCAGCATCCGCGCGGCGAGCGGAAGCAGATCGTGTTCCGCAACAGCACGCTGATCGCCCTGCCGGCGGACATCCCGACCATCGCGGATGCCGACCACGTCGCGGTCTATACGGGCGACACGCGACGGGGTTCGTCGGGGTCGCCGGTCTTCAACGACCGATGGGAGGTCGTGGCGCTGCACCATGCCGCGGTGCCGGACCGGGACGCGCGGAACCGCTACGTGACGCGGTTCGACACGCCATGGGACCGGGCCGCCGATCCGCACATGTCCACCATACGATGGGTCGCCAACGAAGGAATTCGGGTGTCGCGTCTGGTCGCCCATATCCGGGCCACGTCGAAGCGCAAGAAGGCGGCCGGATCCCAGGCGCGGGCCTGCTTCGCCGCCGTGCTCGCTGGTCGACCGCCGCGCGGCGACGTCCACACCCCCTGAACGCGCGCTTCGCCGGTCGGCGAACCGCGAACGGCATCACGCCAACCTTGTGGGAGATCGAATATGAAGACCTTATCGCCCTCGGTACCCTGTCCTGCCTCGCCACCGCCGCGGCGGCGCAGGATGCCGGTCGCCGAAATCTGTTGGGATGCGGCTCTCCGTGCTGGGCTACGGCGACTTGAAAATCTACTGTGGCTTGCGACCCGACCGTCCGTGGCTGGATCGCGCAACGCTCGCGTGGACGGAGAGTAGTTTCCAGGCGCTCGGTGGGGCCGTGGGGCGTGGAATGCGGCGTCGGGGCGTGCGTCATACCGAGATCGCGGCAAAGGCGGACGCGCTCGACGCGACCTTCGTGATCGGCGCGGGCGGCCAGATGTTAAGCCGGTCCGGGACCGCCGACGAATTAATCGCGTCCAGCCACCTCTTACGGATGCGGGAGGTCATCACCCGTTAGGTCGACGCGCACGTCGCGGACACGCTTGGCCCCCCTAATCGCCGCCTCGCTGGACTGCGACATGGGGCCAAGGCATGCTTCGTCGTAGTCGGCGAATGCCCTTGGTACGAACGCGGCCTGGCCCCGCATACGGAATGCGGCCCATGGTCGTTCTCACCGTCGGATGGGCGCGCCTGCTTTGTTGGACTGACCTTCCCCACGATCGCGATATACCGTCTCGTAAAATAGCATAGCCGGACAATAGGGGCGGATGTCATCTACTTGGGGCCAACTTCCGTGTCGTTAGTAGATGACACGCGGTATAGACCATATCGGGTCGAGTTTGGCTTCGCCGCCACGCCATCCCCTTTACGCTAGGTCAAGGAGATCATAAAAAGGGTTAGCAGCGACTTTCTAGTACTCAGGCTGAGCATGTAGCTAGGCCTGCAAATGGCCAAGGTGAAGCGCGGTCACGAAGAGACGGTCAGAAGCGTGCAGAACTTTGGCCGCCTCGATGACGTCTTCGAACGGACTGGATCTTCAATCGATGACAAACAGCAAAGGGGCCCGAAAGGCCCCCTTGCACGCGTGTCAGCTGATCTCATCAGACCAGTAGAGCATCGTCATCGACTTTCGTCTGGATTCCAGCCAGATCGAGCACGGTCCCGTCGGCGAACTCGACTTTCTCCATGCGCTCATACGAGCTCACGAAGTGATCGATGACGGTGATGGTCTCGCCGGCGACGGCCATGACCAGATCGCCGCCGCCATTGCGCGAGAACTGGACGTCGTCGGCAGTCAGGTCGGTGAAGACGAAGGTGTCGGTGCGATTGTTGTTGTAGGAGGCGGTCTCCTGGATCACGTCCGACCCG
>JBCCPQ010000002.1:0-31188 GCA_039024825.1 Pseudomonadota bacterium
CAGCCGGGCGTGATGCCGGCCGCGCCCCGGACCGCAGCCGGCCACCGCCTCAAGCCGCTGCCGTCGGCTACGCACAGGCTTCAGGCCCGCCCGCGACCGGCAACACCGCGCCACAAAAGCGGTAAATCGAGGTGCCCAGCTCGCGGAGCGGAGACGCCTCGCAGCCAGGGCTACGTGCGCGTATCGACCAGCTCTCAAGTACCCGACCGACAGCTCAAACAGCTGGAGTCGGAGTGCGACGAGGTGAGCATCGAGATCGCACCTGGCGCAGCCCGCTCACGACCAGTGTTCGATGACGTCATCGCATCGCTGAAGGCAGGCGATTGCCTGGTGGTACTTGATCTCGACCGGGCCTTCCGGTCGTCGATCGATGCCATCCTAACGGCGAACATTTTGCGCGAGAGAAGCGTCGGGTTTCGCATTCTGTCGCTCGACGTCGACACACGTACGCCGGAGGGTGAGATGTTCTACGGCCTGGTAGCCGTGCTTGCACAGTACGAGCGCCGGATCATCTCAAGACGTACCCGCGAGGGCCTGGCGGCCGCCCGTGGGCGCGGCGTTCGTCTTGGACGCCCTACGCGCCTGCAGACAGATGTCATCCGCGACGCGCACGCTTGGATCGCCGAGACGGGGCTTCCCAGCCGCTACGTTGCGGCGCTGCTCGGGGTGTCGCGCATCACATTGCAACGCGGGTTTAGACGGGTGGGCCTGGTCAACCCAACAGCGCGACGATCGGCCGACCACAGCCAAGCGCGGCATGTGATCACCGTTCGCTAAATCCAAGCCGAGGACGTTCCGGCGATGCACCCTTAAACGCCGAGGACGATCGCCCCATCGCGCCAGCGACGCGATTTCTTAAGTTCACCATTACACAAGATTCTAATCGCACGCTTATTTGCCGAAACTTTAAACTCATCATTAGCCATACTAATGAGTGTGTCAGTCGCCGCCTGCGTGGCTCTATCTAGACCTATAACTCGCTTCTTGCTCTCGTTTGGTACTGATGTAATTCTTGCGTAATTTTCACCAAGAACATTTTCAGCAAGAATCCTTGAAAGCTCTTGTTGTGCTTCCATCGCAAACGATACTGCTGTCCTAATTGAGAAGAGGTTCGGCAACAATCCGTTGAAACCCCTCCTCACACTCGGCGAGCTCATATCATTATTTGTTGCTCCCACACTAATAACTATCAACTGACTAATTTCTTGTCTAAAATAGGCTAACGCATCTGACAGTAAAATATTATCAGGATTATTTGCCACTATACCTCCATCTATGTATTTTTGACCATCTATCCATGCTGGCGGAAAATATATAGGTGCCGCTGAAGTCGCCATCGCCACTTTTTTCGAAGAAAGTTGTGCGTCTTTACGATCATAGTTTCGAAAAATATGTGGCTTACCATTCGTCGCGCACACAGACGACACCAAACACGGAACCTCAGCTTCCTTGAAGCTCTTACCCGGAATCATATCATCAATAGCTTTCTCTAATTCTTGATTAGAGTATTTAGATAAAACCATCTGTCGCAACAATGCAGTGCTATTTTTAGCCTTTCTCCAAAATTTACTTCCTGAGTCTTTGAAGATTTCAGGACCATTTTGCATAAATGCATTTTTTAGAGCCTTGGCTGATATTCCATGCGACAAACCAAGAGCCAGTATGCCGCCAATAGATGTTCCTCCAATTAAATCAACAGATTCACATATTGGCACACCACGTCTTTGCTCTTCAATTAGCTCAAGGATGCGAGCCGTGTAAACGCCACAATAACCCCCACCACTAAGAGACAAAATAACAAACGGTCGCGCCATCTAACTACACATGACAAAATTCAACGTCAGGCAAGTGATCATGCCATGGTTCGTGAGCAGAAATCATCTTAAATCCGTACCCCTGAGATGTTGCTGCAATCATAAGTGCTTCTGCTGACGCACCGGCAGTTCCTGGGCGTACTATTCCTCGTATCTCTCCCCAAACTCGCGAGATTGGCTCGTCAAACGGTAGGATACGGGTCGATCCAACATAGGCCAATAGTTGTCCATAGTTTTGACGAGCTTCATCCCGAAGCGAAGCTTCTTCTATTCTCTCAATCTCACATAGAATATTTCCATGCGACACAACGCTCAAGAAAAGCTGACCGTTTTCATTTACGCTATGCAATGTTGAAGCAAGTAAGCTTCCTTCCGCCAATGGCTTACGAACGATCGAATAAACGATGGGGGTATGTAGTATGTGGGACATAAGCGCTCACTGGTGGTTGAACCTCCAGTGAGCGCTACAAGAAAATCAGCTAGGATTCTAGGGCAAGATCCAGATATGCCTCTGGTTCCTGTAGAGCTGCTTCGAGGCGCGGGTCATGGGTCATTCTTGCTAACGCATCACCAAGAGTTTGCCCTTGGTGCCGAAGAGCCTCAAAGGCCTGTTTGCTTATCATCACTGCTTCACGTCCATCTCGATGCGTTACCGTCTGAGGCTCTTCAAACGAGGAGTTAAATAACTGGCTAAACGAGTCACTGGCTCGCTTGACCGTCCAGGCGGGGCTGGGCTCACTTATGTACTGAACTGCGGCAAATGCTGGCATAACGGCTCTCCTTCGCGAAGGAAGGTATGTCAGCGAGGTACCTCCGTCAAGCTCAAAAACGTGCAATTGCGCGCATTCTTTGACTTAGGGACGGATAACCCACAAGTTGCTGATCTTGAGGCAAGAAGACTGCCGATCCCACAAGATGTTGATGGTACCCACTTAATGAGCTTCACCGATTCGGTCGGTAGGGTCCAGAATGGAGTTACACTCTTGTGAACGTCACAAGCGTGTGTTAGCGGGCAACCTCGATCAAAAGCATGAAATTGCCCTTACTTGAGTGAGCGGCTGATTGCTCACACAGGGGAGTGAAGCTATGCCCGACAACGACGTGTATGTGTTCCTAAAGCTGCAAAAGCTCCGCGCAGACAAGGGGCTCAGGAAAAGTGAACTAGCGCGACTTTCAAATGTCGCTGTCAATACGCTTAATGCTGCCGAGAAACGGGTAGGCAATAAGCTCGAAACGCTTATGCGCATATTCAACGTATTAAATAGCACAGGCTACTACGATGGTACCTTGTCGCCCGATGAACTGATCATACCCAAAAAGCTTTCATAGCAATTTTTCTTCAGTCCATGGTTTTCAATTTTTGTTCAGGATTTTTTACTTTACTGAATATTTTGGTTGTTTTGTATTTTTATTAGGAGAAGAATTAAATGATCATAACTTTCTAGTCTTTCTTTGGGGGCCGCAACAACTTGCATTGATCATTATACCTGGCCATTTTTTTACAGTCTTATCCGCTCCACCTCATCCAACGTCACCGCATCGGCAGTCCGATCATAGAGCTTCGTCGTCCGCGGACTCTCATGTGCGGCGATCGCCTGCGCCATCTCCAGGGTTCCGCCGTTCGCCAGATAGGCGGTGATCCCGGTGGCTCGGAAGGTGTGGTTGCAAATCGCCTGCCCGATCCCGGCGTCCTTCGCCCGCCGCCGAACCAGATCGAGTGCATTTCGCGCCAGCAGCGGTTTTTCCGACAGCCGCCCCGTCCGCCCGATCGCCGAGCGGAACAGCGGAGAACGCGGCTCTTCCGCGATCCCGGCCGCCTCGATGTATTCGTGCAGCCAGGCTTCGAGGTTGTGATGCGCGGGCAGCTCATGGTGCTTGCCGCCCTTCTCATGCAGCCGCACCCACCATCGCCGGCCGACCGGGTAGAAGTCTCGCACCTGCATGCCCACGGCCGCGCCGACGCGCGCGAAGCTGTAGATCAGCAGCCCGATGAAGGCCCGGTCGCGCAGCCCGACGAGCGTGGTCGCGTCGATGCTCTCCAGCAGCAGCCGCGCGTCCGCGCGCTCCAGCACCGGCGTCTTTCCGCGCTTCACAACGTGCTTCGGCCCGCGCACCGAGGCGGCTGGGTTGACCGGCACCACCTGCCCCACCACCAGCCAGTCGAAGAGCATGTGCACAGCCGCCAGGCGCTGCTTCGCCGTCGCCGGCGCGTGGGACCGCCCCAGGGCCTCCACCCAGGCCGCCACGTGCACCGGCTGCACCTCTCGCAGAGAGGCGACGCCGCCGGCCTCCAGAAACACGCAGAACTCGGCCGCAGCCCGCGCATAGGCTTTTCGGGTGTTGAGGTTGCGGATCGTCACCGTGAAGAACTCCCAGAAGCGGCGCTCGGCCTCCGGGCCGGACGCCGCGACCAGGGCGGGCGCCTGGCCGGGATCGGCCAGGCGGGTTTCAGGGGCGGTGAAGGACGTGAGCGCCGTCATCACGCCTCCTTCTTGCAGAAGTAGAGCGCGATGTATGGGGGCATGTTGTTGTGGGGTCTGCCGCCACCCCGAGACGATGTCGATGCATCGGACATGTTGCCCGCCTCGCCACGCGCTAGGAAAGCATTGTCGTCTCTAGCGCCGATGTCCGTTTGCCGCCGCACTCCGTGAACGTGCCCTGGCATCTGCGGTTCGGTGAGTTGGTGCTGAAATGCCCCGCCGCTTTCGCCTTTCCTGATCACCCGCGTTTCGCCGCGGTCGTCCGAGGTACCTCCTACGCCGACGATCATTCGACCCTCGGCCTCGCGATAGGCTCTCCAATCCGAGCCTAGGTCGGCACACTCGACCGTGCTTGCCACAACGATGCCCTTGGGCAAACCAGCGGATGTTCCTGCCTCACCAGGTAGCCCTTGAGGCCCCGCCGGCCCTCGCTCGCCTTGTTCTCCCGGATCACCCTTCGGGCCAGGGACAGGGTCGGTGGACTCAAGCGCGATGATCCGCGCCTCTAGATCGCGGATGCCCTCCTGCGTCGTCGTCATGAAGGCGTAAACGGCTGACACGCCGGCGACGATCATCGAGACGATCGAAACGCCGGTCTTCAGGTCAATCTGCATGGCTGGAACCTCTGACGGTAGAACATAATTGATCATATCACATAAAGGACATTATCAGATGGTAATTTGTCCTTAGGCTCGACCAGATCGCAAAGCGCCTACAGTCAGCCTCCGATACGCAGCCGCTCCTCGAAGCCTCGGCCGGCAACTTTGTCCCAAACGACCATCGGTAGATCAGCTTTCGGCTGACGAGCCCGCCCAACCTCCACGGCGCAAGAAAGCGGCATCGCCGGAAATACGTTTATCTCCTTCGCCTGTGGATGCGCTTCGCCGATCTCACGCATCGCGCGGCGAAAGGCCGCCCTGAAGTTGGAGAGATCGTCAGGGCGACGAATGACATCGTTCCCCGTGATCTTCGCTCGCAGAGACCAGACCCCTGTTCCTGCCGGCATGACATCCATGATGCGGCTATCTCCGATGGTGTCCGAAACCTCGATCTTCAAGGCGATCTTTGAGGTGAGCGCTGTGCCTGCATCAACGGAGAAAGCCATGGGTTCCCTGTCGTTCGCCCAGGACCAGCCTCTGGGTTCCCTGTGCAGTTGAAAGACCGACACCTTCCAATGATCGGGGAGGAGGGAGCCAAGCTCGATCAGGAGCGGCATCGGCGCGAAGGCGAAAAGAGCGATACCGGAGACTTCCCCCCTGTCGATCCGCCCGTGCAATCTCTCAGCCACCTTCTTGCGGAGCTCTTCAGTTTGCATCGGCCAGTAGTGCGCAGCATCGTCCGGAACGTTCAAGCCATGTATAGAAAGGTCGATCGGGTCGCGCTCATATGGAACGATGCCCGCCGCAACCATAGCAGCGCGCGCCTCATTCGGATCAATCCCGATCTCGACACTGCCGACACGCGCAGAGAATGTCACAGCATGGGCACGGCTTGGCGGATACGCGGACAAGGCGGCTCGCACGATTGCTTCATGTTCGGCCTTCATTTCAAGAAGTTCACTTACTTCGTAGCGACCCTCCTCCCACATGATATCAACTTCTCTGTGGTGCCGCTTGCAAAGAAGCATTATATTTTCAGAGTTATCCTTTAATTCACCGGATCGAACGGCGTCGCCGCGGGGACCGCTCTCTTTCGCCCCAATTATATGCGCTTGCTCGCCAAAAGAAATATTCATATTATTTGATATAAGGTCACCTATTAAATCTTCACCGCAATTCTTATATTGACATCTGCCCGCCGCTCGACCCCAGACAACCTTTGAAGTTTTCGCTGAAATTACTGCCATCCTTCAGCTCCTGAATTAAGAGGCTTCATGCCCTTGATGGCTCTCGCTTCTCGTTCCACGTCAGCGGAGATCGCCGCCAAGGTCACGGGATCGACGCTAAGAGATTGGGCGTAAAGCCGGTCGAAACAGCATCGGCCAAGCGTGCGCCGACTACCGCATGGGCAGGTGCGATACGCGACTGACGTTCCTCGTGCCCGCAAGACAGGCATGAGCCTTAGAGTGTCCTTTACTGCCCTCACCTTCGGCTCACACCCAAGGAATTCGGCCGCCGCTTCGATCACGCCCATACTGCCGTGATGGTGTTCGCCGAACGGCCATTCGAGCCCTTGATCGACTGCGAACTGCCCTATGAAAAAATTGCGCAGCGGGTCGTCCAAGAATGCAATGTAGCGGCGATCATGAGCGGTCGCTCTCCATACCGAAAAGACTCCGATGCAACACCAACCGTCCTGTCCAATGTGACGCTCGTCGCAGCGCGGGATCGCCTGCCCGGTTTCGAATACACGCGGACCAATGCGCTCAACCTTCGGAGTCAATACGATCTTCAACTCGTAGGATGCGAGCACCGCGTCTGGAGAATGCCCGGGCATTTCCGGACGTAGATCATACCACCCTTCGGCTATGACATCCTCGCCCTCGCTTGAGAGACGCATCCGACGTTGCCCGCGGTCGACCCAATTTTGGAGAGCTGAGTGTCGCTCCGCGGCCGATGCTGTCAGTTCGGGAACCATGGCTTGGTATCTCGACCCTCGGCTGTAACCTTGCCGGCTTCGGCGGCTACCATCGCAGCGGGACTACGCATGTAAGCTGGCTGAGAAATTCCGAGCGCACGATTGATCGATGTTGTCGTCATGCCTTTGGCCAGCCCTTCCGGAATCTTCCTCGGATCGCCGGATCGGAGAAATTCCATGAAATCCCGTTCCGCACGTTCGAGCCAGTCAAGGTACAGCTTCTGCTTGCGGGGTTTCTCCGGCCACTTGTCCGCGAAATTCTCGCCGCTGCATCCAGGATTTTGTACAATACCTACACCCTGATCCCACTCGATAAAGTTCCTCATAGTAGGCAGTATGCCGGCGAGAGTGCCCGAGATCGTGTCTTGCTGGGCATAAGCATGTCCTGCAAGAACGAGAGTGATCGCTGAGATGGGCCGGTCCGCATCCCCTTGATGTAAAGCCGCAGCATGCCGCTTCAGCAGCTTCACGGCGTCAGTCAGCGGACTGCGGACCCATCTCACGGGAAGATCGTCGCGCGTAGCCATAGCCTTGCCACGACGGCGCATCATCGCAACGCCTCGATCGACGTCGATCGTCCGTATACGGGACTTGAGCCATCTTGCGAGGGCATCAGGTCCGGTAACGCGAGGCCACTGCCCTGGAATCTGGAAAAACGGGCATTTCTTGTCGGTGTGAGTGAGGAAGTCAGGATGCGGGCCGCGCCGAAGTGCGGGTAGATAGTCTATGCTAAAACGGGGATCAGAAGCGTAGATGAGTGTTGAACATCTCCGATTATCCTCGACTGGATATTTCATAGATTGCCCAAGGCGATAGGCTTCTAAGTCTTTATGAACCGCACGCTTGACCTGTTCTTGGCTAACTGAACTGCGATCCAAGCTTCTCAGTAAGACAACGCCATCCGCATCGAAAGCGTCAGCGTCTCCGATCGGGCGGATGGCGGTCCCATAGAGAAACGAACCTTGGGGAGCCACATGAGGGTCGAGGTGCGCCAAAGGGCCACCTTCTCTGTCCAACCAGGAGGCCGCACTCGACCAGCTTTGGTCAGCACGTTCAATTAGATGGGGTGGCAAGCTGATCGCATCGACCAACTGCGCCAGCACCTGCTCATGTTCCTGAGTGGCGTGTATTGGCGAGAAATTGTTCAAGAGAATACGCTCACTTTCCCAGCGGTTTCACCATTGACTGGAGCCCCTGAAGCTTTCGAAGGCCCTGCCCTCTCGATTCTGCCATCCTTTGGCTTCGGCAACGGGCTGCCCTTCGATCGCTTTGCAGCACCGCCGTATTCACCGTTGCCCGACGAGCGGGCCCTTTATGTTGTGGGCCCGATTCTCGACAAGCGCAGAATGTGCCATGTTCTGGCGCATAAAGCTATAGGAATAAGAAGTTGCCCCAGATCGTGCGGAAGCTAGAGAAGCACGCGCTTTCACCGCGGCCTCGGCTCGGCCGTCTCCACAGGGGCATCAGCCTCGCCAAGTCCGGCGATGGAGACGGGCGCGCGATCCGGAAACTCGACGACGAGATCGAGCCGGCCACCCATCGCCTGGACGTAGCTGCGCAGCGTGGACAGCAGCAGGTCGCCGCGCTTTTCCATCTGGGCGACGGTGGCCTGCTTGACCCCGAGAGTTTCGGCGAGCTGCACCTGGGTGAGCGCTTTGGCGCGCCGCAGCTCTTTGAGGGTCAGGTATTCCTGGTGCAGACGGTCGGTTTCCGCCTCGATGCGCGCACGGCGATCGGGGGCGACGTCCGCCAGCTTGTCTTTCAACGTCTTAGCCATCGGGCTCTCCTTTCAGGTCTCGAAGGTGCTGGTCGAAACGCTCGTCGGCCTTGGCGATGAGCTTCTTGTAGAAGCGCTTCTCGCTGACGCCGGACTTGTCGCCGGCGATCAGCAACACGGCCTTGCGTTCAGGATCGAAGGCGAAGGCGATCCGCCAGACGCCATCGAGGGCTTTGAGCCTCAGCTCCTTCATGTTGGCGTGCTTCGAGCCGATGAGGGTATCGGCATGAGGTCGTCCAAGCTGAGGCCCTTCGCGCTCCAGAACGCCTGCATGGGCGAAGATTGCGTCTTGCTAGGGTTCCGGATACGCGTCGAACTCGGCCTCGAACGGCTCGCAAAACACGACGGTCCATGTCATCTCTGAATTATAGCATTCAGACTATATAGCCTGCAAGCAATACTTCTCAGCCTCTCGGCGTGGCTGATACATACCCCTGTATTTGCCTTACACCCCTGTGAGGGGTCGAAGCGCCCTCCAACCAGGGCGGTGCTCCTCGTGAAACCGGGAACCACCCTGCCCTGCCCGGAACCTGGGCGGATTGGAGCTGATCTGCTTTCGGAGCCGTCCCTTGCTTGAGCCCGCAAAGGGGCCGCCGGGCGAAGAGGATCAAGGGCGCGCAGCGGGACCGGACCCACGCGCAGGGCTTCTTCAGCCCGAGCATGGGGAGGACCCACCCCTTGATGCTGTTCGTTCGGTGGACCAGGGCTCATTCAAAGCAAGGGAACGGCTTCCGCAAAGCCTCGATCTGCTTTTGGTGAGTCCTGAAGCCTCGAAAAATGGATTTGGAGGGTGGGGGTTCGCCGTGGGCGAAGGGCCCCATACATGAGCATCTGCGAAGCCGATTCCATTGTGACTACCTACCGGTGGCCCAGTGTTAACCAAGTTAAATTAGTAGTTAGTATAGTTAAGAGAATCTGGAAAATCGCCAAGCAATTGAAAAGTCTTTAAAAAACACGGGTTCTCGATGCTGCACGGTTCCCGGAGTCACGAGTTTGGGTTCCCGGAGTCACGAGCGAAAGGTTCCCGGAGTCACGAGTTTGGGTTCCCGGAGTCACGAGCTGTCCTGAAAGAGTTATCCACAGCCCTGGGTTCCTAGAATCACGAATTGAGTTCCCAATTTCACGAATCGCGACATACTGGTTTCTATGAGCACCCTCCTTCCCGATCGGCACCCAACGAAAGACTTCTTCATCCTGGACGTGCGCGACGCCACGCCCAAGGACGATATCGCGTCGATGGAGCATCCGATCTTTTCGCTCTCTGTCAAACCTGACATGAGAGAACTGAAGTACGAATACAATGGAAAACGAATCGTTATTACGCCGAGTGGTCGTGGATTGGCCACGATCATGGATAAAGATATCATTTTTTATTGTATAAGCAAACTTATCGACATCCAGAATAAGGGACTTGCGATCACGCCCTGGGTCGAAGTTACCGCTCATGAGGTCATGGTCGCGACCAACTGGAACATCGGGGCGCATGACTACAAGCGCTTCGAGGACAGCCTTATTCGGCTGCGCGGCACGACCATCGTCACCAACATCGCGACCGGCGAGCACGAGCAAGTGCGCGGCTTTGGCATCATCGATGAGTTCGAGGTCGAGCGGATCGGTGAGAACGGGAAAAAGAGCGCTTTCGGGCGTATGTCCAAGGTCCGCGTGAAGCTCTCCGACTGGACCTTCAATGCGATCCGCGCCCGCGAGGTGCTGACCATCAACCCGCTCTATTTCCGGCTCCGCAGGCCGTTGGAGCGGCGCATGTACGAACTGGCGCGCAAGCATGTCGGTGAGAGAATCGAACCTTGGTCGATCAGTGCGGCCAAGTTTCAGAAGAAAGTCGGCTCGAACGCACCCTCAAAGAAGTTCCGATACTTCATGCGTCAGATCATCCGTGACGAGAACATCCCCGACTACACGTTCCGTCTCGAAGATGAGCACATTATTATTCAACGCATCCCGCGCTACATTGCGAAGGGGAAAGTGCGGCTAAAGCCGGAGACGATCGAGCGTGCGAAGGAGATGGCTCGGGAGAAGAACTTGGACTTCCACGTGTTGGAAGACGAATGGCAAGAGATGATTCAACGCAGGGGCGCGCCTGACAGCCCTGATGGGGCTTTCATAGGGTTCATCAAGAAGAAGCGGAGCCGTGCAGGCGAGCGCCAGGGGAACTTACTCTGATGGGCACGCTCCCCCTTCCCTACTGTGGGTTCCCAGTTTCACGAATGCTGGCCCAAGGAGCTTGTCCACACCATACTCTACCATACCATACGCTATCCTTTGCTAGCCCACAGTATCCTGTGGTAGCCTCTCGAAGAAGGCCAGAGACGGCCCTATCGAGCCTACGAAAAAGAAGGGATGCTCCATGCCAGTGATCGCATTCGCAAACTCAAAAGGCGGCAGCGGGAAAACGACAAGCGCGCTGCTTCTGGCCTGCGCTCTAGCGGAAACCAAGCCGACCACGATCATCGATGCCGATCCCAGGCATCCAATTTCGGCATGGTCGGCAATGCCAGGAAAGCCAGAGGCTCTGAACGTCGTCACCAACGCTTCAGAGAAGACGATCCTTGATGAAATTGAAGACGCGGCCGCTAAGGACCCGTTCGTCATCATCGACCTGGAAGGCACTGCTTCGCGACTCATGAGCTATGCGATTAGCCAGGCGGACCTCGTGATCATCCCGCTCAAGGAACAGCAGCAAGACGCACTCGCGGCGCTCGACGTGATCCAGGAAATTCACCGGGACATGAAGGCCACGCGTCGCAAAATCCCCTACGCGGTGCTCTTCACCCAGAGCAGGGCCGCCGTGAAGTCTCGCACTGCCCGGCACATTGCTTCGCAGTTCCGGGATAATCCGAAGATCAACGTCTTCGATGTCGAAATCCACGAGCGCGATGCCTTTGCGGCAGTCTTCTCGATTGGCGGTGCAGTCTCCAGCCTCGATCCAACGAAGGTGAATGGGCTCGATAAGGCCTTGGAGAACGTCGAAGGGTTTCGGGTGGAAGTCATTCGTCGGCTTCGCGCCCTCAAAGAGGCTGATGCGCGGAGGGACGTGGCATGACGGATGGCGGTGACCGTGAAGCGCTATCGATCCCAGATTTTGACGATGAGCTGGACGATTTCGAGCCGCGACGTCCCAAAGGACAGGGGACAGCGCTTTCTGATACACGCGCAATCGATGCGGTATCGTCTTTTCCAAGCCGAGAAAGCTCGGCGGATGGCCAGCTCAACCTGAAAGGACCGCGACCCATCCTGGAGCGCTTCAAAGCGATGTGTAAGGCGGATCGCAGGCCCTACTACGACATGCTCAACATCCTGATGGACACCTACGAGAACAAACGCTGACCCTTGCCACCTGCGCCGTCACTAGCGCCCGCGCCCCTCAAGTAGCGCTGTAGGGCGCTCGGGATGACATCGCCCGAAGGGCAATCCTCCGACCGCGGTGCAGGGCGTCTTCGTCTACCGGCAGGACCTACCGGCCCTCGTCGCGCCCGCGATCCGGACCCTTGGCGTTGTCCTGCTCGTCGGTTTTCTCTCGGCTCGCCTTCAGGAATTCGATCCGTCGCTGATGCCGTGCCCGCATACGGTCCTCAGCTGGGGGTGGGGTGGCGTTCCTGTCTTGGTCTCGCCCGGGTTTCTCCGGTCGCGGGGCAGGGCGTTCGCGCGCTAGGGCCTCGAAAGCCAACGTGCGTTCGGCCGTCCGGGCCTTCCACGCCTGCTTCAGCTGCGCCAGCTCGGCGGCCTGTGCGGCCTGAAGCTCGGCGCGCTCCTGGAACCACGTCGCCCGTAGCACCTCGTGGCGGGGCCTGAGAGCCTCTCTGGCGGCTTTGGCGGCCGCCATGGCCTCAGAGGCCTGCTGACGCTCCAGGGCGCTCCTGCGGCTCTCCTGGGCTTTCAGGAGCGCTTCCTTGCGGGCGCCGGCGTCGGTGAGGATGCGAAACGAACGCGACAGCGCCTGCCTTGGCCCATCACCGAGGCGCTTCGAGGCCTCGGCGAGCACCCGCGCCGCGTTGCCCGCTCGCCCGAAGAACGAGCGCTCCAGCTCCGCGAAGGTCTGCCGCTCGGCATCCTGATCGCGCAGCAGCGTCCGCAAGGCCGGGCGCAACCGCTCGACCGCTGCCGCCCTGGCCTGTTCCGCCTCCCGCGCCATCCGCTTCGCGAGCGCTGCCTTGCGCGCCGTGTGGGCGACGTCGAGATCGGCGCGCGCCTTCGCATGCATCGCGGCCATGTTCCGGCCTTTCAGCGCGAGCGCATGGTCCTTGGCGGCCTGCTCCCGGACGACCGCCCGTCCTCGGTCGTTGTCGTTCGCTGCAGCGGCCTGCTGCGCCTCGAACACGTGCCGGGCGATGTCCTTCGCGCCTCGAACGTATTGGCCCTGCGCGCGCAGCGCGTTGTTCAGGACGCGCTCCTCGCACAGGATTACGCCGCTCTCGCGCTCCCATGCCTCCGCCCATGCCGAAAGCTTCAGCTTTTCCTTCGAAGAGGGCAGGTGTCTGCCGTCGATCGGGGACACGCGGTTGATCAGCACATGCACATGCGGCTGGGGCTCGTCGTTGTGCGCTACGATCAAGGCTTGGCGATCGCCGGCGCCGAGCGCCTCGATGGCGCCGGCTGCGGCCCTGAGCATCTCCTCATCACCGGGAGTCTCGTCGGGATGCCATGACAGCGTCAGGTGCAGCACGTGCTTGTCGGACTTGCGCCCGGTGTTCTTCACGCCGGCCTCGGCCTTCAGCCGCGCCTGGTCGAGCGCCGTGGCCGCCATAAGCCGCCAGCCGAGGTCAGGGTCCCCGGTGGCGAGGTTGCGGGTCTCCGCCCACGCCACGCGTTCGGATGTGCTCGCACGCCCCTTGTCGTGCAGCACGTAGGCGGCCGCTCCCTTGAAGCTCGATCCCTTGGCGTGGAGTTTAGGAACCATCGCGCGCCGCCACCTTGGCCAGAACCGCCTGCAGCGCCGCGCCGACCTCCCGCCAGTAGTGCTGGAAGTCGGACCCGCGGTGCACCGAGCGCGCGAGCTGGTTCACGTTCACCCCGATGCGATTCAGCTCCGAGAGGAGCGCCGGATCGGACCCGCGCGACGGGGCAGGGGGAACGCGATGCCCGAGCACGCGCCTGCGCGCGTACTCGTGCGGCTCCTGACCGGCCGCGGCCGCGTTGGCGCGCAACGTCTCGATCTCCGCAAGCGTGAAGCGGAGATTGAAGCGCTGCGTGCGCAGCTCGCTCGGGTCCTTGCTCGGTCGCGCCATGCCTTTCGTCGCCTCGCCTCCAGGGGCGTGCCCTGGTCGTCATGGACGGGACGAAACCCGTCCTCGGGGTCGAGCGCCGAAACGCTCGTCCATGGGGTTCGGTCCAGGTGGGGAGAGGGACGTCTCCCCAAGCCCTGGTCTGGGGTCCAGGGGGCGCGAAGGCTCCCTGGTCGTCTCCACGGGCGAAACCGTGGTTGCGATCCAACGCCGATGCGTTGGCGCGGGGAGGTTCAGGAGGGGGCGCGCAGCCCCGTCTTGATCCAGGGTCGAGGGGCGGGAAATCCCCTCGCCAGATGCGCCGGAGGAGCCCGTCAGGGCACCGTAGAGCGCCGTTTTTGGGCACCAAAAACAAATCTGGCTACACGCAACAGTCCCGAATATGCCATTAAACGCCGAATTCTTCAAGTCTGATCAATCGCTTGCCCCGAAGCGCACGGTGCAGGCCGGGACGCATGACCCGCAGGCGACCCGGCGCGACGCCGTCGAGGGGAGAGGCGGGCAGGGGGCCTTACATGGCCTCCAGCAGGCGCGTCTCGATCGCGAGACCTGCCTCCTGCATGAGCTGCTCAAAGGCCGCGCCCACGGGAACGGGATCGAGCCACGCGAAGGCGAAGAGGCGCAAGGAGTCGAACTCGCCGGCGCCCGGATCGGTCCAGTCGGCCTTCGCGCTGTCTTCAGCGGCCCCGGAACCGCTCGTCCAAGACGCGGAGAACCGCGGCCAGGCGAGGTGATGCACGCGTCCTGGGGCGCCTAAAGAGACTTCCCAGCTCATGGTCCTTCCGGCTCGTCGTCAAAAAGCGCCTCGGCTTCGTCTTCCAGTTCCGACGCGTTCGGCTGCAGGTCATGAAGGAAGGCCGCCGCGCGCTGCGCGTGGCCCGCGGCCGTGAAGATCGCCCGCCTGTCGTTCTTCAGCACCTTCAGCCACGAGGCGATGTAAGAGGCGTGGTCGTCCCGAACCTCCGGCGTCAGCCCGAGGTCCGCGTAGAGGAACGCCGCGCCGATCTCCGCCACCAGCTCCTCCATGGCGTAGCCCTCGTCGCCCCACCGCGCGCGGCCGAAGTCCCGCGCCAGACGGCTCGGATGCCGCGTCCAGTGGGTCGTCTCATGCAGGAGCGTCGCGTAGTAGCTCTCAGGGTCCCGGAAGCTCACGAAGGGCGGCATCTGGATGCGGTCGGGTCCTGGCGCGTAGAAGGCGCGGTTCCCGCCGTGGCCGATCTCCGCGCCGGTCGCCGCGAGAAAGCTCTCGGCGATCCCGACGCGCTTGTGCTCCGCTGTCGGCGGGCGCGCGGCGATAGCATGGTAGTGCGCCGGAAGGCCTTCGATCTGCTCCACGTTGAACACCGTGTATCCCTTCATGAAAGGGATCGTGCGCTCGGTCTCCTCGCCCGTCTCCGGATCGGTGTCGGTCTTGTTCAGCGTGTTGGAGTAGACCACCAGGCTCCCGGTCTCCCCTTTGCGGACATGCGCCCCGAGCGCCTTGGCCTGGCGGAACGTCATCCAGATCGGCGAGGCGTAGCCGCGCGCCTCCGCCTCCATCCAGAGCGCCAGCACGTTGACGCCCGAGTAGGGCTGTCCGTCATGGCGCAGCGGCCGGGTAATGCGGCCCGCTGCGTGCTCTGCGTTCCAGGGCTTCATCCAAGGGCGGACTCCGGCCTCCAGAGAAGCCACGATCCGGTCGGTGATGCGTTGGTAGACGTCCTTCCTCATTCAATCTCCGTCTTGAAAATATCATTATTCGCAATGCCTTGGAATATCTCGGCGAAAGTTGTCCACCGGCGCGGAGGTGCGCCGGTGGACGGGACCGCATCACTCCACAGGGGTGACGAACAGCACGCCTTCGTGGCGGGCCAGCTCGACCGGAATGTGGTCGAGCCGAAGGATGCCGCCCTCCTTCCCGCCGGACCGGGGCCAGATGGCTCCGATCTCCCGGGCGGCGCCGAGGCGATCGTCGCCGGCTTCGTCGGTTCCGATGATGCGCGCGAAGGACACGCGGTGAGTGGGTCTGCTCTTGGTCATGAGTTCGCTCCTTTCGGTTTCGGCCGGACCTTTCCAGGCCGTGCGAACAGCCGGGCAGGGGCGAAGGAGCCCGCGGTCAAACACGCAACCACGTCCGTGTTGACGGCGGGCGCGCCCCTGACACGCTCGCGAAAGGCCCTGATCTGGAAAGGGTTGGCAGAACGAGGAAGCGCCCTGCGCCGATGCCGACGGTCTGCGTCCGTCGCGCCCCACGCTGAACCCCGATACGCAGCTCAGCGAGGGGCGCACTCGACAGACGCTTCATCCCTTCGATGGCGCACGAAAGATCGGCGCGTGGGCGGCTGCCAGGAAAGCCTTGGCCTCCGACCGGTCCGTTAACGTTCTCGATCCTGGTCTTTGGATTTTGGCGCAGCGCGTTCTCGCGCCTGGTCGAGCATCCTCTGATGACGCTGCGACTCGTCCCGTGATCGCTCGCGGGTGATCGTCGCCTCGATGCAGCGCGCCATGGGCTGGAAATCCGGCCGGGCCGCGCTCGCGGCTTTCGACGCTTCGATCCACGGATCGCGCTCCAGCCGAGCCAGATCGACCTGGTGGCCTGCCTGGGCGCCGAGCTGCGCCAGCCAGGCGAGCTGAGCGCGGCCGTTCCCATCGCGAAAAGGATGGATGTAGTTGACGTCTCCGAGCACTCGCGCGGCCTCCGCCGTAAACTCCCCCGGAGCGAGACCGCGAAGATGGTTCGCCGACTTCAGGCGGCGATGCACCGCCGCCATCTCAGGCGCAATCATCTGCTGGTAGCCGAACTCGGTCCCGCCCTTCTCGATCTCCACCGTCCTGATTTCGCCGGCCCAACCGTAGACATCCTGGAACAGATGCCCGTGGATCGCCTTGAGATGGTCGAGATCGAAGTCTCCCTCGGGGAGGCCCTGCTCGCCGCGGACGCGCGTGAACAGGCGCTCCTGGCGCCGCAGTTCCCCTGCGTCGCGGATATCGAGGCGGTTCCTGAGAACGGTGAAGTCGGGCGGATAGCAGTAGACGGGGTCGGGCTTCATTCAACCGCGAAGGAGGGCGGCTTTCCCGACCGCACGCGGTTCAGATAAGCGATGCGCTCCTCGGCGCTCATGCTCTGCGCGTCGAAGAAGGCGAAAAGCGCCTCGTCGGCCGCATCGAAGGGGTTGCCCTCGATTTCGTTGAGTCTGCGCATGGCGTTGGCCGACAGCCCTTGGCCAAGGGGCCAGGCGGTCGGTTTCTGCGTGTCGAGTTTGCGATCCGAACTCATTTTTCTATTATATCACATACGCTTGTTCCTTGCAAAGGCAACTGCGCGCGCGTGATCCCGCTTCAGGCTCACCAGAGAACATGGCCATGCCTGCCCTCCGCGGGCCCCTTCGCTATGGAGATGCCTGAGCGATCGCGGAACCTGCCGCAAGGGGTGGGTCCTCGCCATGCTCGCCAGGGCTGCGCGTGGCTCCGGTCCCGCTGCGCGCCCGTGCGCCAGAACCCCCGATCCCTCCCGAGCGGCATCAGCGAAGGCGGCTCCGGAGAACAGGATGGGCGCTCGCATTTTCCGCATGGACCGCCGCCATGACGATGGACGAAAATCGCCCGGGCCGCATGCATGGAGGATCTTGCGAATGTCGGACGACGTCGGGGATGCGCCGCTGCTCGCAGAAATCGTCGACCGGGGTTTCGATGTCGGTCCGGTCGTTGCTCCGCAGGCGACGGCGCACTGGATGCCGCTCGAAGAGCTGGAAGATCTCATACGACATGGTGATCTGTCATGGAGCCCGCGGGGGGGTGGGATCTGGCTCGGCCGCTCGCCGACCCCTGCAGCATTACCAGCGGCGTGGAGGGACGACCGGCATATGGTGACGATCGCCGCCTCTCGCGCTGGAAAAGGCACCTCAGCGATCGTACCGGTGCTCTGCGACTATCCGGGTTCAGTCATCGTCCTCGATCCAAAAGGCGAAAACGCTTCTCTGACTTCTGCAAGGCGTGGCCACGGCTGTGATGATCCGCTCATCGAAGGAATTCATCAGAACGTTTTTGTCCTCGATCCTTTCGACCAATCGAAAGCTGACGATGTTTTTGACGCGACGTTCAACCCAATGGCTGAAATGCGCGACGGAGATGAGCGCTCCCGTGAAACCGCCCGACTGATCGCGGATGCGCTCATCGTGTCTTCCGACCAGAAGGACGCCCACTGGGACGAAAGCGCGAAAACCTTCGTCGAAGCCTTGATCCTTCACGTTGCCACCTATGAGCGGCATTCAGGTGACCGTACCCTGGGACGTGTCCACGATCTCCTTCGAGACGGAGATCGGGTTGAATTGCAGCGTTATCGTGATGCCGTCAGGGAGGAGATCCTGGGGTCGCTGGAACGCGAGCCGGCAGTTTCTACGGAAGACAGCGATGCGGTTCGGCGGGCGCGTGCCGAGCGACATGATGCACGTGAATTACTCAAGCGAGACGCGGCAGGACGGTCCGCGTTCGACGTGCTGCTGGAGACGATGGAAGACAACGCTGCTTTCGGGGGCGCGGTATCGGGCGCTGCGATGGGTTTGAATAGCCTCGGAGACCGTGAGCGCGGATCGATCCTGTCGACCGCGCGGCGCAACTTGAAGTTTCTGGACTCGCCTCGGATGCAGGACTCGCTGCGTGACAGCGGCCACATGCTTGCTTTGAGCGACCTCAAACGCGACGAAGCTGGCGTTTCCGTCTATCTCGTCCTTCCGAGCCGATACATGCGGACGCACGCGAGATGGATGCGGATGATCCTGAATCTCACGATCGCCGCAATGGAAGCCGATCCTGACGAGCCTGCGACCGGTCATCGGGTTCTTGCCGTACTCGACGAGTTCAACACTCTCGGACACATGGAGGTACTGGAAACAGCAGCAGGTTACATGGCCGGGTTCGGCTTGACGCTGTGGACGATCCTTCAGGACCTTAGCCAGCTGAAGCGCCACTATCCTCAGACGTGGGAAACGTTCCTCGGCAACGCTGGTGTCGTCCAAATGTTTGCCAACGCGGATCAGACCACCGTTGAGTATGCCTCGAAACGGATTGGCGACACGGAGATTCTAATTGAAACGACGAGCACTGCAATCACGCGTACAAGCACTGAAGAAGATCCAACGGCTTCGCAGCTTGCCGACGACGCTGGCGGTATGCTTGGTTTGAAGGGAGCTGCTCGAAGAACCTCAGAGAGCGAGGCCCAAGCCGAAACTCGCAATGTCGCGCTAACGAAAACCGCGTTGATCACGCCAACGGAGATCACCGAGATCTTCTCACGAGAGAGTGGCTTGCAACTCATCTTGATGCCTGGAAAGCCACCAAAGATTCTCAAACGATGTCCGTATCATGAAGAGCCTGAGTTTAAACTGAAGGTTATAGATGACAGACGAAATGATAAAATCTCAAAACCTACAACTGCGCGACGCTGAAGAATATAATCCCATTCGCGCAAGGAAGAAACCTGAACAAGCCGCTGGTATTTATATTACTGAAGATCGGATCGATTGTGTTGTTGGAACGCTATATGAGGAGAAAAATGAAGATAAAATTGTTCATATCGCCCCCTTACAACCTAAAACAAAGAATGCAGTCCTTGAGAAGCGTATGCATACCGAGATTCCACGTGATGATCTTAGTATTAAGGAACTCATCCAGAAAACTGTCGATTGGCTTTCAAGCGTCCAGGAAAACCTGCAGGGTGTCGTAATAGCCTGCTTTGGCCCATTCGAGTCACTCGATGGACGCGGCGACACCCACAATGAGAACAATAATTATGGGAAACTCTCATATCTACCAAATTATCCACTTTGGAGTGAGAAGCACATACACTTCCTTTTTTGTTCCGCCTTTGAGCGATCTTTAGGAAGATGTCCAAATGTACGTGTGTTTTCTGATGTTGATGTTGCTGCCTATGGAGAGTATTGGTATCGCTATTCACAGCTATGGCGTGAAGAGAAGGCTCCTTTCTATCGCAGCAAGAGCATTGCCTTCGTAAAAGTCAGTCGATCTGTTGGTGTGGGGTTCGCGCATCGCGGCGCTCTCTGGCGCGGGCGTATGCACACGGTCGCTGGCGCAATTCCCGTCAAGCGGTATGCTAGGATCCACGACGGCGTTGAGCACGTCGATAGACTTCCTGGCATCTGTCCGTTTCACGGAGGAAGCCTTGAAGGTCTCATCGGGCAGAATGCGATCGAAGCGCGTACGAAACTGGACTACGCGAGCGCAAACGAAGCTGATGACTGGTTATGGGATATGGTTGCCTTCTATATAGCCATGCTCTGTGTTACAGTATGTTCGCTGGCTGCACCGTCTCAAATAGTAATTGGGGGTCGAATAGTGCGCGAAAATTTAAATGTTAAGCACGCTAAAGAAATACTACAGCGAGTTCGAAGTCACTTTTACGCTTATGTGGATTCGAATGATCCGCGCCTTTTAGGTAAAACAGTGAATCCAGATTACCCTGAGCTCAGGGATGCTTCAAACTTTATCTCGCTCCCTTCACGACCGACACTGAAAAATGGCAACGAGCGGTTGGCTATGCCAGGTCGTCATGGCGCGCTGCGCCTTGCTGCCGCAAAAATCTATGAAGAAAGGCGAAACACCGATGCGCGCCGCTAAGGTACAGAAAATCTCCGCTGATGATCCGAAAGACTTTCCGAAGCTTCTGCCAATTAGGCCAGGCTCAGATCCAAGTGTACTTGACAATAAAGATCTTGATGATCTAAATTTAGATGTGAAAAAAGATCGAAAACCATCTGAAAAGTCATTGAACTTGGGAGAAGTTTTTGAAGCTGCTTACGATCCTGTTACCTTGGGGGGTATGCTGAAAGAGGCTCGAATTAAAGCTGGCCTAACAAAGCTTCAAGTTGCTGCAGCAGCAGACCTTCCTGACAAGACCGTACTAAGAATAGAACGTGGGGAAACCTCGCCACAATTTAGCACAATTGAAAAATATTGCTCCGCAATTGGCCTGAAACCCTTCATAGGCCTTGTGAACGCTAGATAATAGCTAGATAATAGTAAAGTGTGCTTTTCTCGGCTGGCTAAAGATTCCAACGCTCACTCAATTCCGGCCAGGGTAGCCCGACGGTACTGTCATCGCTAAGCCTGCAGTAGCTGCAGCTGATCCAACCGGCCCCGTGTCGAATGCCGCGCCAGTGCCACTGGCCAGCTCTTGACTCAGACATCATTGTCTGTTAACCGTATGTGACAGCTGCCCAGAAACCCTGCGGTGGTCGCGCGATCCCGCTCCCTGCCAAGGAGCGAGGACATGGCTAATGTCGCTTTCCTTAACCGCGCGTCGAGCGGTTCAGATGTTCTTCCGAGCAAGATGCTGGCGGCTACGCCGCAACAGCATTTGGCATCATCGTTTCATCGCATCAGCTTTACCGCAATCGTAGCTTCGACTGACGAGCCCGCCTGTCGAATGAACCAACTTGGCGAGGCGGTTGCCTCTGACCTGGTTCCGATCTCCGGTGGATGCACCATCTTCTCCTGCCGCGGCCTTTGGTGTGCCGGCGCCGACATCGGCCCACGTCACGGGCCACCAGAAAAGGCGCACGGAGTGGTTCTGCACGTCACTGTGGAACCGGGCCAAGCCGATCAGCTCTACCACGCTTTGCGTGCCTCAGCGGCACACCAATGCAGCCGACTGTCGATCGACGTGACGTGGGTCCATTGCGAAATCAACTCGGAGTCGAGTCTCGCAGGGCATTTCCGTCTCGATGACCAGCTTGTCGCAAAGGAGTCTCGCTGATGTTCGATCACGACCTGCGCAATGCGAAAAAAGACGTCGACTGGACGTCGGGCTTCACGATCTGGAACGATCTCGGCGGGCGATCAATCGTAAGTCATGTCGTTCTTGGCGCCCTAAACAAGGGTAAGGAGCTGCCCTTGAGCCTCGACGACGATGACTTTCACAAGCGCCTGTCCGCGGAATTGACGCAACGCGTCAAAGATCGAAACGCCATACTGGATGAAGAGAGCTTGGAAGCGCGCAGCGATCTGCGGGCCCGCGCATTCGATCTGAGTCACGTCGAGGACGTGAGGGCCGCCGCTTCCAGCGACCTGAATGGATGTGCCGACTTCTGGATTGCAGAGTTTGAAACGCTGGCCACGGCCCTTCAACACGCAACAAACGAGGTCGAGGTCTACGAGCGTGAACATAGCATAGACCCGGACGGCGCCGACGCCGAACGTCGCGCGATCAAGATCTCAATCACAACTGGCTTGATCGACGCTTCGATCATTGGGGCCTCTTTCTTCAGCGCAGGCACAAGCGGCGGTGTTCTCGGCGCCCTTGCGACAAGCGTCGGCCTGGCAGCGCCTACCGTTATGGCGGGCGCGATGAGCGGCCAAGCAACCGCAAAGGCCCGCGCTGCCGCGACGCGCAGGGAGGCCGCAGGTCACAACGCCATGGCAGTCGCATTCCTGATCGCGGGGACCTCGATCGCGCCTATGACGGCCCTCTACCGTTCGGGCCTTTCCGCGATCTTTGAGCCAACAACATACGCGGTGGGCATCGTTTCGCTCGGTCTGCTGATGGTGAACGCAGACGCCTGGAAGAAAGCGCGTTTCGACAACCGTTACTCGGTGATGCTGGGAAAACTGGCTGCCGCCACCAACGCTCTTGAAGTGGCCTTCGAAAGCGCTTCGGACCGCCTGGACGACGCCCTGAACGACGCTCTCGCCTCCCTTGAAGATTGGCTGGAGGAAAAGGAGGAACTGTGGGCTGAACAAGGCGACGATGCCCTCGATCACTTGCTGACGTGCATTGAAGAATGGCGGATCGACCGAAAGACCGACCTCGCCAAGGCAAGCGATGCGCTCAAGCACCACTGGGACGAACTCCGCCGCGGGGTGGACGGACATGACGTTTCAGTGCCGGAGCATATGCGCGACAGGCCGGATCTCTCCGATGCTTGGTCTACGGAGAACACCATCACGGCCGAGGACTGGAGCGATGTGCACGCAGGCGGCCGCTCGGCCATCCAAAACGCCCGTCACCAAGTCGAGGCAGTCAAAAGTGAGCTCCGGGGGCGTCACGCGGAGCAACTCCAGCGGATCAGCGCCGCAGAGGACGCCATTCGGGAGCAGCTGCGCACTCGGCTCGTCCGGTCCGGACCAGCCGCGCCGCCCGGCGGTGGAGAATGATCCAAGGCTCTGGATGCCACGATCAGCACGCAGGCGCGATACGCGGCTGCGTGCATCCTGCCTGACTGGGTTCCGGCGCCATTGGCATGGTGAATCCGATATTGACACAAGACATTAATGTATGATAAAGACGTCTGACAGCTGCCCAGAAACCCTGCGGTGGTCGCGCGATCCCGCTCCCCTGCCAAGGAGCGAGGACATGGCTCAGAAGCTTCCCCCTGCCGTGCATGCAACGGCGAAACAACGCTGCTTTGCGCGCTGGCGTCCTACCGCATCTATCTGATTCTGCAGAACATTCTGTCTGTGCGACGCGCCTGCACCTTCCCAAAACGTAAATCAAAAAGTCTGGACCAGGAGGATACGGACATGCCGAAGTTCAACAAGTACAAGGCGAGCAACGGTTCGAGCACCCGAAAAGCGCCAGAAAGCCCGAATGGTAGAAACGAACCCAAGCAGCTTTCGCTGCCTGCGGTCATCGGGGGCATCAGGCGTCGCGACGCGCTTACACTAGCAGCCGGTGCGGCCGCGATGGCTGTCGCCAGCCCAATCGCCGGTGGAACCATTTCTTGGGCAGATCGGACACTTTTGCGCCGCCTCCAAGATGAAACAATCGCTGCAAGAGGAATATTGTTTGACAATACGGACAGAAAGTACCTGACGTCAATTCAGTCAAGTGCAATTCGTGAAATGGTAATGGAGGACGATAAGGAATCATACCGGACGGACACGAAGATGTTCGTAGGAATACTGCAGAATTCCGAGGCTGATCCATTGCAGTTTATCTGGCAGGCTACCAGTCCGGGGAACGAAAGAAACGCAAACAGCTTCTTGCAGACTCCGGAACTCCTTGAAGAGGCCTACCAGCGCGATTTCGAGCCCGGGCTCGCCGAGGCAGTCAACCGCGGCCTGCAGCCGGCGGAAAAGCCCGAAGCCACTCCACTGATGGAGGCGATCCAAACGGCAGTCCTGCACGCGCGCCGCGTCGCAGGGCCAAGCGAACCGGTCGCGCTGAAGGTGTTTTCGGATCTCCTGCCGCACGGGCCCCGCATGAGCGCCTATGTGAGCGAACGCAACGAGCGCCATCCTTCGCAGGTGCTGCCGCAAAGATGGTCAGAGCCGCTTCAAGCGGCCTGCACGATCGAGATCGTAGGCATCTCGCGCGCCGGCCGCCGAACCCGTTCGGGTCGGGATCTTGGGACAATCCAGCGCGCCGTCGGCCGCCTGATCAAGCAGAACCTCCGCGAGCGAGGGGCGGAAGTGCCCGATATCGACTGGATCTGACATGCCCGCCGCCAGCTACCGTTGCTACAACAGGCCACGACGCGCGGACACTTCTTTCCGGGCGTCGTGGTCAGCACCTGCAACCGATCGCTTACGCAACGGCCCTCGCGCCGCGTCGGCGATGAACGACGCCGCGATGTTCTGGGCCGCAGTCACGCTGATCTTCATGATCCACCATCTGCCGATCGGCTCCATTGCCAAGTACCCGCTTGATCTCCTCGGGACCTGGGCGCACGAAGTCGGGCACTGCGTCGTAGGTGAACTGCTTGGTGATTGCATCAGGCTGGTCGTTCGGCCTGATGGCGGCGGCGCCGCTTGGTCACGTGCGTCATCTCCGGTCGACCGGGCAATGATCTCCGCCTCGGGCATCCTTGGACCGGCCGTCCTCGCGGCCGCCATGCTCGTAGCGACACGGCGCTTTGGCCGCGCCCGGGCGAGCCTGCTCGCCCTCGCTCTGGGCCTTGGCGCGACACCACAACTGTGGGCTGAGGACGCTTTCACGACTGGCGCGTGTTCTGCAGGCGCGGCGGTGATTTTCGGCGCGAGCTTCCTGCCGCCCTTGTTGCGCTCGATGTTTGCCCAGCTCGTCGCAATCGCAATGGGCATGTACACGATCACGCGCGGCTGGGACTACGCCTACGTCGACTCGTTCGAGCGGGACGGCTCCCACTTTGCAAGCGACACCGCGCGCATCGTCGAAGTGCTCGGCGGGCCCTTCGAATTCTGGGCCGCCTCCCTCTGCGCCGTGTCCGGCCTGATCCTGATCGTCGCCTACTTGGCATCAACAGCGAACCGCCCCCCGAACAGGAGGTTCTGAAATGCTGCGACTCTGGCTTGCGCAGATCGCCCTAGCCATTGGGACGAAGATGATCGGGACCATCTTGCAGCTGCTATTGCTGCTGTGGGTGCTGACCGCAGCATGGTTCTTCTTCTTCGGAAACCACCCGCCGCACCATGGGCTCGAGACCCGCCTCGTGATCTCGGCGTTTGTTCAAGCGCCCTCAGCACTCCCTTCGTTGATATCGTGGGCTATTGCGCTGATGGCCGACATGCTCAGCTGGGGCCACGCTGAAGTGGCCCGGGACCTCGGCTACAGTCCATTCAAGGTGCTCGGCTTCGCCGGCATCAGCATCGAGGGCTTCCTGACCAACGTGCTTGCGCTGACGCTGAAGGCCGCGGCACTTCAGGCGATCGGGCTCACGGTCATGAGCCTCTTTGGCATGCGCCATGACTATCCTTCACCGGGTACAATCGTGTTCTTCGCGGTCTTTGATCAGTGGATATACGTCTCACTGATATACGGGGTTAGCGCATGGACCGTTGTCTCGGCCTTCGATGCCGGCCTCATACATGGTTTCGCCGGTGTCGTTGCCGGGCTGATCGTAGTCAAGTTCCGGGTTCTATCCGTTCTTCCCCTCTACATTCTGGCCGGCGTTAGAGAAAAGTTCGGCACGTCCTTCGCTGAGGACGTTGGTCCACGTTCGAAAGGGACCGGCACCGGAGCGGAAAGATCCTACAGGCACCGCAAGACCGGGAGCCACCGCCGCAATTCGTATCGTACGGGCGGTCGGTCTGGGAGCCATGCGCATGACAAGAGGCGAAAGCACCAACAGAAGCAGAACGCAGGCGCATCGGGGCATAGCGAGAGGACCTCATCTTGTGGCGACAGCACCAGAGGAGCCGGCCACTCACTCGCGAACAGCTGCAGGCTCTTCGGTCTGAAGCCGGACAGCTTCGACTACGCGACCCTGAAGAAGGCCTATCGTGCGTTCATGAAGGAACACCATCCCAGGCACGCCGACGACAGCGACGAGATGGCAAAGCGAGGCAACCAGGCATTCTCGTCGATCCGCAAGCACTACGGGTGGGCGTGATGGCCGGCACGACCAGATGCCCCGATTGCGGAAGGCGGCTGCGCACGCCCGCTCACGGGCACGCTACGCGGCTCAGGTGCCCAGCCTGCCGGCACGTCTGGGTTTGGGGAGGAAACGGAGGCGCTATGGTGCCGATCGACGACGGCGATGTCGGCCGCCTCGATCATGTACATTCCCACGACGAGCAACCAACCTTGGATGTGGAGCGATGGGTGTCGTTTCGCTGCGCGATCACAGGTGTGCCGTTCAAGGTCGGCTTTGCGAAGGAGGACACGGACGCCCGCTACAGCGTAGTGGAGATCGTCAAGGAGACCCCCGGACGGCGGCTGGGCGAGTGGCTCGCCAGTCCAAAGAAATCTGCCGTCGGTCGCCGCCTGGTAGACGAGCTGCACCTGTTCGACCTCTCCGGGTGGGAGTGCCCCTGCTGCGGACACCACAGCACGACCGGGCAGGATCACTTCGTGCACTGCGGGCGCTGCGACGAGCTCGTTTGCGGTGGGGGCTTCAGTCGCACTCTGCTCGGCGGCCTTCGTTTCAAGTGCCACCCGCAGTGCGGCAACTCAGGTCGGATAACCGGAAGCTTCTCTATGCTCTCGACATGCCAGCCCGAGCGTGCGGGGCGTCTGCGCGGTCCTGCGCTTCCGTCGGTCGGCTCCAAGCGCCTGCTGCTGCCCCAGCGTAAGAACTGATACGGCGACGATCCATGTCTGAGAAGGAATGGTGGGAGAAGAAGGGCGAGCTGTCGGCGGCGCTCGAGAAGCTGAAGACAGATCCCAGCGCCAGTCGCGACGATCCCGGTCTTCCCCCGCCGGAGGATCTCATCAGAAGCGGCATCACGACGGGATCGACACTCGACCATCGGTCAACGATCGAGCCGACATACGAGCCGGAACCTACCCCGGACGATCCAGAGGGCTGGGAAACCGCCCGGCGCAAGGCGATCGAAGCGCGCGACGCTGAAATCGCCCGCGACAGGGAGGAATTCGAGGGGCGCGCGGACATCATGAAGTCCGAGTTCAATGATAAGGGGAGAGGGCATGGCAGCATCGAACGGTAGATTTTTACATTACTTTAATGTAAAATACTCAGATGGTATTTCTCAGAGAGATTGATGTTGAACGACGCCTCGAGATCGAGGAGCGGGAGATCGTCTCCCGCTGCGGCGCCCGCCGTCGGTTTAAAATGATGCGTGTGTTCTGGGAAGCTGGTGACTTTACGGTCGCGCGCGACGGTTCGTGGGAACGCCTCGCCGAACGCGCCTTGGCGATTCACAGGAGCTACGGGACCGACGCAGACGACGCACTCGCCTATGTCGTGAACACGCATCACCGATGGCTGAGAGAGAAGCTCATCGGTTTGTCACTCGATGTCGAACCCGGACCCTCGCCGTTGATCAGAAAGCCTTGGGAGTCTCGCACCTCATGAACAGTCACTCCTGACTGCGCGAGAAGACTTGAACTACCTCAGCGACTTGGCCGCCTCAAAAAGCCCATCCGAAACCTCCAGCGATGACCGTCGCACGCTTGAATTTGCGCCCCAACTTGGTCGCATGGTAGACTGGGATGTGGATTTCGAACATAAAGACAATGGCTTACGCCGGCTGCACCAAGACAGAGACGACCTGAACAACGAGATGGCAGGCCGAGAGACCGGCCGCATGAGACGCTTCCTGCCGGAGGATGACCTCTCTCCCGAGGGCATCCGAAGAAAGGCTGCGAAAGAGCGCTTCACCCGTTTGATGCAGCTGCTCCTCGACCCAGGATACCGCGCTCTCCATGCGACAGCGCTTGGAGCTCTGACTGAAGCCGAGCAGGCAACCGAGGCAGCGCTCGCCACGTTGGCGAAACAGGCTGCTGAAGCAGAAGCAGCCATCGAGCATCTTGAGCGCCAAGCTGCTCGGCTGCCCGACGGAACAAGAGTCTTCCGGGATGCAGCCGGCAGGGCGCGCCAGGAGGACGGCTCTATCGTCGACCCGCTTCTCGCGGAAGCGATCGTGTGGCGTGGAGCGGAACCAACCTGGGAAGCTTTCGCCAAGGCCCGTGAGCGATTGGAGAGCCTGAGAAGATCGCAAGACGAAGTGATGCTCTACCAGGCCAACGTCCTGGGCCCGACGCGAGAGCGGATCACGGACGAAGACGCGCCTCCATCTCCAGAGGAGCTGCGCCGCATCATGGATGAGCTTGTTCGCAACATGCCCGCCGCCGTGCAGGTCGAGCACGAAGCACCTGACGTGGAGCACAAAGCCCCGACGACGCCGACGTCGACCATCATGGTGCCGCCCCTCAAGGGCGGCTGACATCACCGCTTGATCGAGCCGCAGGCCTGCTGGATGGCGGCCAGGATAACACCGCTAGGGTGGTAGCTTGAGTTGGCGGCGATGAGGTTGCGGACAGCCTTGTTGCGGGCGGCCATGTCGTCGGAGGCGAAGTACCATCCATCGATGCAGCGTGACATGTCCGGGCGCACTTGGGCGAGAACGACGCCCGCCATGGTCACTGAGGTCTGGATGTAGCTGTCTTGGCTCGCTTCAGGCCAGGCCGCGAAGTCCGCGCCGGTGAAGCCCTCAGCTGCAGAAACCTGTGGATGGAACGCCGCGACGCAGACCAACCCGGTTGCGCAAACAAGCCTTGCTATGCTGTTCATATTCCATGGTTTTTGATCATGCAGGCGCTGTATCGAAGTAAGCGTCCGGTCTGACCGCTCTGCCGCTGCCGACGGGGTACGGATGGTGTCCATCATCAATGATGGACACTACGCGGGCGATACGGCGCTCGGGTGCTTCCACGGCATGAGGTCGTCGAGCGCAGTGATCTTGGCGTCGGGAATGCGGGCGAGGGTGTCGGCGAGCCATCCCTGCGGATCGACGCCGTTGAGCTTGGCGGTCTCGATCAGCGTGTAGGCGACGGCGGCGGCCCGTCCGCCGGCCTCGGAGCCGACGAAGAGGTAGTTCTTGCGGCCCAGGGCGATCGCGCGCATCGCGCGTTCGGCCGGGTTGTTGTCGAGTTCGAGCCTGCCGTTGCCGAGGTAGGGCCTCAGCCTGCGCATCCGGGTCAGCGCATAGCGGATGGCGCCCGCGAGCGGTGATTTGCCAGAGAGGCTCGAGAGCTGCGCGCCGAGCCAGGCTTCGAGGTCGTCGAAGATCGGTCGGGCCCGCGCCTGCCGGATCTCGACCCGGCGGTCGGACGGGGAGCCGCGGGCGTGCTTCTCGATGGCATAAAGAGCCGCGATGCGCCGGATGGCTTCTTCGGCGATCGGCGAGCCCTGTGCCCGATGGATGTCGACGAACTTGCGGCGGACATGCGCCATGCAGGCGACTTCGCGAATGCCGCCGGAGCGGTAGAGATCCTCGAAGCCGGCATAGCCGTCCGCGTGCATCCAGCCCGAGAACCCTGCCAGATGCGCCTTGGGATGCCGTCCCTTGCGGTCGACGGAGAAGCGATAGCACGCCGCCGCCGGCGCTGCGCCGCCCCAGGGGCGTTCGTCGCGGACATAGGTCCACAGCCGCGCCGTCCGCGTCCTGCCCGCGCCTGGAGCCAACATCGAGACCGGCGTGTCGTCCGCGAAGATGGCGTCGCCGGAGAGAACGTGCCGCCCGATCGTGTCGGCGAGCGGCGCCATGAGCGTCGTCGCCTTGCCGATCCAGCCGGCGAGCGTCGAGCGATCGAGATCGATCCCCTCGCGCTCGAACATCCGGCTCTGGCGGTAGAGCGGCAGATGGTCCGCGTACTTGGAGACCAGCACGTGCGCGATCAGCCCCGGGCCAGGACGGCCGCGGTCGATCGGCCGGGTGGGCAGCGGCGCCTGCAGGAAGCGCTCGCAGCCCGAGCAGGCGAAGCGGGGCCGCACGATGCGGTTCACGACGAACCGCCCCGGCACGTATTCCAGTTCCTCGGTCACGTCCTCGCCGAGACGCCGCAGCGCGCCGCCGCAGCCGGCGCAGCGATCCTCGCCCGGCGTGAGTTCCACCTCCATGCGCGGAATGTGGTCGGGGATCGGTCGCCGCTTGGGTTGGTCCTTCGGCTCGATCTCCGGAAGGCGAAGCCTGGCCGCCATCGCGGCCGTGGCGATCTCGCTCGTCTCCAGCTTCAGAGCGAACTGGTCTGCGGTCTCCGACGAAGCGCCGAAGCGATGCGCGCGCTGCACGCCGAGCTGGTGGCGCAGCTTCTCGATCAGCACCGCCTGGGACTTCACCTCGGCCAGAAGACGCGCCGCGAAGCTCCGCAGATCCTCGGGGTCTTCGGGCAGCGATCCTGGCGCATCCAGCATGCCGCAAGTCTATCCGACGGGAGTCCTGCGGGGAATCCCGTCTCGCCTGTCCCGATTGCTATCCCGCCTTCAGCGGCCGCCAGGTTCGCTTCGGCGTTCGCCAGTCGATCCCCTCCAGCAGCATGGAGAGCTGCGCCGGCGTGACGGAGACCTTGCCGTCGGCCGGAGACGGCCACACGAAGCGGCCTTTCTCAAGGCGCTTGGAGAACAGGCATGCCCCTTGGCCGTCCCACCAGATCACCTTGATCAAGTCGCCGCGCCGACCGCGGAAGACGAACAAATGGCCGCAGAACGGGTCGGCCTCGAGCACGCTCTCAGCCTGCGCCGACAGGCCCGAGAAGCCCTTGCGCATGTCCGTGACCCCGGCCGCCAGCCAGACGCGCGTGCTCGACGGAACCGGGATCACCCCGACAGCCCGCGGATCAGCCGCGCCAGGGCGTCAGGATCGTAGCGGCCGCTGATCCGCAGCCTGTGGCCGCCGACCAGATCGATCTCTATGCGGGTTGCGGCAGGCGTCTCCGCAGGCTCGCTCATGGCGTCCTCGACGACCTCCACCGGCAGGAAGCGGGGGCTCTCTTCGGCGATGACCGAACCTGCGAAGCGCGGATCCCTCAGCCAGGTGAAGACGAGATTGGCGTTCACGTCGTAGCGCCGTGCGACCTGGCTGACCGACACGCCGGCGATCCGCGTCTGTCCGCAGATCATCCGCTTCTCGTCATCCGACCAGTTCCG
>JBCCPQ010000003.1:0-29686 GCA_039024825.1 Pseudomonadota bacterium
AAGGAGCAGAGCACCGCGCGGGCGCGCATGAGCCAGGTGCCCGATCCCTACCTCAGAGACCGTCTGCACGATCTTGATGACCTCTCGAACCGGCTGCTGCGGATCCTCACGGGTCAGGGTGAGCGGTCCGAGATGGGCAAGGACGCAGTACTCGTTGCGCGAAACATCGGACCCGCAGAACTTCTGGACTACGGGCGAGACCTCAAGGGCATCGTGCTTGAAGAGGGATCCGTCGGATCCCACGCCGCCGTCGTGGCGCGCGCGTGGGCCATCCCTCTTATAATCAGCGCGCGCGGGATAACGACTGAAGCTCTCACCGGTGATCCGATCATGATCGACGGCGAGCAGGGGCTCGTGCATCTGCGGCCGGAAGACAACGTCCGCACCGCCTTCACTGATAAAATCGCCATGCAGGCCGAGGCCCAACAACGCTACGCCGTCCTGCGAGACCAGCCCGCTCGGGCGCTCTGTGGGTCCACCGTGGCGCTGCACATGAATGCAGGGCTCATGGCGGATCTGCCGTCGCTGCCGTCTTCGGGCGCGGAAGGCGTGGGCCTTTTCCGGACAGAGCTGCAGTTCCTGATCCGCAATCAGATGCCGCGGCGAGCGGAACTTGTGGCGCTCTACCGCCGCGTCGTTGATGCCGCGCAGGGAAAGCCGGTTGTGTTCCGGACTCTCGATATCGGCTCGGACAAGGTGCTGCCCTACATGAAGCCCAATGATGAGCCGAACCCCGCGCTCGGTTGGCGTGCGATCCGTGTCGGGCTCGACAAGCCAGGCGTGTTGCGAATGCAGCTTCAGGCGCTGCTTCGCGCCCATGAGGGACGCCCCTTCCATGTCATGTTCCCCTTCGTGGCGCAGTTTGACGAGTACCGGCAGGCAAAGGCAGAACTTGAAAAGGCGTTAGAGCGCGAGCGCATTTTGGGGCATGCGTTACCATCGGAAATCCACGTAGGAGCCATGCTGGAAACCCCGAGCCTCGCATTTGCCCCGCGCAAATTCTTCGAAGAGGTGGAATTCATCTCCATCGGCGGCAATGACCTCAAGCAATTCTTCTTCGCCGCGGACCGGGAAAATGAACGGGTCCGGCGTCGTTACGACACGCTCAACGTGAGCTTCTTGAGCTTCATCGAACAGATCGTGGCGCGCTGTGTGACAACCGACACGCGGCTGAGTTTCTGCGGCGAGGACGCAGGCCGCCCGCTTGAGGCCATGTGCCTGGCCGCAATCGGGCTTCGCGCGCTCTCAATGCGGCCCGCATCCATTGGGCCGGTGAAACACATGCTGCGGCGGGTCAATCTTGATGAGGTGAAAGCCGTAATCGACACAGCGCGGGCCGAGGGGCATCAAAGCGTACGCCCGGCGGTGATGGATTGGCTGCGATCTCGCAGTTAAGGAGCAAAATCCTTGCGAAGGATTTTGGCAAATTTCTTTGCAAGAAATTTGGCCCTTGAAGAAACGCCCCTCCCATTGAAGGACTGTCAGCTGTTGTGGTGGCGCACGTCACCTGTGATACCGTCCCAGCCACCCGGCTCCAGCGCCGCTCCAAGGACGCGGGCCGGGTTCGTCGGGGGTGGCATGTTGACCCCCTCAAGTTGCCGAAAGCCGAACCGGCCATAGTAGGGCACGTCACCGACTAACAGGACCCGGCGCCAGTCAAGGGCCCTCGCCGCACCAAGGGAGCGTTCAATCAAGGCACCGCCCAGGCCCTCGCCCTGTCGCGTGGGGTGTACCGCGATCGGCCCCAGCAAAAGAGCGGACACGGCGCCGACGCTCACCGGCCAGTAGCGGATCGCCCCGGCCAGAATGCCATCCCCATCCCGCGCCAAAAGGCACAACGGTCCTATACGGGCGACGCCCTCCCGCAGGCGATACGACGACAGAGCTTCACGCCCGGGCGCAAAACATGTGTCGTAGAGGGCTTCCACCTCCCACCAATCATCGGGCGTCTCCTCGTGCAGCTCGTACATGGCACCCCGCTTTGTGCTGGCGGGCGAGCTAGCATGGCGCTAGCTCTCGGGCAAATCATGAGGAGCAGTCATGTTCTACCGCCCTGAAGACGGCCACAGCCTGCCGCATAATCCGTTCAACGCCATCATCACGCCGCGTCCCATCGGCTGGATCTCGTCGCGTGGGAGGCAAGGGGACAACCTCGCCCCCTACTCGTTCTTCAACGCAGTAGCCTACTTTCCGCCGCAAGTGATGTTTGCCTCCACGTCCAGCAAGGAAGACCGCGGAGACACCAAGGACAGTGTGGCCAATATCCGCGAAACAGGCGTCTTTTGCGTCAACGTCGTGGCCTACGCCGAGCGTGATATCATGAATGCCTCGGCCGGGATGCTGGCAGCAACGGAGGACGAATTCGCCGTCTCAGGCGCCCCTAAAGCAGAATGCGAGACCATCGACTGCCCGCGGGTCGCCAATGCGCCCGCCTCTCTCGAGTGCCGGGTCACGCAGATCGTCAGGCTGGACGGTGACTCGAATTTCGTCACCTTCGGCGAAGTCACCGGAATCCACATGCGCGATGACTGCCTGAAGAATGGCCTCTTTGATGTGACGGCCTTCGAACCCCTCGCGCGTCTCGGCTACCGCGACTACGCCAAGGTATCGGAGCTCTTTTCCCTCAAGCGCCCGGGCGAGTGACCGGCCAGGCTTCTCAGTGGCCGCCTGACAGGATCCCGGGACGGACCCCGTAGTCAACGGCCACACCGTAATCAGGGTCATCATCGCTATCGACAATGAGTGAACCGGCCTTTGTCAAAAGCTGATGGCAATCACGGCTCAGGTGGCGCAGCTGGAGCCCTTTTCCGGCAGCTTCGTACTTGCCCGCGAGTGCCTCAATAGCTTGCAGGGCGGATTGATCGGCGACGCGGCTCTCGGCGAAGTCGACGATGACGTGACCCGGGTCGCTGTTCACGTCGAAGAGCTCGATAAACCCTTCTGACGATCCGAAGAAAAGCGGGCCTTGCACCTGGTAGACCTTTGCGCCCTCGGGCGTGCGGTAAGTGCGAGCTGAGATCCGAGTGGCGTTCTGCCAGGCATAGGCAAGGGCACTGACGATAACCCCCACGACCACGGCGATGGCAAGGTCCGTGAGCACGGTGACAACGGTCACGAGGACGATGACAAAAGCGTCGATCCGCGGGACTTTCCGCATGATCTTAAAGCTGTTCCAGGCAAAAGTGCCAATCACCACCATGAACATGACACCCACGAGCGCGGCTAGGGGGATCTGCTCAATGGCTGGAGACGCCACCACGATGAAGGCAAGCAGAAAGAGCGCCGCGACGATCCCAGCAATCCGCGTGCGTGCTCCTGATTTCACGTTGATCATCGACTGCCCGATCATCGCGCAACCGCCCATGCCACCGAAAAATCCCGTCACAGTATTTGCCACGCCTTGCGCGACGCATTCCTGCGATGACCCACCGCGCGTGTTCGTCATCTCGCCCACGAGGTTCAACGTCAGGAGGCTCTCTATGAGGCCGATGGCTGCGAGAATAATCGCATACGGCGCGATGATCTGAAGCGTCTCAAGCGTCAGTGGAACCGTGGGAATGTGAAAGCTGGGCAAGCCGCCTTGGATTGAGGCCAGATCGCCGACCCGGGGAACCTCGATCCCGAAGATGATGACCAGGGCCGCCACGATCCCGATCCCGGCAAGCGGTGCAGGTACGGCTTTTGTCACCCGCGGCATGATCCAGATAATCAGCATTGTCAGCGCCACGAGCGCGAGCATCGTGATCAGAGGCGCGCCTGTCATCCACTCACCACCGCTCATGCCGTGGCCGTTGGAGACCATGGTCCCCGGAACTTTGAACTGCGACAACTGAGCTAGAAAAATAACGATGGCGAGGCCATTCACGAAGCCAAGCATCACTGGATGCGGCACCAGTCGGATGAACTTACCCCACCGCATGACGCCGACGACAATCTGAATCAGGCCCATAAGGACCACCGTGGCAAAGAGATACTCCACACCATGCGTCGCTACGAGAGACACCATCACCACAGCAAGCGCGCCGGTAGCGCCCGAAATCATGCCGGGGCGGCCACCGATCACGGCGGTGATGAGGCCCACAATAAAAGCTGCATAAAGGCCAACCAGAGGGTGCACGCCCGCGACAAACGCGAACGCTACCGCTTCGGGCACCAGAGCCAAGGCCACCGTCAATCCCGCAAGGATCTCTATCCGAAGACGCGAGAGGTCTAAGCTCCCGCCCTGCAAATCAAATGAAGCGGAGTTGCCCAAGGCGGCAAGAATACGGGTCACTGCTCACTTCTCCCGTGGCGTTCGGCTACGTGTTTTTGCATTGGGGCGACACATAGCGGGAATTGATGCGAATGCACGGTATTCCTCAGCATACCTGCCATGCCGTCGCTGCATCGGCCACGCCCTTCTGTCGGTGCGCAGGTCTCCAATGCGATCTCAGCGTTAAGGGGTCAGAAAGGCTCAGATGGGCTTTCATGGGCCGCCATGATCGGCAGTATGGGCACCAGGAGGACAGAACATGACGAAGACATGCATAGGCATCATCGGCGGATCTGGTGTCTACCAGCTAGACGGCCTCGAAAGCGCGAGCTGGACCGAGGTCGAAAGCCCGTGGGGCACGCCTTCCGACGCGATCCTCACCGGCCACCTCAACGGCGTCGACATGGCTTTTTTGCCCCGCCACGGCCGCGGACATGTGCATTCCCCGACAACGGTGCCCTATCGGGCTAACATCGACGCACTCAAGCGTCTCGGCGTAACCGATGTCATCTCCGTTTCCGCCTGCGGCTCCTTCAGGGAGGAAATGGCACCGGGTGACTTCGTCATCGTAGACCAGTTCATCGACCGCACGTTCGCCCGTGAAAAGAGCTTCTTCGGCACCGGCTGCGTGGCCCATGTGAGCGTCGCGCATCCAACGTGCCCGCGGCTGGGGGCAGCCTGCCTGGACGCGGCGCGCGCAGCAGGGGTGACAGTCCATGACGGCGGCACCTATCTAGCGATGGAGGGACCGCAGTTCTCGACGCTGGCGGAATCGAAGCTCTACCGTGAAGTCTGGGGATGCGACGTAATCGGCATGACCAACATGCCGGAAGCAAAGCTCGCCCGCGAAGCAGAGCTCTGCTACGCATCCGTAGCGATGATCACTGACTACGATAGCTGGCACCCGGACCACGGCGAAGTCGACGTTACGCAAATCGTGGCCACGCTTCAAGGCAACGCCGAAAAGGCCCGCGGCCTCGTGGCCGCTCTTCCCGGGATCCTCGGCCCCGACCGCGCTCCGTGCGAGCACGGTTGTGACCGCGCGTTGGAATACGCGTTGATCACCCCGCCCGAGAGCCGCGATCCAGCGCTCATGGCAAAGCTCGACGCCGTGGCCGGGCGGCTTTTGTAGGTAAGCGACCAGCAGACTAGCGATGGACCCCAATCTCCTCATCCTCTTCTTCGTGGCGGCCTCGACCTTTGCCTTCGTGCCCGGCCCGTCGATCGTCTATCTGGTGGGGCGCACCCTCGCCGGTGGCAAACGCGCAGGGCTCGCCGCCATGGCTGGTGTCCACGCAGGAGGCTACGTTCACGTCTTGGCGGCCACGGCTGGACTGACAGCTGTCTTTGAGTTCGTCCCGGCTCTCTTCACTGCTCTCAAACTCGCCGGGGCCGTTTACGTCGCTTGGCTGGGCCTCCGCCTCATTCTCCGACCCGAGAGCCTGGCCGCCGGCCATCGTCAGCGGCTGTCATTCTGGCAAAGCTGCCTGACGGAGGTCCTCAATCCTACCACGGCTCTCTTCTTTCTTGCGTTCCTCCCGCAATTTGCGAGCCCGACGGCTGCCCTGCCCTTTCCGCTTCAACTTCTCATTCTCGGTATCGCCACCAACATCCTCTTTTCCATGGCAGATCTGCCATATGTCCTGGCCGCAAGCACCCTGCGCGACAGGATCGCAAACACGCGCCTCGCCAACCGCATGCAACGCGCGGGCGGCGCGCTCCTCGTTGGCCTTGGCCTCCACCTCGCTTTTTCAAGGAGCACCCTATGATGATCGACCTGTGGCGCGCTCCCAGCGCAGCTGACATGAACCCGCGCGAGAACATCCGATGAAAACCGTCAAAGACTACATTCGCACGATCCCGGACTTCCCCCATGACGGGATCATGTTCCGCGATGTCACGACACTTTTTGCTGATCCGCGTGGCTTTCGCATGGCCATCGACCAACTGCTGCACCCCTATGCGGGGCTCGATATCGACCGGGTGGTGGGGCTAGAGGCGCGCGGGTTCATCCTCGGCGGCGCCATTGCGCATCAGCTTTCCATCGGCTTCGTGCCGATCCGCAAGAAGGGGAAACTGCCCGGCAGCACGCTGGAGCAGGGCTACACGCTGGAATATGGCGAAGCGGTGATGGAGGTTCACGATGATGCGCTCGAGGCGGGCGAACGCGTGCTCCTCGTGGACGACCTCCTCGCCACCGGCGGAACTGCAGAGGCGGGGATCAAGCTTATCGAGCGCATGGGCGCAAGCGTCATGGGGTGCGCCTTTGTCATCGACCTGCCGGAACTTGGCGGACGAAAGAAACTAGAGGCTATGGGCATGGAGGTCCATGCTCTTTGCGCCTTTGACGGTTTATAGCGCTCCAACTTTAGCCACCAACGCGCATAGCCCAAAGTGGCACTCACAGAACAAAGGACGAGGCAGCGCCCTCGTTCATCTTTCCTCAAATACCTCCGCCGGAGGCATCCCGACCTCACTGCCGAAGCATCACTCCAGGATTAAGAATGCCTTTGGGGTCCAGCGCCCCCTTAACAGCGCGCATCATTGAGAGAAGCGTGGGGTCACCGTAACGCTCCAGATCGTCCACTTTGAGCCGCCCCACCCCGTGTTCCGCAGCAACGGACCCGCCGCGGGCATGTACGAGATCATGGACGCAGCGCTTAATCGCGGGTCGCTCATTCTCATGGTCCGCCCGGGCGCGGCCGGGCATGGGAAAGACGTTGTAATGCAGGTTCCCATCACCAAGATGCCCAAAACAGTTGATCCGAAAGGTCCCGATCTCGGCTAGTGCCGTTGGCGCGTTCGCGATGAACTCCGGGATCGCGGAAAGGGGGAGGGAGATGTCATGGGATGAGACTGATCCGATCCGTCGGTTGGCCTCCGGGATCTGCTCACGAATGGCCCAAAGCTCCGCGCTCTCACGAACCGATTGCGCGATGATCGCATCATCGCTGAGCCCCGCGGCCACCGCCGCGTCAAAGAGCGCCTCAAACGCCGCAGGTGCTGAAAGCCCTTTCGGCAAACCCAACTCAGTTAAAACACACCACGCGGGCGGTGCCTCAAACGGCTGCCGAACATCAGGCAAGGTCTCTCGAAGGAAGTCAAAGCCCTGACGGTGAATGAGCTCGAACGCGCTGATCCCTTCCGCCACCTGGCTGCGCGTCAACGCAAGGAGCTCCAATGCAGCTTCAGGAGACGGCACGGTGAAAAGGGCTGTCCCCGTTTCTGCTGGCGCAGGATGCAATTTCAGCGCCGCAGCCGTGATAACACCCAGCGTTCCTTCAGAACCGACAAGCAAGTTGCGGAGGTCGTATCCGGCGTTGTCTTTCCGAAGCCGCGTGAGGCCATGCCATACCGTCCCATCTGCGAGGACAGCCTCCAGCCCCAGGGTGAGGTCACGAGCATTGCCATAGCGCAAGACACCAGTGCCGCCAGCATTCGTGGCCAGCAGTCCGCCGATCCGCGCGGACCCTTCAGAAGCAAGCGAGAGCGGGAAGATCCGGTCCTCAGATTCCGCAGCGCGGCGCACATCCGCGAGGATCGCGCCCGCTTCAGCAACGAGAACGTTCTCGCTTGCATACAGAGCACGAATAGCCGTCATACGCTCAAGCGACAGCACGATCGGGGCTGCCACACCCTCTGCTATCTGCCCGCCAACGAGCCCAGTGCCGCCGCCGTAGGGGATAACCGGCGTCCCCATCTCGTTGGCCGCGCGCAGGATGCTTGACACTTCTTCCACAGTCTCAGGCGCAACAAGAAGACCGACCTCCCCGGTGTATCGCCCTCTTGGCTCTTCCAGATACCGCGGGGAAACCTCTCGAAAGCTCTCCGGCGGGAGGACCGAACGCAGGTGTTTTTCCACAGGCAGGTTCATAGCGCCTGTCTCCCAGTCCGGTCCCGGATTGTCACTGGGGCTCGCGAAGAAACTGCGGATTAAGGACAACGATGGTCGGGCGTTCGGGTAATTCCCGTAAGCTCACCGTCACGGATGCCTCTTCCGAACGCTCAATGGCAAAGTCCTCAGACATCGCCTCCAGGAACCGGTCGAGGTTCTGCGGACTGAACCAGTGCATAGGCAGCACAAGGGAAGACCGGAGCCGGGTGAGCATCCGCTTCACCTCATCGGTCCCGAGCGTGAAGCCTCCGTCCACCGGTACCATAACGACATCGAGCCGCCCGAGGGCAGCATACTGGGCATCATCAGGCTCATGATGCAGGTGACCCACGTGGCCGATGCACAAGCCCTCCACTTCGAAGACAAAAATGGAGTTGGCGTTTGGGTTCACCTCGCGGGAGCCGAACTCAAACGCTGAGGGTCGCGTGTCCGTGGTGACGTTGCGCACCAACATTTCGCCCACCTCCAGCCGGTGTGCGGCTGGCGCGCCGTCCTGCCACCAGCCCTGCAAAACATTGGGAATCCGCGCATCCGGGAAAGAGGTCCAGTGCGTGGAATGCGCGTTATTCATTGTCACCACATCCGGGACAAAATCGGCAATCCCGATGAAGCCGTTGTAGTCCGTCACAGCCGAGGATCCTGACGCGGCCTGAATGAGGAACATTGAGTGATCGATGTACTGGATGCGGACGCTAAACAGGTCGAGTGCATCTCGGAAAGACGCCTTCTGCACATACTCAATTGCTGGCGCTGCATCCGCCACGGCGATGCAATGGCTGGGCCGCTGCGATTGAGCGATCACTGGGGCGGCGAGGATGGCGAGAAGGAAAGTCAAAAGTCGCATGCTACGTAGGTAGCGCAGACCCTACGAAGTCGAGCCACAAGACCCTTCTGCGAAGGGTCTTAGTCTACGCTCTTCTGCGAAGAGCGGGTCTGAGCTTCGCAGAAGCGAATAGTATAAGATGCTTCGCAGAAGTATCTTATGATGCACTGCTCTTCCCGCGGCGGTCGCTGCGAAGATTGGCAAAAAGAACGTGGTTGCGCCAGCGGCCGTCAATCTGGAGGTAGCTTTGCGCCACTCCCTCATACTTGTAGCCGCATTGCTCAAGCAAGGAACGGGAGGCCACGTTCTCCGGCAGGCACGCCGCCTCAATGCGGCTGAGGTCCAGATCCGTGAACGCGAAATGTACGAGCCCCGCGATAGCCTCGCGCATGTAGCCTTGCCGTGCATGGGGCGCACCGATCCAGTAACCCGTCGTGCCCGCCTGCGCCGGACCGCGCCGGATATGATCGAGCGTAATGGCACCCAACAACTCGTTGTCCGCGCGGCGGAACAGAAACACCGGAACCGCCGTTCCACCCGCAATGGAGCGCTGCGCCCAATATACCCGGTTCGTAAAGCTCTTGCGGGTCAGGTGGTCAGGCGCCCACGACGGTTCCCATTTCGACAAGAAGTCTCGCGAGATGTCCCGCAGCGTTGACCATGCGCGGTAATCGCCATGCTGCGGCGGTCTGAGGGTCAGCCGTTCAGTTTCAATTCGAACCTTACGCGCCCTAGGCAGGATCACGCCGCAAGCCTCTCCTGTAGCTCAGCGAGCGTGGGCGCTGCACCTGTCGGGCCATAGATCGCCATGGCCATCCGCTGCTTCTCAGCCATGCGGCCGGCGAATTCGCGGATGTCACCCGTGGTCACCGCGTCTATCGACTGGACCACCTCTTCGAGAGAGGGCACCCGGCCCCAGATCGCCGTCATCCGCGCCAGCCTTTCCGCGCGATTTGACGGACTCTCAAGCCCCATAAGCAGACCCGCCTTCATCTGCGCCCGCGCCCGCGCGACCTCCGCGGCGCTCATGTCATCTGCTGCGCGCTTGAGCTCGTCCATCGTGATACGGCCAAGCTCTGCCACCTGATCAGCACTTGTGCCCGCGTAAAGCGTCGTGAGCCCAGTATCCGCATAGGCCCCTGCTTGACTGAAAATCGTGTAGCAGAGCCCTCGGTTCTCCCGCACTTCCTGGAAAAGACGCGAAGACATGCCGCCGCCAAAGGCAGTCGAAAAGATCTGTGACGTGTAGATAAGCGGATCCCGATAATCCGGTCCCTCGAAGGCCAGCGTGAAATGGACTTGCTCAAGCGCCTTGTCTTCCAGGCGCGCCCCGCCCCGAAATGCCGCAGGCGCGATGCTTGCGGCCTTTCTCGCCTCAAGCCCGCCAAAGATCGTCTCGCATGCTTTGACCAATGCATCATGGTCCACCGCGCCCGCCGCCGCGAGGATCATTTGACCCGGCGCGTAATGCTCCGCCACAAAGGTTTGCAAATCGCCCTTGTCAAAAACCTTCACACGCTCCGTAGGGCCAAGGATAGACCGCCCGATGGGCTGATCCGGGTAAGCTTCTTCCTGGAGCCAGTCAAAGACCACATCATCAGGCGTATCGAGCGTTTGTCCAATCTCCTGGAGGATAACGCCGCGTTCCACCTCAATCTCACGCTCCTCAAAAATAGGGTTGAGGACGATGTCAGAGATCACATCCAGAGCCAGCGGAACGTCTTGCTCCAGGACGCGGGCGTAGTAGGCGGTCATTTCGCGGGAGGTGTATGCGTTGATATAGCCCCCCACATCTTCGATGGCTTCGGCGATCTGCAGGGCGGTACGTCGCTCAGTCCCTTTGAAAGCCATATGTTCAAGGAAATGGGCGATGCCGTTTTGCTCGGACCGCTCGTGGCGTCCCCCGGCCGTGACCCAAACACCGATGGAGGCTGATTTCAGACCCTCCATGCGTTCTGTCACGATGCGAAAACCATTGGGCAGCGTGTGGGTCTGAAGCGTCACGTGCGGCGTTCCCGGATCAAAGTTTCCAATGCGTGCAGGTCATTTGGCACCTCCGTCACGCGTTCCGAACGTTCATACAGGTCGGCCATGCGCGGGGGCAAGGGGGGCCGCTGCCCCGTGGCGGCCTCCACCGCGTCCGGGAACTTGGCCGGATGCGCCGTTGCAAGCGTCACCATGGGCTCTGACCCAAGGTGTTCTTCGGCAACTTTCACCCCCACCGCGGAATGCGGACACAAAAGCTCCCCCATGCTGGCGAGAGCATCCGTAATCACTGCTGACGTCTCGTGCTCATCGCTCCGACCCGACGAAAAATGCTCGCGCAGCCCTTCGAGCGCCCCTTGCGAGATGCGAAAGCCGCCTTCCTTCAATTCCGCCATGAGCTGGGCCACCGCCGCACCGTCGCGGCCATAGGCGTCAAAAAGCGCGCGCTCGAAATTTGATGACACCTGGATATCCATGGACGGTGTGATCGTGGAAAAGACTTCACCCGTCGTGTAATTACCAGTGCTCAACGCCCGGTGAAGGATGTCGTTCTTGTTGGTGGCCACCACCAGACGCTTGATCGGCAGCCCCATCTTCTTGGCGATGTAGCCCGCGAAAATGTCCCCGAAATTACCCGTAGGCACGGTAAAGCTCACCTCGCGCTCCGGCGCGCCCAGCGACGTCGCGGCGCTGAAGTAATAGACAACCTGCGCGAGCACACGCGCCCAGTTGATGGAGTTCACCCCAGCCAGCCGCACCTCATCGCGAAAGCCGAAGTCGTTGAACATGTCTTTCAGCTTCGCCTGGCAGTCATCGAATGTGCCATGCACCGCCAACGCGTGAACATTTTCTTCCGTAGGCGTCGTCATCTGACGGCGCTGCACTTCGCTCACGCGGCCGTGCGGGTACAGGATAAAGACATCCACCGCGTCGAGGCCGCGAAAGGCTTCGATCGCTGCGCTGCCGGTGTCGCCGCTCGTTGCCCCGACGATAGTCACCTTCTGCTGGCGCCGCGTCAGAGCAATCTGGAAAAGTTGCCCGATGAGCTGCATCGCGAAATCTTTGAACGCGAGGGTGGGCCCATGAAACAGCTCCAACAGGTGATGGTTCGGGCCAAGCTGGACCATCGGCGCGCGCGCTCCGTGGCCAAATCCAGCATAGGCGCGGTCAATCGCGCCGCGAAATTCGTCATCGCTAAAGCAATCGCCCACAAAGGGCCGCATCACGCGGAACGCCACCTCCTCGTAAGGCAGCCCGGCAAGCGCAGCGATGTCGGATTTGGACATCACGGGCACCTCAGCAGGCACGTAAAGCCCGCCGTCGCGGGCAAGGCCAGTGAGCATCGCCTCCTCGAACGTCAGTTCGGGGGCGTTTCCGCGGGTGGAGATATAGCGCATGTCGTCAGGGTTCTTTCAGCGGGCCTTAGTCGGTCTTGCGGCGTGAGCGATAGAGGAAGAGACCGGCCATGGAAAGCCAAACAGCGGCAAGCCCGAACCAAGTAGCGGCATATCCCAGATGATCGTTGGGAATGCCGGAAGTATCGAGCGGAAACGCCACCGCGCCCGGAACAGGAGGTGAGACATCCCGCGCCACGATTAACACTGGCTCGGTGCCGAGGGCATTCGCCAAAACCTCAACTTCACGGGCAAACCAGATGTTACCTGCCACGTCATTTTCGGGGGTAAAGCTGTCAACTTCATCAGGCCAGTGAAGGTTGCCCAAGAGCTCCACTGGCCCGCCCGGCCGCGCTGCGTCCTTGGCTTCGGTACGCACCATGCCAAGATCGACCAGCAAGCGACGCCCGTCTGTCTCCAGCGCACGGATGACGCGGTAACCCGCACCAAAACCCTTGGAAGAGGCGAGGACATGGATCTCTTCCTGCTCAAGCACACCGGCGGCAGTCACGCTTAGATACCGGTCTGCCTCGGATGGCGCTTGCGGAACCGTCACCGGCGCGGCGGAGATGCTTGCCTCGATCTCGGCCAGCACGCCCTCTTTCCATGCGAGGCGCTGCATCTGCCAGACGCCCAGCGCCATGAGCGCCGCAAAGCCGCCAAGGCCGATGACCAACAAGAAAAAGGCGCGCATCCTTCACCCCTCAAAGGAGAAGGGGTGAGAAATCCCACCCCTTCATCTTTCCGAAAATACCTCCGCCGGAGGCATGGCCGTCAGGCCAATCACGATCCCCAGATATAGATCGCCGCGAAGAGAAAGAGCCAGACCACATCCACGAAGTGCCAGTACCAGGCCGCAGCTTCGAAACCCATGTGATTGTCGGGCGTGAAATGTCCCTGGCGTACGCGCAGATAGCAAATGAACAAGAAGATCGTCCCGATCACCACGTGCAGACCGTGGAACAGCGTAGGGAGGATGAAGTTCGAGCAGTAGACCTCACACCCCTTGCCGAAGCCAAAGGTCGCGTGGGTGTATTCGTACGCCTGAAGCACCGTGAAAAAGAGACCTAGGCCAACGGCCAGCAGCAGCCCGTCCTTGATGTCCTTGCGTACATTGCCATGGACCAGCGCGTGGTGCGCCCACGTCGCCGCACAGCCGGAGCAAAGAAGGATCAGAGTGTTAATGAGCGGCAGATGCCACGGGTCGAACGTCTCAACGCCAACCGGCGGCCACACACCGTCGATGGCCGGGCTGTCGGGGCCCATGGGGTAGAGCGCGTTTTTGAAAAAGCCCCAGAACCATGCCGCGAAGAACATGATTTCCGACATGATGAACATGATGAAGCCGTAGCGAAGCCCGATGAGCACCACAGGCGTGTGATCACCCACATGGTTTTCCGCGACCGTTTCGGCCCACCAGGCATACATGGTGTAGCAGATCGCCACGAACCCCATGAGGAACAGCCACGGCCCGTTGTCATGCATCCAAAGGACCGCTCCAAAAAGCATGACAAACGCGCCAAGCCCGCCGACCATCGGCCAGATCGAAGGCGGGAGAATGTGGTAATCGTGGTTCTTTGCGTGGGCCATCGTTTACGTCCCTGGCTTAGTTGTAGGAGGCGCCGTCTTGAACGGCGTCATCAGTGTCCAAAGCCGCTTGTTCGGCGTCTTCGGGCAGGTCGATTTCGTAGAATGTGTAGCTGAGCGTGATGGCGTGGATGTACTGGCCCTCGCGGTCGTCCACGATCTCGGGATCGACATAAAAGGTCACTGGCATCATCACCCGCTCACCGGGCTGGAGTACCTGTTCCTCAAAGCAAAAGCAGTCGATCTTCGAAAAGAAGCTTCCTGCCTGGTAGGGCGCAACGTTGTAGGACGCAGATCCAGCCACGGCACGGTTTGTCGGATTGTATGCCTCATAGAAGGCCAGCCCGGTTTCACCGATCTTGATCTTCATCGTGCGTGTTTCAGGCTTGAAGAACCACGGCATGTCGGCCTCAAGCCCCGCATCAAAGCGGATCGTGATCTCCTGATTCAGAACTTCGTCTGATGCTACCTCCGACACTCCCGTTGCGCCACCAAACCCGGTGACCCGGCAAAACCAGTCGTAGAATGGCACAGAGGCGTAGGCGAGGCCCAGCATCAGGCAGACCACACCACCGAGCTTTGCGGCCGTACGGAAGGGCGCATCGAGGCGCATCATTCTCCCTCCACCGGGAGCATCTGCGGGCGCACCACATGGTCGAACCCTTCTTGCGGGCCGCCAAGCTGCTGCACCTTCACGGCGGTCAGCGCGAAAAGAAGCACGATGAACGCCCCCAAGCAGATAGCGGTGCCGAAATTCCGGCTGGAACGTTTTTCGTGGACGTCGCTCGTCACGTTCTCAAACATCACCAGCCTCCCCAAGCGCCAGCGGGCAATACTGCCTCAGCCCAGATCGCTCCGAAATGAAGAAATAGGTAGAGAAGTGAGAACTTGAAAAAGCCTTTCTCCACCTTGAAGTCATCCGCCTCTGCGTCGGTTTCGTCACGGCGCCAGACGCGCACGGCATCGCGCAGCCAGATCGCGTTGGCGATAACGGCGACGGCCAGATAGACCGGCCCGCCCATGGAGGTGAAAGCCGCCGCGAGTGCGAAGACGGCCACGATGACGGTGTAGACCAGGATGTGCGTCCGCGTCGCCCGGCGCCCGTGCGTCACAGTGAGCATCGGAACACCTGCATCATCGTAGTCAGCCCGCATGAAAAGGGCGAGGGCCCAGAAGTGCGGCGGCGTCCACAGGAAGATAATCGCGAACATGAGCACGGCATCAATGGAGACCGATCCCGTCACCGCCACCCAACCGATCATCGGCGGGAAGGCCCCGGCAGCACCACCAATGACGATGTTCTGCGGCGTCGAGCGCTTGAGCCACATCGAGTAAATGACCGCGTAAAAGAATATGGTGAACGCCAAAAGCCCGCCAGCCAGCCAGTTGGCCGTGAGCCCCAGCATCATGACGGACAGCAGCGAGAGCGCGATGCCGATATTGCGTGCCGCCTCGTCCGAGACCCGCCCAGACGGAATGGGACGCGACGCTGTGCGCCGCATCACCGCGTCGATGTCGGCGTCCCACCACATGTTCAACGCGCCAGAGGCCCCTGCCCCGACAGCAATGAAAAGGATGGCTGCGAAGGCCTCCACCCAGTGCAAAGACGCAGGCGCAGCCAGCATGCCCACCAGCGCCGTGAAGACGACAAGGCTCATCACGCGCGGTTTGAGAAGCGCAAAGTAATCGCCAAAGGTCGGCTCATAGTCGCGCGGAGCGATATGAAGCGAAGCGTCGGTCATTCAGCGGCCGCCATCTCGAAGGCCGGCAGCGTCTCGGGATCACCGCCATACTCGTCGACCGCCGCGGCGAGCCAGGCCTCGTATGCTTCTTCGCTCACCACTTTCACCGTAATAGGCATGTAGGCATGCGCAAAGCCGCAAAGCTCCGAGCACTGCCCGAAGAAGACACCCTCGCGTTCGGCCTCAAACCAAAGCTCTGCAAGGCGACCAGGAACAGCGTCCTGCTTCACCCCGAAGGCCGGGATCGTCCAGGAATGGATCACGTCGGCACCCGTCACCTGCATCACGATCGTCTTGCCGACAGGGACAACAACTGCGGTATCGGTAGCAAGAAGGAACTCATCCTCTGAGTATCCAGCGGCTTCGAGCTGGGCGCGCACATCGTCCGACAGGCGGTAGTCGCCGCCTGTGGCAGGCGCGCCAATCATGTAGCTGTCAAAGCCGAACTCGTGGTCGACATATTCGTAGCCCCAATACCACTGGTATCCGGTCACCTTGATGGTCACGTCGCCTTCAGGGATCTCTTGCTGCTTGAAGAGCACGGGCAAGGAGAACGCTCCGATGAACACGAGGATCAGGATCGGGCCAATGGTCCACGCAATCTCAATCGGCGTGTTGTGCGTGAAAGTCGCGGGCTTGTCGTTGGCCTTCGAATTGTAGCGCACAAGGCAAATGGCCAGCAGGATCATCACGAACACCGAGATGGCGGTGATGATGATCAAAAGCATGTTGTCGAGCCAGCGAATGTCTGCGGCAAGCTCCGTCACACCGGTCTGGAAGTTGCGGCCTGCAGCCTCTGGCTTGCCGATGGTTTCCAGCTCGCCCAGCTGCGCTTCAAGAGCAGACTGGGCTTGAACGACGGGCGCGATGATCGCGGCGGTCAAAGCTGTTGCGGCTGCGGCGAGAAACGGTTTCAGGGCCATTGGTGTCCTCGGGGCTTTCTCGTGGCGGCGTGCCAGGGCTTCGGGGCACCATTGCACGCAATTGTATTCCGTTGTTTCTTGCCCGCTTCAAACCATATGGGAGGGGGCCGGGCAATCGGCGGGGCCGCGTCAAAAGCGCACCGCTAGTGCTTCGCACCGCGCTTTCCGCCGGTTTCTGAGGAATGAGGACACCATGACGCACGCCCCCTTTCGCCCGTTTGAGACTCACCTGGACGATCAGGCAACTCTACAGCAACTAAAGGCTGCCACCGACGGGGCCGATGACGGGGAACTCTTCCTGGAGCGCCGGCGCTCGGAGACGCTGGTGTTCGATGACGGGCGGCTCCGAACGTCAAACTATAATGCATCCGAAGGATTTGGTCTCCGCGCTGTCCGGGGTGAGACTGCCGGCTACGCCCATGCCTCGGAGATATCGGAAGGCGCGCTGTCGCGGGCCTCTGCCACAGCACGGCTCGCCGTGGGTGACGGCGGCGGCACCCTGGCGGAGGCCCCGGTCCACACGAACCGCAAGCTCTATGCCGATACCGATCCCATGGGAGACGCCGCCTTCCCGGTTAAAGTGGACCTCTTGCGAGAGATCGACGCCTACGCCCGAAGCCTCGACCCACGCGTCGTTCAGGTTTCTGCATCACTGGCAGCGTCTTTGCAGGAGGTCGAAATTCTGCGACCTGACGGTGCGCGCTACGCGGATGTTCGGCCCATGGCGCGCCTGAACGTGTCCATCATTGTTGATCAAAACGGACGCCGCGAAAGCGGCACGTCCGGCTCGGGCGGACGCCACGGCCTGACGGGATTAATGGACGCATCCCACTGGCAGGGAGCCGTGAAAGAGGCCTTACGCATTGCCTGTGTGAACCTTGAGGCCGAAGCGGCGCCCGCTGGCGTCATGGACGTGGTGCTTGGTTCAGGATGGCCGGGCATCTTGCTCCACGAAGCGGTGGGCCACGGGCTAGAGGGAGATTTCAACCGCAAGGGCACGTCTGCCTTTGCCGGACTACTCGGCAAAGAGGTCGCGGCCAAGGGCGTCACGGTCCTAGATGATGGCACAATCCCCGACCGCCGCGGCTCTATTACGTTCGACGATGAGGGCACGCCCAGCGCCAAGAACGTGTTGATCGATGACGGCGTTCTTGTAGGCTACATGCAGGACCGCCAGAATGCGCGCCTCATGGGGGTTGCGCCTACAGGCAACGGACGCCGCGAAAGCTATGCTCACATTCCTATGCCGCGCATGACGAATACGTACATGCTCGCGGGACAAGACGACCCCGCCGCCATGGTCGCGGACCTCAAGGACGGCATTTACGCGGTGGGCTTCGGCGGCGGCCAGGTCGATATCACCAACGGCAAGTTTGTCTTCTCCTGCACGGAGGCCTACCGCGTGAAGAACGGGAAAGTCGGCGTGCCCGTAAAGGGTGCAACGTTGATCGGCGATGGCGCAACGGCCCTCCGCCAGATCCGGGGCATCGGCAGTGACTTTGCGCTTGATCCCGGGATCGGCAATTGCGGAAAGGCCGGTCAGTGGGTCCCCGTGGGCGTGGGCCAGCCTTCGCTGATGATCGGCGGCCTCACGGTCGGCGGCTCAGCGATCTAATTCCGTTAACCATATCTTACGAGCCGTAACCTCCAATTCGTTGCGGGCGCCTCAATCATTTGTCTCTGCGCACGCTTGAATTAGAAATTTGTAAGCATTTTCATGCGCTTATAAAAGTCTCATCAAAATCTGCTCTTTTTTAAATCAGAGGCGTTTGCGTAAACGCCTCGTTAACCCTTTTACCATATCTCTAATTCTGCAAGCTGGCGGAGTCAGGGATGGACACTAGCGGAATTTCTTCCTCTCACCCCCCACTCCCACCCATCTCGGAAGAAGATCTGTTTCTCTGTCTCCGCCTCTTGCGATCACGCCGGGTGGGCGTAGCGACCTACAATCGTCTTATCGCTGAGCACGGGTCCGCGCGGGAAGCGCTAAAAGCACTGCCCGAAATCGCACGCGCCGCCGGCGTTCAAGACTATGAAGTCTGCCCGGAAGGTGTCGTCGTGGCAGAAATGAAAGCGGCGCGACACGCCAAGGCGCGCCTGCTTGTACAAGGCCATGCAGGCTATCCCAGCCCGCTCAATGACATTGAGGATGCGCCGCCGCTTCTTTGGGCGCGCGGACCGCTCGACCCCAACGATAAGACCCAGATCGCCCTCGTCGGGGCCCGGAATGCCTCATCCCTCGGGACGCGCATGACCCGCAAACTCGCGACGGAGATCGGCGCAGCCGGGTTCACGATCACGTCGGGCCTTGCCCGTGGCGTTGACTCCGTCGCTCACCAGACAGCCCTCGATACGGGCACCGTCGCAGTCCTCGCCAGTGGAGTGGACGTTTGCTACCCGGCTGAGAACGCAGACCTCATGGATCGCATCGCCGACAAGGGTCTGATCGTCAGTGAAGCGCCCATGCGGCGCTCCCCTCAGGCGCGCCACTTCCCTGCGCGCAACAGGATCATCGCTGGCCTCTCTCGCGCCGTAGTCGTTGTGGAAGCCGCTGCAAAATCAGGCACGCTTATCACAGCCGAAATGGCTCTCGACCAGGGCCGCGAGGTCCTCGCAGTCCCAGGCCACCCGTTCGATGCGCGCGCAGCAGGATGTCTTCACCTTATCCGCGATGGCGCCACACTCGTCCGAAGCGCTGCGGACGTCCTTGATGTCCTCGCACCAGCTCGCGCTGTACAGACGCCCGCGGCGCCGCCAAAGACCCCGGCAAGACCGCTCCGTGAGGTCGCGCGCCTCCACCAGATGATCCTCGATCAGCTGGGCCCGTCCCCCCTCGCAGAAGACCAGCTGATCCGAGACACCGGCGCCAGCGCAGAGCAAGTGTCTTCGGTGCTCGTGGACCTCGAGATCGATGGCCAAATCGAACGGCAAGCCGGGGGGTTCCTGGCGCGCAAAGCATCCTAAGAGGCCGCTCAAAGACAGATGGTGAATTGACAAACGGCGCGCCGTGCCCATGTTCCGCGCTACGCGATTTCGATGAAGAGAGCCCCCCCTGCATGGCCGTTGTTGTTGTAGAATCCCCGGCTAAGGCCAAGACAATCAACAAATATCTTGGCAAGAACTTCACCGTTCTGGCCTCCTACGGCCATGTCCGCGATCTGCCGCCAAAGGACGGATCGGTCGATCCGGAGAATGGGTTTGAGATGCTTTGGGAGGTCGCGAGCGACTCGAAAAAGCACGTCAAAGCAATCGCTGACGCACTAGCCAATGACAATGAACTGATCCTCGCCACGGACCCTGACCGCGAGGGAGAGGCGATCTCCTGGCACTTGGAAGAAGCGCTCCGCAAGCGTCGGGCGGTGAAGAAAGACACGCCCGTCAAACGTGTCGTTTTCAACGCCATCACAGAACGCGCCGTCACCGAGGCGATGAAAGAGCCCCGTGACGTGGACATGGAATTGGTGGAGGCATACCTCGCCAGGCGCGCTCTCGACTACCTCGTCGGCTTCAAGCTGTCCCCCGTGCTCTGGCGCCGTCTGCCGGGCGCCAAGTCCGCCGGTCGCGTGCAATCGGTTTGCCTACGTCTCATCGTTGAGCGCGAGATGGAGATCGAAGCCTTCCGGCCCATCGAATACTGGGGCGTGCGCGCCATGCTGTCTACGCCGAGAGGCCAAACCTACGAGGCGCGGCTAACGGTCTTGGGCGGCAAGAAACTCGATCGGTACGATCTGGAGAACCGCGCGGCAGCAGAACTCGCGGTGAAGGCCGTCACGTCACGCGCGCTGAAGGTCACGCAGGTCGAAGCAAAACCTGCGTCGCGCAACCCGTCGCCGCCCTTCATGACATCCACGCTCCAGCAAGAAGCCAGCCGCAAGTTCGGCTACGGCGCGCGGCAGACGATGAACCTTGCCCAGCGGCTCTATGAGGCGGGCTACATTACGTATATGCGGACCGACGGCATCGACATGGCGCCCGAGGCCGTGACTGACGCACGCGCTGCAATCAAAGATCGCTACGGTGACAGCTACGTCCCCGACAAACCAAGGACTTACAAGAATAAGGCCAAGAACGCGCAAGAGGCCCATGAATGCGTGCGCCCCACCGAGATGGGCCGCGCCCCCGATGACCTGAGGGTCACCGATGAAGATCAGCGAAAGCTCTATGACCTGATCTGGAAACGTACTCTGGCCTCCCAGATGGAAGGCGCACGGCTGGAGCGGACGACCGTGACCGTGGGCTCTGACGACGGACAAGTCGAACTGCGCGCCACGGGTCAGGTGGTGCTCTTCGACGGGTTCCTGCGCGTCTACGAGGAAGGCCGCGACGACGTAGAAGATGAAGACGACAAGCGTCTGCCCCAGATCATGGAGGGCGACGCAGCCCCGCTCACAGCCGCCTATCGCGACGTCTTCGCCAAGGCTGAGAACGATGACAGCCTGACCGACGACAGTACAGGCGATATGGTAATTGCCAAATCAGCTGTGATGAGCGCCGACGAAGCCGTCCTTGCCAGCCAAAGCTTCACGCAACCTCCCCCGCGCTACACGGAGGCCACCCTCGTCAAACGGATGGAGGAATTGGGCATCGGGCGCCCCTCCACCTACGCCTCCATCGTCACGACGATCCAGGACCGTGAATACGTCCGCAAGGACAAAGGCCGCCTCTTTCCGGAGGACAAAGGCCGCCTCGTCACTGCGTTCCTGACCAATTTCTTCCGCCGCTACGTGGACTACGACTTCACAGGCTCGCTGGAGGAGGAGCTTGACGACGTCTCCGCAGGCTCACGCGAATGGAAAGACGTGCTCGAGAGGTTCTGGAAGGATTTCTCGCTCGCCATCGGCGAGGCCATGGACCAGTCGATCACCGAGGTCCTTGAAAAGATCAACGAGGAACTGGCCCCTCACATCTTCCCACCGCTGCCCGGTGGGGGTGACCCGCGGCTCTGTCCCAACTGCGGCAACGGACGTCTCAGCATGCGCACGGCGCGCTCGGGAGGGGCCTTTATCGGCTGCTCAAATTACCCAGAATGCCGCTACACGCGCCCCTTTGGCCCGCCGCTATCGGAGGAAGAAGCCAAGAACGTCATTCCGCCGGAGGGGAAGCTCCTAGGTACTGATCAGGGCGACGAGATCCGCGTATTCAAAGGCCGCTTCGGACCCTATGTGCAGCGCGGAGAGCAACAGGGTGATGAGAAGCCACCACGCCAGGGCGTTCCCAAAGGCTGGTCACCCGAAAGCCTGACACTGGAAGAAGCGCTCAAGCTGCTTTCCCTACCGCGCTTGATCGGTCCGCACCCGGAAGATGGCGTCCCGATCTGGGCCAACATCGGACGCTACGGCCCGTATCTGAAGTACGCGGAGTCCATCAGCGACCGCGGAGGCGTCAACGCCAATCTGGAGTCCATAGACGACGTCTGGGAAATCGGCATGAACCGCGCGGTGGAGGTCATCGCCTCCAAACCCAAACGGGGCCAGCGCGGTCAGGCCGCAACGCCTGTAAGGGAGCTAGGTGAACACCCCGAAGCGGGTGGTCCGATCAACGTCTTCAAAGGCAAGTACGGCCCCTATGTGAAATGGGAAAAGATCAACGCAACCATCCCTGACACCGTGGAAGTCGATGACCTGACCCTCGCGCAGGCCGTGGACCTCATCGCCGAACGCGCAGCAAAGTCCGGCAAGAAGGTAACCAAGAAAAAGCCTGCCGCGAAAAAGAAAACGGCCGCGAAGAAAAAGTAGGGGTGCGCCCCCGCGTTCGCACAGTTTGCAGACGCAGCGAATTGACTTCCGCCCGCCCCGCGCGCACCCTCGCGTGAAACGACAGGGGCGGTTCATGAAGAAGATTTACTCCAATGCTGCAGAGGCCCTCGACGGGCTGCTTTTCGACGGAATGTTCATCGCGGCCGGCGGATTTGGCCTGTGCGGTATCCCTGAGCTCTTGCTTCAAGCGATCAAAGACGAAGGCACGAAGGACCTTACGTTCGCATCCAACAATGCGGGCGTAGACGACTTCGGCATCGGCATCCTGCTGCAGACGCGACAGGTGAAAAAGATGATCTCTTCGTACGTCGGCGAGAACGCCACCTTCATGGAACAGTACCTGTCCGGCGAGCTTGAGTTGGAGTTCAACCCCCAGGGCACTCTGGCTGAACGGATGCGCGCTGCGGGCTGCGGCATTCCCGGTTTCTACACGAAAACGGGCGTCGGCACCGTCATTGCAGAAGGCAAGGAGCACAAGGACTTCAATGGCGAGACCTACATCATGGAGACGGGTCTTTTTGCGGATCTTTCCATCGTGAAGGCGTGGAAGGCAGATGAGACCGGCAACGCGATCTTCCGCAAAACAGCCCGGAACTTTAACCCTCCGGCGGCCATGTGCGGTAAGGTCTGTGTCATGGAGGTCGAGGAGATCGTCCCCGTTGGCAGCCTCGACCACGATCACATTCACCTCCCCGGCATCTACGTGAACCGCCTCATTCAAGGCGACCATGAAAAACGCATCGAGCAACGAACGACGCGCACGCGGGAGGACGCGTAATGCCTTGGGACAGAAATCAGATGGCCGCGCGCGCGGCGGAAGAGCTGGAAGACGGAATGTATGTGAACCTCGGCATCGGGATCCCGACGCTCGTGGCGAACTATGTGGGCGACAAAGACATCACCCTGCAATCAGAGAATGGGATGCTGGGCATGGGCCCCTTCCCGTTTGAGGGCGAAGAAGACCCGGACCTGATCAATGCCGGCAAGCAGACCATCACGGAACTACGCCGCACCGCCTATTTCGACTCCGCCACGAGTTTCGGCATGATCCGCGGCGGCAAGATCGCAGCCGCGATCCTGGGCGCCATGGAAGTGGCTGAGAACGGCGATCTCGCGAACTGGATGATCCCCGGCAAGCTCGTGAAAGGTATGGGCGGGGCCATGGACCTTGTGGCCGGTGTCGGCCGCGTCATCGTCGTGATGGACCATCAGAACAAGGCGGGCGTCTCGAAAGTCTTGAAGGAGTGCACTCTCCCCCTCACAGGTGCGGGCGTTGTGGATCGCATTATCACGAACTTAGGCGTGCTCGACGTCATGGACGGTGGTCTCAAGATCGTGGAGCTTGCGGACGGTGTCTCCGAAGAGGACATGCGCGCCGCGACCGAAGCGACGATCCTGTAGGGCGGTCTTGGCCGCTATCGGGAGGTGGTCGAGAGCGGTGCCACTTTCGGGGCCGCCACGAGGGGTGTGGTAGACACGACCACGAGGCAGGCGCAAAGCGTCGTCACGACCAGCGCAGTCATGGTCAGGATAGGCCAGCGATGGAGGCGAAACTGCCCCGCGAAGTCGTTCACATTACTCGACATCTTGCCGTCAGCCATTCTACACCTGCGTCATTCCACCGCACCGCAGAACCTAGGCCTCAGCCGAAGAAAAGCGAGGCTCCACAGAAAGGGGTCCGCCCATGATCCGCACTGAAATGGATGGCCAAAAGGGCCGATACATCCTCGACCGCGACGGCCAGCAAGCTGAGATGAGCTTTTCCATTGTCTCTGACGCGTTGCGAATTGTGGATCACACCGGCGTTCCTGAGGGCATGCGCGGAACCGGCGCCGCCGCGGCCCTGGTAATACATCTCGTCGCTGATGCGCGCGAGAAAGGCTTCAAGATCGTGCCCCTTTGCCCCTTCGTGAACGCCCAGCGCGCCAAGCATCCTGACTGGGCTGACGTGTTCAGCGTGTAATAGCTCTCACGCCCAAATGATTGGGCTTTGGTGTTTTCATCATAGTTTTGCCCCATTTCATCGCTACCGGCAGGAGTGATGGGCATGGGCAATATTCAGGTATCACACGCGAAGCGGGCGATTTGGGATCGTGCTGTTATGGGCGGCCTTTTCGCGTTCGTCCTACTCGGTCTCGTGGGCCTCGCCTCCGCGACCGGCTGGAATGCGACCATCGCTCAGCTTGGCAAGCTCTCTTTGGCGGCAATCGGCTTTCTGCTCCTGCTGAGCATCGCGAACTATGCAATGCGGGCGGCGCGCTGGGATCTCTTCGCGCGGGAACTTGGGCTCGAGACGTCGTTCTCGACCAACGCGAGCCACTATATAGGCGGCTTTGCGATGACAGTCACGCCCGGCCGCGTGGGAGAGCTTATCCGCATGCGCTGGCTCCGCTGCCAGACGGGTTGGAGCTATGAACGCACCGCCCCGCTCGCCCTCGTGGATCGTGCTGCCGACCTTGCAGCCATGGGCCTTGCTCTCGGTGTCGCGGTGGCCCTTTCGACGATGGGCATGACGCTTGCACTCCCTGTGGCGCTGGCTTCGATCTGCGCAGCCGTCATTGCCACCCGCCCCACGCTCCTTGCAGCTCTGGTCAGCGGGTTCTACCGGCTCACCGGCCGCTTCCCACGCGCCATGGCGCGCTTCCGGTCCGCGGCGCGCACTATTTCCGTCTTTTCCACACCGCGCGTCATTATCATTGCTGGCGTTCTGTCCGTCCTGGGATGGCTGGCGGAGGGGTGGGCCTTCTCCCTCCTTCTTCAGTGGATGGGCGCCCCCCTCCCATTCTGGAGCGCAGTGGCCATCTTCCTCTTTGCCACCTTGGCGGGCGGGCTGACTGGTGCACCAGGCGGCCTTGGCGGAGCAGAGGCCGCGATGGTCGCACTCCTGACCCTCGAGGGCGTGCCCCTTGACGTGGCTATCGCTGCGACCGCCGTCATCCGCCTAACCACGCTCTGGTTCGCCATCGGCCTCGGCGTCATCGTTTTCCCCTTCGTCGAAAAGGCATCGAAACGTGCCGAGAAAGCAGGAGCCAATGGTCTGGAGGCGTGAAACCTATTCCGGCTGGGGCCGCGCCTTGCGCGCAGAGGGTGAGATGGCCCGGCCTGAGCGGCAGTCTGTGCTCAGCGGGCTCGAGCCTGCCCCGGCCACCGGCGGCAGAAGGAGCTACGGCGATGCCTGCCTGAACGACGGCGGTCGCATCGTGAACATGACGCGCCTTGACCGGGTGCTCAGCTTTGAGGATGGCCTTCTTCACGTGGAAGCAGGCGCCCGCTTGGGCGAGATTCTCCGCCTCTTTGCGCCGAAAGGCTGGCTGCTCCCCGTCATGCCCGGGACAGGCTTTGCAACTGTGGGCGGAGCCATCGCTATGGATGTCCACGGCAAAAACCATGGCGCAGGCACCTTTGGCTGCAACGTGACCGAGATCACGCTGACGCGCGGCGGCGAACACCACATCCTGACGCCCGGGTCGCCGGGCTTTGCCGCCACCGTGGGGGGGCTTGGCCAGACAGGCATCATTATATCCGCCCGAATCCGCATGGCTACGGCGGGCGGACGCGCCATGGCCGTGCACGAGCGGCGCATGGAAAGCTGGGACGAAATTGTCGGAGAACTGGCCGGGTCCACAGCACCCTATGCCGTCGGTTGGATCGACGCCACGGCCCGTGGGCCGAACCTCGGGCGCGGCATCATTGAAGAGGCTGAGCCCGTCGACGCCGCCCCGCCCCCCCAACGCAAATCCAAATCCGTACCCATTGATGCACCAGGCTTCGCGCTCTCCTCGCCCGTGGTGCGCGGCTTCAACGCAGCCTACTATCGCCGTGTGCCCGCCACAGGTCGCCGTGTCCGGCGGAGCTTTCACGACTTTTTCTTCCCCCTCGACAAGCTGCGCGACTGGAACCGACTCTACGGAAAGCGCGGCTTTCACCAGTTCCAGTGCGTTGTGCCCCATGAGGCGAGCGACAAGCTCAAGGCGATGCTCCGCATGATCGCAGAAAGCGGCCTCGCTTCACCCCTCGCGGTTCTCAAACGACTGAGCGGTGAAAGCGCTGGCCTCATGTCCTTCCCCATGGAAGGCCTGACCCTCGCTGTGGACTTCCCCGCCCGCGACGCCGCCGCTGATCTTATCACCCGCCTGGAAGAAATGACCCTTGATGCAGGCGGTCGCATCTACCTCGCCAAGGACGCGCTGGCCGATGCCGCAGCGGTGGACGCAATGTACCCTCGCCGCGCGGCATGGGCGGCAGAGGTGGCACAAGTCGACCCGGACGGAGCCTATGAGACCGACCTCACGCGCCGACTGAAACTGAGGCACCTCCCATGACAGAGACATGGCTCATACTTGGCGCGACATCCTCCATGGCCCGCGCCTTCACCCGCGCGGTCGCAGAACGTGGGCACGCGGTCATCCTTGCAGGGCGCGACACCGCAGACATGGAGGCAAGCGCAGCAGACGCCGTTGCACGCGGCGCGGCCTCAGCGGACGTTCTTCCGTTTGACGCCCGGAATGCGGCCACTTTCGGCGCCCTCATTGACGCCATGGAAGCGCGTGAAGGCGTTCTCAATGCCGCGGTCTTCGTGGGATCCATGCCCCCCCAAGACACCATTGATGCCGACCCGGGTCTCATAGCTGGAACGATCATCGACAGCTTCAGCGGCCCCGCGGAGGTCCTTCAGCGCCTTGCACCTGCCATGGAAGCACGCGGAAGCGGCACCGTTGTTGGAGTGGGATCGGTGGCCGGGGATCGGGGACGCCTCGGGAACTACGTCTACGGAGCCGCCAAGGCAGGTTTCCACACGTATCTCAGCGGATTGCGGAACCGCCTCACGCGCTCCGGCGGTCATGTGGTTACCGTAAAGCCCGGCTTCGTGGACACTGCCATGACATGGAACGTGGACGGCATGTTCCTCGTGGCGGAGCCTGCAAGCGTCGCCACCGACATCCTCAAGGCCGTCGATAAAAAGAAGAACGTGATCTACACGCCCGGCTTCTGGCGGATCATCATGACGATCATCCGCCTCGTGCCGGAGCCTGTCTTCAAAAAGCTCAAGATCTAAGAGCGCCGAACTCTTTCAAAGACTTCGGCGTCACAGCCCGAACCACTGCGCCCACAATCCGGCGGCGTAAAACATGAGCGACAGCGTAATCAGCAGGATCCCGATCCCCATCTTGTCGCGCATGGCAAAGACGATGGGGTCGTAATCCTGCTTGCCCCGATAGCCCAAAATCACCATCCGGCCGAGCCACGCCGCAATCGGCACGAGCGTCAGCCACAGGATCCACCGCGTAGGATACAACGTCATGGCCTGCTCTGTCAGGGAATAGAGGAAGAACACCAAAAGCGCCCCGATCACACCGAGCCACGCTACGTTCAGAAGATCTGAGCGATCCAGTCGCCCATAGCCACGCCCCGGCAACCTCTCGTCCGAGGTGGCGAGTGTGAGCTCTGTAAGCCGCTTCACGCAGCCAAGTGACAGGAAAACGGGAAAGACGAAGACGAGCATCATCGCGGACGCTTCCACCTGCGTGGCCGCGGCCCCCGCCACCACGCGCAGCGTGTAAAGCGCCGCCAGTGTCGCGATATCGACCCACCGCATCCGCTTCAGCCGCAGTGAATAGGCTAGCGACAACGCCATGTAGAGAACGATCACCAAAAGAAACCCAGGTCCAAGCACGCCCCCAAGTCCCAAGGCCAGCGCCAGAAGCAGACCTGCGGTGACCATACCCACCCGGATAGGCACCGCTCCGGACGCAAATGGCCGGTGGCGCTTTTTGACGTGCAGGCGGTCCGCCTCCAGATCGAGGAGGTCATTGATGATGTAGATCGCGCTCGCCGCGGTCGAAAACGCCACCATCCCCAGCAGCACGAGGCCAAACGTCGCCAGGCCAAATTCATGCGCCGCAATCATAGGCAGCAGCAGAAGCACGTTCTTGACCCATTGGTGCGGACGCAGGGCACGCCACAGGTCGCGAACAGACCAACCCGCTGCGATCTCCGTGACCGGGATCCCCTCAGCCCCCAGCCGTTCCGCGATCTTCGGCTGTCCAACCACAATCGCCGCCTGCGCGGATCGCCAGACCTCCTCATCGACCCGGCCATCGCCTGCATAGATGTAGCCACGCTCACCATGGGCCGCACGCAGGGCGTCGGCCTTTGCCGCGCCCGCCATGTTTGATCGAGCATCAGAAGCCACGTGGGGCCCCTCAATACCGTTCGCCATCGCGACGCCCTCGACCCACTCAAAGTTCGATGCAGAGGCAAGGCGCACAGAATGCCCCTCGGCGCCCGCATCCGCAGCCATGGCCCGGATCTCCTCGCGCACCGGCATCAGATCATAGCGCAGGCTCACAATCGCCGCCAAAGCGGCTTTGAGAGCCGCTGGCTCCCGCCAGTACTTCAGAACCGCAGCCATCGTCGCCAGGGGCGCCTGACCAAGACCAGCCCAGAACGCCTCGTAAAGCAGGTCCGTCTTCAGGAGCGTCCCGTCAACATCAAGGTAAAGCGGCGCTTTCATCTAGCCGCCGACCTCCGCGAAGACGCAACCGTCCGACAGCGTTAGGGGTGGCGTCAGACACAGCCCCCGCGCGACCGTGTAAGCAGCGAGGACCTTGGGGATATAGTTGCGCGTCTCTGGATAGGGCGGCACGCCGCCATGGTCCCGCACGGCCCCCTCCCCCGCGTTGTACGCGGCCAGAACGAGAAGCGGATCTTCGCCATAACGCTCCATAAGGTGATCCAGAAGCGCGACGCCCCCGGCGATATTCTCGGACGGGTTCATGGCATCCCCGACACCGAACCGTGCGGCGGTCTCCGGCATGAGCTGCATGAGCCCCTGTGCGCCAGCACTACTTATAACATCCGGGCGGCCGCTCGATTCAACCGCGATCACGGCAAGCACCAGGGCTGGCGATACCCGCGTGCCCACCGTAGACAGCAAGAGATCAGACCGATGGGCCTGAGCGATAGACTGCAGCGACTGCAAACGGGGCGTCGGTGCCTCTCGCGAGGCAGCAATGGCATCTAGCGCATCAAAGAGACGCCCGGCGGCGCGATCTTCCGCACGCGGCGACATCTTTTCCCAGAACCAAGGATAGGCATCCTGCACCGCAGGCGCGGGGGACGGCGCTGCCGCAGCAGTCAACGGGGCGGGTGCCGTGCCCGCAGGTGCGATCTGGACAGTAATCCTGCGGTTCGTTCCGGCAGCCGGCGGCTTCACACGCTTAAAGGTGAAATCCTTAAACGGGGGCGGGCCCGACGTCTCTTCAGCCACCGCAATGGGCGCAGCCAGGCACACTGCGAGCGCCAGGCCAAAACACTTGGCAATCATG
>JBCCPQ010000004.1:0-26766 GCA_039024825.1 Pseudomonadota bacterium
CTTTGTTCTCATTACCGGACGACAGCTTGAGCACTGGCACACGGGGTCCATGACCCGGCGCTCCACAGTGCTCGATGCGGTGGAGCCGGAAGCGAACTGTTCTCTCCACCCGCGCACTCTTCGGGAATTGGGCGTGGAGCCAGGCGACTACATCCGCCTCTCCACCCGGCGCGGTTCTGTCACCGTTCTGGCCCGCGCCGATCGGGCCGTGGCCGAGGGCAACGTCTTCCTCCCCTTCGCCTATGTCGAAGCGGCCGCGAACATCCTCACCAACCCCGCGCTCGACCCCTATGGCAAGATCCCGGAGTTCAAGTTCTCCGCGGTGAGGGTGGAACGCGCCGACAGCGCCATTGCGGCGGAGTAGTAGCGCTTTTGCGGCAGCGTTCGCGCTGTCGCTTGCCGCGCACGCGGACGCTCAGGGCGGGCTGTTCAAGGATCCCGAGGACGACGGTGCCCGACGCTTTGAGGCCACCGCCGCCACGGTTCTGCGGTCACAACCCAGCGAAGACGCTAGCGCTCTTGCCGACGTTCCGTTGGGTGCGGTGCTCTCAAATCTCGGCTGCCGCGAAACGGCGGCGCTGTGGTGCGAAGTGCGATCCTTCCGGGGCGGCCCCCGCGGGTTCGTGCCCGCCTCCGACCTCCGCCCGGCAAAGGGACCGGACGGCACCGTTCCCACTGGCCTCGACGACAGCGACCGGCGCGCCAAGCGCGGCCGCTTCGATGCCCGCGGCGAGGTGCCATGCGCCCAGGAACGCGGGGAGCCGATGGGCCTTTGCCGCGCGGGCGTTGCGAGGGGGACGGGCGGGGACGCGACGATCATTGTCACGTTCCCCAACGGCTTTGCGCGACGGCTGACCTTCCGAAACGGGGAATTCGTCTTCGCGGACACCACGATGTCGGGCAATGGAACAGATATCGACTGGCAGCTCACCGAGGGTCTTCACGCGATCCGCGTGGACGACCAGCGGTTTGATGTGCCGGATACGCTGATCTTCGGCGACTAGGCTGCGCCACCCAAAGGCAGCGCAGCCAGAGCTTTTAGGGCGTCAGCTTGTGGATCATGCCCTCATCGACAGCGGCATAAAGGCTGCCCTCCGGCCCCAGCACCACGGACCGGAAGCGCCCGGCTTCCATCCCCTCAGGCAGGGTCATCTCCATGACGTCGGCGACCGACAGGTCCTCGTCATCAAGGATGAAGACATCCATCCGCTGACCAATCGGCGTGCCCCCAAAGCCGATGCCCATGAGACCAACGACCATGGCACCGTCCCAGTCACCCCAGGCCTCGCCTTCCAGGAAGACAGCCGAGGACGTCCCCTGGGACCAGCCATTGTTGTCCCAGATCGGAACCATGGCGTCCGGGAAGCTCACGAGATCGGTCATCGGCATGTAGGAGCGCCGCTCATAGCGATCCATCGCCTCCATCTGCACCGGCTCATACCCGCAATAGCCTGACGGGCAGTCGCCACGACCGGCAACGTTGGGCGCCGGGTTCCAGCCAGCATTGCCGCCGTTCTGCAGCACCGTGATCTCGTCGGAGTGCCACGGGCCGTGCTCCGCCGTGATGGGCGTGCCAGTGGCCGGATGGAAGGCGATGCCCTGAATGTTGCGGTGACCATAGGTGTAGACGCGCTGGTCAAAGCCGTCCGGCGGCGCGTTGTCGGCGATCCCGTTGCCATCGGTATCCATGCGCATGACCTTCCCGCCCATGAGCGTCGGGCTCTGCGGGACATCTGCCCCGTGAATGTCGCCCGTTGTCAGGTAAAGGAAGCCGTCGGGACCAAAGCGCACCCGCCCGCCGTTGTGTGCGCCGGGCCCGCCAAAGGGCTGATCGCTGGCCTCGGGCTTGTAAGGCACGTCCGTGACGATATCGACGCGCTCGTCGATCCCGGTCATGTCGCTGTTTACCGTCAGCCGCAAAAGCCGGTTCGTCCCGGGCGCAGTCATGCTCGAGGTCGAATAGACATAGATCCGCCGGTTGCTTTCGAAATCGGGATCAACGGCCACGCCCTGCATCCCGGCCTGCCCCTCGCAAAAGAGATCTTCAGCGACCGAGGCATAGCCCTCGGACTCGGTCATCCCCAACAACGCGTTGACGGAACCATCGGTCATCCGCACCGACAGGCCGTCACATTTCTCTGTGTAAAACATCGTTCCGTCCGCAAGGAACGCCATGTCCCACGGAGCTTCGAGACCTTCCATGATCAATTCATGGGTCAGGCTAGAGGTATTCTGAGCAAGGGCAGGGGTAACAAACATAACTGACCCGGCAATCATGGGTAATAGGTGTTTCGTCATTTCATCCTCCCGATGAAGAAACTGCCGATATGCCTCCGATTGGGTGGGGCGCGCCGCTTCGGGCGCTTGGGCCGCTTGGCCTGATCGTTACGATGTCTCCTCTGCTAAAAGCGCATCCGCACGCGCAAAGAGGTCCTCAAAACGCTGTTTGGACTTGCCGCGCTGGCGCACGACCTTCAGGGCCTCGTAGTTCACAGAGACGTCCCCCACGAGGAGGAGGCCCACCATGCCGAGCCCGCGGTGGGGCGTGCAGAAATATCCGTAGGCCCCGTCTGCCTCCACAGTGAGGTCGAAATCCTTGCCGATACGGCTCTTCCAGGGCTCAACCCCCTCGGGGACCATCGCATCGAAGGCCTGGCTGTTGTGGTTGTTGTCGACTGACAGAAAGCGGATCACGTCGCCCGGTTGCGCGCGCACGATGTCGGGGAAGAAGACCATGAGCTCGCCCGCCTTCTCGGGATGGGTGTTGAGCATTTGGACGTCATGCACCGTACTCGCCGACGCGCGGGCGGGGAGGAGCGGCGCAAGGGCCGCTCCTCCCAAAAGCTTGAGGTTCTGGCGTCGTGTCAGGGCCATGTCGCAGTCCTCTTTGTCTAATTCGTCGTCAGTGTCTGGTCCGGTTCCTCATCGGCGCCCGCACCGAAGTCATTGTCGAAGAAGAATCCCAGCCCCACGCCGATGGCGAGGGCCAGGATCAGTTTCAGGCGCAGATCCATGCTGCTACGCTCATTCGGCTGGCGTCGGGGCGGGTGTGCCGCCGCTTGCCTTGCGCGAGGAGAAACGCGTTTTGATATTCTCCCAAAGCTTCGCCATCCCGAGAGGCTCGTAGATCATGAAGACGATGATCAGCACCCCAAAGACCACAAGCTCGATGGAGGAGATGATCGTCGCGTCCACGAGACCGTGGAAGAACTCGTTGCCCACCGTGTTCAGCACCACCGGGAAAAGCAGGATGAAGGCCGCTCCGATGAACGCACCGTTGATCGTGCCAAGCCCGCCCAGGATGACCATAAAGAGGATGCGGAACGACAGCTTGATGTCGAAAGCCACAGGCTCCATGGATTTCAGGTAGGTGAAGGCGAAAAGAGCACCTGCCACGCCGCAGAAGAAGGCGGAGAGCGCAAAGGCCTGAAGCTTCGTCTTCAGGAGAGAGATGCCCATGGACTCCGCCGCGATATCCATGTCGCGCACAGCCATCCAGTTCCGGCCCGTACTCCCTCGCGTCATGTTGATGGCGAGGATCGTCAAGATCGTCACCGTCACGAGGACGACGATGTACATCTCCAGCGGTGTGGTGAACTCGCGCCCGAAGATCACGATGTCCTGCGCTGTGATGATGCCCGAGGTGTCGTAGTTCTTGAACCAGCCGAACTTGTCGATCATCCAGATGATGAAGAACTGCGAGGCGAGCGTGGCCACCATGAGGTAGATGCCGCGCACCCTGAGCGACGGCAGCCCGAAGAGGATGCCGAAGAACGCCGCGATCAGACCCGACAGCATCAGGTTCACCGGGAAAGGCATGAACGGCAGCCTGAGCTCGAGGTTAAAGAGCGCGAACGCCCCCGCCGCCATGAAGCCCGCCGCGCCCAGCGCCAGCTGGCCCGCGTAGCCCATCACGATCTGCTGACCGATTGCCGCGAGAGCAAGGCAGAGCCACGGGATCAGGATCGACGAGTACCAGTAGTCGGTTTGCACGACGAGCGGGACCACCGCAAAGCCCAGCGCCATCAGCACGACGAAGTTCGTCAGATCGCTGCGCGTATAGCTCATGAAGAGAGGTGAGGATTTCATGTGTCTGCCTCCTTACACGCGGCGGATGATCTTTTCGCCGAAGAGGCCCTCAGGCCGCCACAGCAGGAAGAAAATGGCGAGGACAAAGGGCGCCCAGCCCTCGATTGCGCCGCCGAAGTAGGGCCCGATATAGACCTCCAGAACCTTCTCTGTGGCCCCGATTATGAGGCCTCCGACGATGGCTCCGGGGATCGACGAGAAGCCGCCGATGATAAGGACCGGAAGGGCCTTCAGGGCGAGGTCCACGAGGGCGAACTGCACCCCTGCCCGCGCGCCCCACATCATGCCCGCCACGAGCGCCACGATGCCAGCGGCCGTCCACACGAGAAGCATGATGGATCCAAGCGGGATCCCGATGGAACTCGCCGCGCCGGGATCGTCAGCCACCGCACGCAGCCCGAGCCCCATCTTCGTGTACTTAAAGAGGAGCGCGAGAGCGATGATCAGCGCCGCCGCCACGATGCCCGCAGTCAGATCGAGCGCCGAGATGAAAAGACCCGTGGAGTCAATGATCCACTGGATCGGGAAGTCCCCGATGCCCAGATCAAGCCGCCGGACCTCCACGCCCCAGGCCGCCTGCGCGAGCCCCTCAAGGACAAAGCCAAGGCCGATCGTGGCCATGAGCAGCGTGTCCTCGCTCTGGTTGCGCAAAGGCCGCAGGACCATCCGCTCCGTGGCGTAGCCGACGCAGGCCATGAGCAGGATCGTCACAAAGAACGCCACCACAAAGGGCAGCCCCAGCTCCATGAAGCCCACGAAGCTCAGGACCGCGAAAAAGACCATCGCGCCCTGGGCAAAGTTGAAGGTGGACGACGCCTTGTAGATCAGCACGAAGCCCAGCGCCACGAGGGAGTACATCGTACCGGCCAAAAGCCCGGCCACAACGACCTCGATAAAGAAGAGAAACTCAGTCATGGGCCACCCCGAGATATGCGTCGATAACTTCCTGATTGGCGCGCACCTCGTCGGGCGGGCCATCGCCGATGATCTTGCCGTAGTCGAGCACCACCACATTGTCGGAGATGTCCATCACGACCCCCATGTCGTGCTCGATCAGGACCATCGTGGTCCCCAGCTCATCATTCACCTTGAGGATGAAGCGGCACATGTCGCGCTTCTCCTCCACGTTCATCCCCGCCATGGGCTCATCAAGGAGGAGGACATCCGCCTCCGTCGCCAGCGCGCGCCCCAGTTCCACCTTCTTCTGAAGGCCGTAAGGCAGCTTCCCCACTGCCGTGTCGCGGATGTGCCGGATCTCGAGGAAATCCACGATCTCCTCGCATTTCTCCCGGTTGGCCTTTTCCTCCGCCCGCGCGGACGGAAGCTGAAAGGCAACCGGCAAGAACCCCGACTTCATATGAAGCTGGCGGCCCACAAGGATGTTGTCGATGACCGACATCCGCTTGAAGAGGGCAAGGTTCTGGAACGTCCGGGAAATCCCGATCTGCGCCACAATGTTGGGGCTGATCTTGTCGAGGACCTTGCCCTTGAAAGCGATGGTGCCTTCCTGGGGCTTATAGATCCCGTTGATGCAGTTCAGCAGGGAGCTCTTGCCCGCCCCGTTGGGCCCGATGATCGCGCGAACCTCATGTTCGAGCACATCAAAGGAAGTGTCCGTGATGGCTTTCACGCCGCCGAAGCTCAGCGAGATGTTCTTCACTTCGAGGATCGGTTTGCCGATCGGGAATTTTCGGGCTGGCGTCATGGCGCCGCTATCTGGTTGTGCGTTCATGGCCTGTCTCAGTTGTGTTCCAGGGGGGCATGTTGGGCGCTTTCCTCGCGCAGCACGTCGCGGAAGTTCTTGCGACCTTCCTTGGATATGCCGAGGTAGAGCTCCTTGACCTTGTCATCGTTGAGCAGGCTCTCCGCCGTACCGTGCAGCATCACGTGCCCGGTTTCGATGATGTAGCCATAGTCCGCATTGCGAAGCGCCACGTTAGTGTTTTGCTCCGCCAGAAGGATGCTCACGCCTTCCTTCTGGTTCAGCTCATTGACGATGTTGAAGATCTCAGCGACGAGCTGCGGCGCAAGGCCCATGGATGGCTCGTCGAGAAGCAGCATCTTGGGCTTTGCCATCATGGCGCGCGCCACGGCGACCATCTGCTGTTCACCGCCAGAGGTAAAACCCGCCTGACTTTTGCGGCGATCCTTCAGGCGATTGAAATACGTGTAGATCTTCTCGAGCTCGTTGCGAATGTCAGCCTTGGACAGCTTTCGCGAATACGCACCCGAGATGATGTTTTCCTCCACCGTGAGGTGGCCGAAACAGCGGCGCCCTTCGAGAACCTGAACGAGGCCAAGGCCCACCATGTCGGCGGGATCCTGGCTCGTGACTGCATTACCGTCATAGGTGATGGAGCCTTTCGTGACCTTGCCCCGTTCCCCGGCAAGCATGGTCGACACGGATTTCAGCGTCGTGCTCTTGCCCGCGCCGTTTCCGCCCAACAGCGCCACGATTTTTCCGCGTGGCACGCTTAGCGTCACATCATGGAGCGCCGCGATCACGCTGTCATAGATGACCTCGATCTGGTCGATCTCGAGGATGTTGTCAGTTTGAGTAGTCATCACCTGGTAACCATTGTTGGGTCAGAGCGTGGTACGGCGACCGGCCCGGAAGAAGGTCGGACGCCGAAGGAGCCGGGCTGAAGGCGCCGCGCAGGCAGCGCCTTCCTGGGAGAGAGCCGGCTCAGAGGAGTATCAGGAGCACTCCCGCGGCGTGATGCCGTTCTCGCTGGCGAACTTGGCCGCCGAGTCCTCTACGAGGCCGCGGATGAAACCGGGGTCCAGAGGCTCTTCCCAGCCGCTCACCTGCTGGAACTGCGTGCCGTCCCACTGCATCATGGCGAACTTGCCGGCTCCTGCGTTTTCCGCGCAGGACATCGCAAACGGTGCGATCATTCCCCCAATGCCAAGCTCTTCGAGCCGGGCTTCGTCCATGACGAGGGCCTCATAGCCGTCGCGGAACTCTGCACCGGTAACAGCCTGTCCGACCTTACCTGCCAGTTCCTGCGCGACGCGGAGCGCCTCGATATAGGTCACGGCAGCACCAAGCCCGCGGTTCCAGTAAACGGTCCCTACGCGGTCTGGCTCAGCCAGGTTGCCTTTGCCAGCACCGTAGACCTGCTCCTTGATGGCCTGAACCAAAGGATACTGATCGCCCGGTAGCGCGTTTGCCATGGCGTAGGTGCCCGTTGCAGCGTCGCCTGCGGGGAACATGTCCTCTTCAGCTGCGCCGAAGGTGACATAGATCATGCGCTCCCTCGGGAAGCCCACGCGTGCAGCGTTGGTCATCGCGGTGGAGTTCATGCCGGAGCCTGCGCCCCAGAACGTCACCCAGTCGGGACGCTCGCGACGGATCTGCAGCCACTGTGACTGCTGCTCAAGGCCCGGTGGCGGGATCGAGATCTCAACGAGCTCTACGCCCCAGTCCTCGGCGATGGAGCGCATCGCGGGCAGAGGCTCCCGGCCATAGGCGCTGTCGATGTGCAGGTGCACGATCTTCTTGCCGGCCATGTTGGGAATGCCGCCCTCTTGCTCGGCCATGAACTTCATCTTCACCGCCATCTGGGACCAGTAGTGGCCTGCGGCGTTGAAGACCCACGGCCAAACAGTGCCGTCCGCGGCGTCCGTGCGGCCGTAGCCGTACTGCGCCAGAACGACGTTGTCCTCGGCCATCCGGTTGATCACCGCATATGCGCCGGGGGTGCCCAGCGTGTCAAAGACGACGATACGCTGTCCGTCTTTCTCCAGGAGGCGCTGGTAGCACTCCACGGTCTTCACCGCGTTGTACTCCGTCTCGCATTCCTGCCACTCGAGCATGACGCCGTTCACGCCGCCGTTCATGTTGACGTAGTTCAGATAGTCGATCTGGGCCCCGTAGTAGCCAGTACCCATGGCGGAATAGGGACCGACACGGCTCGAGGCGATGGGGAAATACTGCGTCTCCTCCGCCACGGCCATCTCCGGCACCACCGCCGCGAGCGCCGCCACTCCGGTGGCCGTCGCCGCAAGGCTGTTCCTTAAATGCTTCCAATTCACTTTGGTCGTCCTCCCTTTCAAGTCACGTCTCACGCGATCGAAATGGGATCAGACGGGGGGCACGCAGTGTCACGGCGCGCGCCTACGACAGGACGCGCATCGAAAAACACGCTAACGGTTAACCCCCACACGCACCGCATTCTTTGGCGGCTCCGGCCTCGTGGCCGTGTTCCCATTTCACCCCAGTCGCGTTCCTGGCCGTTTGGCTTGGTGTGCAAACCTCTGGACAGAAAGGCGTGCTGGATGTCGTCAGCTAAGGCCCTGCCACCAAGACCTGTCAACAAGAATTCTGTTTGAAATCAATTGTATACAGAGCACCCGCCGCAATGCAGAAAGGTCACACTGTCCTGCTATTGCGCCTGGGAGTTGTGTGGCCGCGGACAAAATGTCCACATTTCAGGCGGCATTCTCCGCCCGCTTGGACGGAATGTCCGCCTGCGGAAACCACACAGAAAATGTTGCCCCGGCACCTTTGGGGCTCTCCACGCGGATCAATCCGCCGACTCGCGTCACCAAAGCCTGGCTGATCGACAGGCCTAGCCCCGAGCCCGTCCCGGGTTTTGTCGTCATGAACGGGTCAAAGACGTGGTCAAGCCGGTCGCCCGCGATCCCCGGCCCGGTATCGGTCATCACGATCTCGGTGCCGGGGGTCCCGTCCCGCTCCGCCGGGTGCGTGCGGATCGTCAATGTCCCTCCGTCCCCCATGGCCTGCGCCGCATTGATCGCGAGGTTCACGATCACCTGCTGCAGCTCGGTCTCCACAATCCGGAAGGGCGGGCTCGGCACGTGGATCACATTGGTCTTGATGGCGTGCTTTCGCAGATCCGCAGCCACGAGGATCAGCGCATCATTGACCACCTTCGCCGCATCCACCCGCGCGGTCAGATCCGACATCTCGTCGGGCCGCGTGAAGTTCAGAAGCTTGCCCACCATGACGTTGATCCGGTGCGTCTGGGCGTCGATCAGGTCAAGCTCGGTGCGCAACTCCTCCTCCTGCTCGCGGGACAGCCGCATCCGGATCACCTCCAGATTCCCTTGAATAACCGCCACCGGATTGTTGATCTCCTGGGCCACGCCCGCCGTGATCTCCCCGACGGAAGCCAGCTTTTCGGCCATGACAAGCTGGGCAAAGGTCGCCTCAAGCTGGCGGTTCGCTTCCTTGAGCTCCTCGGTCCGCTGCTCCACGACAGTATTTAGGTTGTCGGCATAACCCCGCAGGTCAGCGTCGCGCACCTTCACCTGATCGAGGAGATTGTCGAGATGGCGCGCCACTTCGCCGATCTCGCTGCGTTCCGCGACCGGCCCGATGCGCGCGCTCAGATCGCCCTTCTCCGCGCGGGACATGATGGCATTCATGCGCTCAAGCGGCGCGAATATCCCGCTCGCAAGCCACAGGAAGAACGGCACCGACAGCACGAGCACGGCAATGAATGCCGCGATGAGCGCGAGGATCGTAGCATTTCGCTGGGCGGTGAAAGGTGCCTCCAGAAACCCGGTGTAGAGCATCCCGATCCGCGTGCCCGTGATGTCAGTCAGCGGCACATAGCCCGAGATGTACCAATTATTGACCACAAAGGCCCGGTCGAGCCACGTGTCCCCGGTCTCCATCACCTTGCGCCAGACGGCCTCCGACACCCGCGTCCCCAGCGCACGCGACCCTTCGAAGAGCCGCACGTTGGTGGAAATCCGCACGTCGTCCAGAAAGAGCGTGGTTGTGCCCGTGCGCGAGATCTCCCCGGTCTCATCGCGGTAGACAAGGGCGTTCATGGTGTCGATGAAATCGAGGTTCTTGTTCAAAAGACGTCCGCCGATGAGGACAAGATCACCATCTTCGGCCCGGTGCGCGGCAAGGATGAACATCCCACGGCTTTCCACGTCGCGCTCAATGGGGCGGGCAGCCTGAGTTGGCACAAGGGGGATCGCAGCCCGCGCGGCCAGATCGTCGGCGACCATGGCCATATCCGGCTCCGTCAGGAGGACGAGGTTGCCCACCGGGCGATCCCGGGCAGAGGCACGGGCCAGCGCTTCGAGTGGTGCGGGCAACGTTCCTTCGGACAATCGACCCAGAACAAGGAAATCGAGGCCCCGCGCATCACGCTCCCGGGCCAGAAAAGCATCAAGGGCGGCCTCGCCCCCTGCGGTTGCCTGGGCAAATCCCACCGATTGCGCCACAGCTTCCACCGTGGCCGCTTGGGTGGCCTCAATGCGTCCGAAATACTGTTCCGCGATGCGCAGGTCGCTCGCGACCTTGGCGATCAGAAGATCATCGTAGCGGTCGATCCAGCGCACCATCGTCACGCCGAGGAGCAGCGGCAAAAGCACGACGAGAGGCATCAGCGCAATGACAAGAAGCCTCAGCCGGAAGGACCGCAGCATAGCTCAGAGCCCCCAGGCCTGGCACTTACGGTCAATCGTCTTGCGCGCCACGCCCAGCCGCCGCGCGGCCTCCGCCCGGTTGCCGCCGCAGGCATCGAGCATGGCGAGGATGTGCCGCTGTTCCACCGCCGCGAGGCTTTCGGTCTCGAACTCCCCTGCTGCAGGCTCCAGCGCGTCTTCAAAGCTGCCCCGGATTAGCGCGCGCTCAATCGTGTTGCGCAGCTCCATGACGTTGCCCGGCCAGGAATGGGAGAGAAAGCGCCGCCGCGCCAGCGTCGTGAAGGGCGGCAGATCCACGCCCATGCGGGTCGCCAGAAGCTCCGAGAAGTAGGTGATCATCTCAAGGACGTCTTCGTGCCGCTCGCGCAGGGGCGGCTGGACGATCTCGACCACCGTGAGCAGGTAGAAAAGGTCCAGGCGAAAGGCGTTTTCGCGCGCGATGTCCTCCAAAGGCCGCGTTGTGGAGCTGACGACGCGCATGTTGAATTCCACGCTGCGTTGCGCGCCAAGGGGACTGAAGCGGCCGGTGCTTAGAAGCTCTGTCAGGATGTTCTGGCAGCCGGGCGACAACAGCTCCACGTCTTCGAGGTAAAGCGTGCCGCCTGCCGCGCTCTGGATGATCCCTTCCTGTCGGGTGACGCGCCCATCTGCCTGCGGTTCGACGCGGCCAAAGAGGCGTTCCTTGAACGCCTGCTCCTCGAGCCCGTTGCAGTGGAGCCAGACAAAGGGTGCGTTCGATCTGGGCGAGGCCGTGTGCAGCATCCGTGCCGCCACCTGCTTGCCCGATCCCGCCTCGCCCCGGATGACGACATGGGCCTGCGACTTGGCGGCCCGCTCGATGGAGGCGCGGACCAGCTCGATCTCCGCGGAGGAGCCGAGCAGCGCGTCACGGTGCTTTAGGATATCCTGACCGACCTCCAGTTCGTGGCGCAGGACAGAGTTCTGCCGCCTGAGCCGCGCCCGGTCGAGGCTTTGGGCGATGGCGTTCAGCACCTGGTTTGATCGAAAGGGTTTCAACAGAAAGTCACTGGCCCCCGCCCTGATCGCCTTGATCGCCGTGTCGAGGTCTGCGTGGGCCGTGATGAGGATCGCATCGCTGAAAAGGCCAATGCGACGCTGTTCGGCCAGCCAATCGAGCCCCGTCTTGTCCGGCATCAGATTGTCGAGGACGATGACATCGTAGCTCGTTTCATCGAGAAGCTCGGACGCCGTGCGCGTGTCTTCGGTCACGTCCACCCGCGCGCAGCTGTCCTGCAAGACCTTCGACAGGAAGTTGCGCATGCCGGGCTCGTCATCAATGACAAGCACCGCCGCGTCAGCGAGAGCCCCCGAAAAGCCCTCCGTTCCACGCTCCACCCGCGCGGTTTGGCGAACGTCGTCCATCCGTCAGGCCCTCCCAGTCCTTGCGGAGCTGCGGCACGTCCGATGGTTGGCGTTGGGTCTTGGCCCCGGAGCTGGCGCGCAGTCTATCGTTCAGTCCGGAAAGCGTAGCGGGCGGATGGGCCCCTGTCACCTGCGGAGCACGTCGCAGGCGCGGCAGGCACCGGCCACGCCCCTCGGCGCAGCCGATGCCGGATCGTCAGATCACCCTTGCGGCGCGAGCGCCTCGGAAAGGGTCATCGCATTGTGGCGCATCATGTCGACATAGGTCGACGCCGGGCCATCGGCCTCCGACAGCGCGTCCGAATAGAGCGTCCCGCCCACCACGGCCCCGGTCTCCGCTGCGATCTGCTCAATCAGACGGTTGTCGGTGATCGTCTCCACGAAGACCGCCGCAATCCCCTCCTCGCGGATCTGCGTGATCAGCTCGGCCACATCCGCCGCCGACGCCTCGCTCTCCGTGCTCAGCCCCACAGGAGCCTCAAAGGTCAGCCCGTAATGCGCGCCCATGTAGCCGAACGCATCGTGCGAAGTCACAATCGTGCGCTTGTCCTCTGGGATCGACGCAATCATCGCATCGATCTCCGTCTCGAGCGCCTCAAGCTCCGCGACATAGGCCGCGCGGTTGGCGTAGTAGGTGGACGCATTCTCCGGATCGACCTTCGCCAGACCCGCAGCAATGTTGTCGACATAGATCACAGCATTCTCGATGGCCTGCCACGCATGGGGATCGAACGCGCCGTGGTCATGGCCCGCATGGTCACCGTGCCCGTGGTCGTCATGATCCTTGGAAGCCATCTCCTCCCCGTGATCATGGTCATGCTCGTGGTCGTGGTCCGCATCTGCCACTTCCTCAGCGCCATGATCGTGATCGTGGTCATGATCGGCATCAGCGACCTTCTCTTCCCCGTGATCATGGTCGTGATCGTGATCGTCGTCGGCCACCTCTTCGGCCCCGTGGTCGTGGTCATGGTCATGATCCTCGCCCGACGCCTGGTCGCCGTGGTCATCATGATCGCCATGCTCATCATGCTCACCAAACTCGATCGCCTCGACGCCGACAGTGGCCTCAATCAGCTCTCCGTCGAACGACGCGGCCTCTGCCAGACGCTCCAGCCAGCCTTCAAACTCGAGACCGTTGATGAACATCACCTCGGCCCCCGCCACGGCCGCAGCGGCCTGTGGTGTCGGCTGATACACATGGGCATCACCGCCAGGTCCAACGAGCGTGGTCAGCGCGATATGCTCGCCACCGATCCGCGCGACCATGTCGCCCAGGATCGAGAACGTGGCCACCACGGGGATCGGCTCATCCGCCCAGGCAGCACCGGGCGTCAGCATGGACGCAGCCACAAGGGCCGTTGCGGATTTCAACAGAGTTCTACGAGATGACATGACCTACTCCTCAGGTTTCAAAATGTCGGCGTGGGAACAGCTGGGCGAGAATTCCTCCCACCGGGCCAAGAAAGAGCGACAGCCCATAGATGATACCGGCCACGAGGATGATCGCAGGGCCGGAGGGCAGGCTGTAGTGATAGGACAGAAGTAGCCCGGCCACGCTGGACAGCGCGGCGACACAGGCGGCAGCGGCGAGAAGCCCGCCAATCCCAGTTGTCCAGAACCGGGCGGCGGCGGCAGGCAGGATCATGATCCCGACGGCCATGAGCGTCCCCAACGCGTGGAACCCGGCAACGAGGTTCATCACGACAAGGGCGAGGAAGACGAAATGGGTCACCGCGCTCAGACGGCTGACAGAGCGCAGGAATTGCGGGTCCGCGCATTCCAGAACGAGAGGGCGAAAAATCACCGCCAGCGTCAGGACAGAAATGGACGCGATCGAACACAGCAGGATCAGCGCCGCATTATCAAGGGCCAGCACCGTACCGAAAAGGACGTGCATCAGATCCACATTGCTCCCGCGGGTGGAGACGATCAGCACCCCAACCGCGAGGGAGATCAGGTAGAAGGCAGCAAGGCTCGCATCTTCCTTGAGCGTCGTGAGGCGCGAAACGAGGCCCGAGGCCACCGCCACGATCATCCCCGCGATGAGGCCCCCAATGGTCATGGCTCCCAGCGACAGGCCCGAGATAAGGAAACCCACCGCGGCGCCGGGAAGGATCGCATGGGCCATGGCGTCGCCGGTCAGGCTCATTCTCCGAAGCATCAGAAAGACGCCCACCGGTGTCGCGCCCACGGCAATGGCCAGACAGCCCAGAAGGGCGCGGCGCATGAAACCGAACTCCACAAAGGGCGCGATGATGGCGTCCCAGATCATCAGGCGGCATCTCTCGCGCAGACATGGGGGGGAAGCTGGCTCATTTCGCACATGTGACGCGCCCGCGCGTGATTGTCGGGCGTCATCACGTGCGGGGTCGGGCCGTGGGCCACGAGCTCCCGCGCCAGAAGGAGTGTTTCTGGGAAATGGGTCTCCACGGTTTCGTGGTCGTGGAGGACTGCAATGACGGTGCGCCCCTCTCCGTGCCAGTCTCGGATCACATCGATCAGGTCTGCCATGGTGCGCGCGTCGATGGCTGCAAAAGGCTCATCGAGCAGCACGAGTTTTGCGTCTTGCAGCAGGAGCCGCGCGAAAAGGGCACGCTGCATCTGCCCGCCCGACAAAGCTCCGATGGGGCGGGCCTCATAGCCCGTGAGGCCAACCGCTGCGATGGCCTCGTCCAGACGCGCGCGATGGGCGCGCTTGAGCCAGCCAAAAGCGCCAATCTCCTGCCAGAGGCCCATGGCCACAAGATCACGCACGCTGATCGGAAAGCTGCGGTCGATGTCAGATTGCTGCGGCAGGTAGGCCACATCCTCGCGCGCCACCGACCCCCATTCGACGCGACCCTCGAGCGGCGAGAGCGCGCCAGTGACGGCTTTCAACAGCGTGGATTTACCCGCGCCATTCGGGCCGACAATGGCCGTGAGGCTCCCCTCTTCGATCCGCGCATCAAGGTGATGCACCGCCGGATGCCGGTCGTAGCCCAGCGTCAGGTCTTGGAAGGCGAGCGCTGTCATTGAGAGGCCCACAGCATCGGACCCGGCGTGCCCGTGGCCCAGAAGAAACCGCCCCAGAGGAGGAGGATTATGACGCAGGCAACCGCGAGGCGGGGCCCCGCGCCGACAAGGAGCAGGCCCGCGAAGGACTGTTTCGGGGTCATGAGTTCGTTTGCTCCGGCCCGCAATCGGCGCAGGTGCCGTGGATCTCAACGACATGGCGCGTGGCCTCGAACCCTGACTTGCCGAGGACTTTGGACATGGAGGCAAGGAGCTCAGGGGCGACCGTCTCCTCCACGGTGCCGCAATCGTCGCAGATCGACAGGATGGCGTCGTGGTCGTGGCCGTGCTCATCACACCCGCAAAGGAGATAGGCGTTCAGGGATTCGAGCCGGTGGATCTTTCCGGATTCCGACAGGGCGGCGAGAGCGCGATAAATCGTAGTGGGCGCAATCTTGGGATGGTTGCCACGGAGCTCAGCGAGGATGTCGTAGGCCGACAATGGGCCCTCGGCACGTTCCAGAGCGTCAATGACCTCCGCACGCAGCGCGTCGCCTTTCTTTCCCATGGTGACATCTCCTCCAGCCCTGATGTTGAGTATGTTATACTATAACAGAGCGCAATGCACGTGTGGCCTAAGGTCGGCCTAACGCTGCGTGCGCATGGTTTTTGAGTTGGTAAGCCGCCCCTCCTCCAGCCGCACCACCTCGTCCGCAGCGGCGAGAAGATGGGGGTCGTGGCTTGCAACGATGAGCGTTCTTTTCTTGGCCCGGCACTGGGCAAACAGGTCTTCAATAAGGGCATCGGCCCGAGCCCGATCAAGGCTCGCCGTGGGCTCATCGGCCAGCAGGATCGGAGGGTCAGAGGCCAGCGCGCGAGCGAGGGCGATCCTCTGCCGCTCTCCTCCCGAATAGCGGGCGATATCCCTGCCGGTGTCAGAAGGCACATCAAGATCCCGAAGCGCGGCTCGGGCAGTCGCCGCGATTTTCGCCCGTTTGGAACGGGGGGCATAAAGCGACGCGAGGCTGGCATTGGTCGCGGCTGAGAGCTCTTCGAAAAGGAGGTGGTCCTGAAAGACGAGACCCATGGTTTCGCCGCGAAACGCTGTGCGGTCCCGATCGGGCAGGGCCGCCACATCCACATCCCCCCATGTGACCTGCCCTTCAGCGACGGGGATCAACCCGGCCAGAGCGAAAAGAAGCGTGGATTTCCCTGCTCCGGATGGCCCTTCTATGGCGAGGGATCGACCTTGTGGGAGGCCAAGATGAGGCACCTCGAGGAGGGTGCGGCCAGAAGTCCTCTCCACCCGGAGGGCAGAGACGGTGAGATCAAATCCGGCAGTCTGTGGCCCGGCGTCCATGGCCCCTCCTTTGCCCGCCCGCATATAGCGAGGAAGGGTGGCGGGGGGGAGGGGGTGAGAGAAATCGCTTGCCGAAACCGGTTTCGGCGCACAAGAATCACTCCATGGTTGAAGCCAAGCAGCCCCTGGGAGGACGGCGGCGGGTGACGATCTCGGACGTGGCGGCTGAACTCGGCCTCACGAAGGGAACCGTTAGTCGTGCGCTCAATGACTATCCCGATATCTCCGAAGGCACGCGCCTGCGGACCCGCCGCGCGGCGGAACGCCTGGGCTATCGCCCGCTCGGCTCTGCCCAGGCGATCCGCACGGGACGCTGCCGGGCCATTGGACTTGTCCTCGAAACTGATGAGCATGATGCGCACCGGCCCTTCCTCGACCTTTTCCTCGCGGGTCTCTCCGACGGCGCGGCGGCTCAGGGCTGGACGCTGACGGTCGCCACCGCCCCGGTGGGCGCCGCGTTGGAGACCTATCAGATGCTCATTGATGAGCGAAAAGCCGATGGGTTCGTCCTGCCGCGGACACGGCTCAGCGACCCGCGGGTCGCGATGCTCCGCCAGAAAGAGGTGCCATTCGTCCTTTTCGGCCAGCACGGAGACCCGGACGGCTGCGCATGGTTCGATATCGACGGCGCTGACGCCATGCGCAACGCAGCCCACATTCTTGCCGATCGCGGACATGAACGCATCGCCTATGTCGGCGGCAGCAGGGACTACGCCTACAATGGCAAGCGCGAAAGCGGCCTGCGGGCCGGTCTCGCGGAACGCGGTCTGAGCCTCGACCCCGCGCTTGTGCGCCACGGCGCGAACAACCGAGAGAGCGGAGAGGCGGCGACAACAGCACTCCTGAGCCTGAACGCGCCGCCCACGGCCATCGTCTTTGCCCTCGACCGGGCAGCATTGGGCGCCTATCGCGCGGCGGCGCAAAACGGACGCACGGTGGGCGAAGACCTCGCGATCATTGGATATGACGGCGACCCCGAAGGTGCCTACGCGGAACCACCGCTCGCGAGTTGGGCCGTGAACTGGGGCCGCGCGGGTTCAACACTGTCTGACATGCTTATCAAACGGGTGCGGGGCGCTGAGGTCGAAGACCTGCGCGCCACGATGCCTGCGACTTTCCTCGATCGGGGCTCTGCCTCGGTCATCCCAACCCCCGACCCCGAAAGAGACGGGGCGGTTAACCCGAGTCAACTGGGAGGAGACTCATGAAAACCCTACTAACGACCACTTCCGCACTGGTCCTGACGGCGAGCCTTGCCTCGGCGGAGAACCTGCGTTTTTGGACCACCGAAGAGCAGCCCGAGCGTCTGGCCCGTCAGGAAGCGATGGCAGCAGCCTTCGCGGCGGCCACCGGTCACACCGTGGACGTCATCCCGGTGACCGAGAGCGATCTGGGTACGCGCGCGACGGCGGCATTTGCCGCAGGCGACCTGCCCGACGTGATCTATCACACGCTGCAATACGCCCTGCCCTGGGCAGAAGCCGGCATCCTGGACACGGACGCGGCCACCGATGTGATCGAAAACCTCGGCGGCGACACCTTCAGCGGCGCGCTTGAGCTTGCGGCCGTCGACGGCGGCTATGCCTCTGTCCCGGTGGATGGCTGGACGCAGATGATCGTCTACCGCAAGGACCTGTTCGACGCGAACGGCCTTGAGGCCCCGACCTCCTATGCCAACGTGCGTGCGGCGCTCGAAGCGCTGCATAACCCACCGGAAATGTACGGTTTTGTCGCGGCGACGAAGGTCGACGAGAACTTTATGAGCCAGGTTCTGGAGCATGTGTTCCTCGCCAATGGCGTGTCCATCGTGGACGGTGACGGCGTGGCCGCACTGGACGAAGCGGCGACCCTTGAGGTCCTCGACTTCTACAAGGACATCGCGGACGCATCCCCTGAGGGTGAGCTTTACTGGGATCAGTCCCGGACGCTCTACTTCTCCGGCAATGCGGCAATGATCATCTGGTCGCCGTTCATTCTGGACGAGCTTGCTGGTCTTCGTGACAGCGCCCCGCCCACGATCACGGACGATCCGACATCCTCCGAGCTGGCCGGGAAAACCGGGATCGTGACGACCTTTGCTGGTCCGTCCAACCCGGATGGCGCTGCCTGGGGTGACATCCGTTACTTCGGCATCACGTCGGATGCGTCCACGGATGCCGCGATGGAGTTTGTCGAGTTCTCCATGTCTGAGGGCTATGGCGAGACGCTGGCCATTGCGCCGGAGGGCAAGTTCCCGGTGCGTCGCGGCACGGCGGACAACCCGACGGAGTACACCGACCTTTGGGCGACGCTTGATGTGGGCATCGACCGCCGCGCGCCGCTCGGTGACCTGTATGAAGCTTCTGTCATCGCCGATATCGTGGGCGGTCTTGACGTGGCTCAGCGCTGGGGCGTGACCGAAGGTCAGCTCGCCACGGCGTCCAAGGTCATCAACAGCCAGGTCATCAACCGCGTTGTGCGCCAGTACATCGACGGTGAGATCGAAGGCGCGGCCGCCGTTGCAGCGCTGAACGAGGCGATTGCCTCCGTGCAGTAAGCGCTTATCGGGGTCGCCTATTCGGGCGGCCCCATTCCCAAACAAGGTTCGCACCCATGTCTGACATATCGACTCCACCCTCTGGGCGTGGCGCTCTGGCCAAGGGCGAGGCCCGTCTGGCCTGGGGGCTTCTTTTCCCCACGATTACGATTGTTGCTGCCGTTGTGCTGTTGCCGCTTCTCGCGATCTTCTGGATCTCGGTGAAACCGGTGCAGTTGAGCGATCTGCGCGCCCCCGAGCTGGTGCTGCGCGAGGATCTGCGTCGGATTGACGTGGCGGGCGACGAGGGGAGCTGGCGGTTCAGGCTGCGCAACTCCTCCCCCGACCGGCAGCTTCGTGGGGTGAGTTTCACAGACGAGGTGCCCGCGGGGATCGTGCTGGGCGATCTGCCGGAGGCCTGCGCGCTGGACGCGTCGGTGCTGACCTGCACCTTTGGCGACGTGGACGGTGGCTGGCGCGAGACGCTGGAGATCCCGGCCACGGCGGCAGCGGATTTCGACCCGGAGCTGAGCGTCCGGGACACGGTGCCCGACACCACGGCGCGGGCGTCTTCAGTGCTGACAGACGGCACGTTCACCCTGGGCAACTTCACGCGGATCTTCGACGCGGGCGAGTTCTGGGACGTCCTTTATGCGACGCTCTTTTACACGATCGTGGGGACCATCGGCGCCATTGTGATGGGTCTCTTCGCGGCGTTGCTGCTGGACAAGTCGTTCCGCGGGCAGGGCATTTTGCGGGGGCTTTACCTGTTCCCCTATGTGGCACCGGTCATCGCGGTGGCGTTCGCGTGGATCATCCTGTTCGATCCGTTCTCGGGCTCTGCCAATGCGCTGTTGGTGCGGATGGGTGTCACCGGGGAGGCGATCAACTTTTTCGGGGAGCGGCCGCTCGCGCTGATCATGGTGACGGTGTTCGAGATCTGGCGGTACTTCCCGCTGTCGTTCCTGTTCATTCTGGCGCGGATGCAGTCGATCCCGCAGGACATGTATGAGGCCGCAGACATCGATGGGGCGTCTCCGTTCCAGCAATTCGCGTGGATCTCGCTGCCGCAGCTTCTGGGCATTCTGAGTGTCCTGTTCCTGCTGCGCTTCATTTGGACGTTCAACAAGTTCGACGACATCTTTCTGCTGACGGGGGGCAATGCGGGCACGCGGACGCTGACCGTGAACGTTTATGAGCAGGCATTCGCGATCTCCAACATCGGGGCGGGTGCAGCGGTGGCGGTGGTGATCTTCGCCTGCCTCCTCGGCTTCAGCTTCTTTTTCTTCCGCTACATCTCCCAGGAGGAAGGGCTATGAGTTTCCTGCGCAACGGACCCGTTGCCGCGGCCATGTTGGGCGCGGCGTGGATGGTGACGCTGGCGATTACGGTCGCTGTGGGCGTGGCTTTTGTCACGGGGGAGGCCCTTCGGCCCAGCATGCTCTGGTCGCTCCTGTTGGGCGCGGTCCTTGGGGCGGGCCTTCTTTACATACGCCTGCCCATGGCCGTGACCGTGGCGGTCGGAGTGGCCATCGGAGCGGTGCTCATGGTCATTGGCATCGGGCCGATCCTTGCGGGCGACGACGCGGGCTTTGCCGCGCAGGCGCTCGCTGTGTTGTTCCTCTGGGCAGGCTTTGCGGTGGCTCTCCTAAAGACGAATGACGGCCTCGAGCCCGGAAATGCGGACCGATATGCCTTTGAGACATCCTGCATCCGCTTTCTCACGGGCTTTGGGTATATCTTCTTCACGGCGATTGTCGCGATCCCGTTCTGGGTGATGCTCATGACGAGCTTCAAGAGCCGTGCAGAGCAGGTGGCAAACCCTCTCGACTTCGGGATCGACTTCTCAAAGGGGCGCGAGCTTTTCCGGTCCTATGAGGAGCTCTTTACGCAGTTCGACTTTGGCCTCTACCTCGCCAACAGCTTTTTCATCAGCGTCATTACGGTAATTGTCACCCTGCTCTTCGCAATCCCCGGGGCCTATGCGGTCGCGCGCCTTCGCTTTTCCGGGCAGGCGGCGTTCTCGAGGGGCATTCTGCTGATCTACATGGTGCCGATGATCGTTCTGGCGCTGCCGATCTACATTGCCTTCTCGGTGACGGGGCTCAGAAACTCCATCTTCGGGATCCTGCTCATCTATCCGGTCACAACGATCCCCGTGGCACTTTACATGCTGCAAGGCTACTTCCGCGGCCTGCCTGCAGAGGTGGAGGAAGCTGGCCTCATGGATGGCCTGTCGCGCCTCAAGGTGATCTGGAAGATCACGCTGCCCCTCTCCCTCCCGGCGTTGGCATCGGTGAGCCTTTACGTCTTCATGATCGCCTGGAACGAGTTCCTGCTGGCGTTCATGCTGCTGGATGATCCGTCGAAGTTCACGCTGACGCGGGGCATCGCGGCGCTCAACTCCTCCGAGATTCCACGTCAGCACCTGATGGCGGGATCGGTCATTGCGACCGTGCCGATCATGGCGCTTTTCCTCGGGCTGGAGCGCTTCATGACCAAGGGCCTGACGGCCGGATCGGTGAAGGGGTGACCATGGACGACACGCTTGAAATGACCCGCGATCTGGATGGTCGGGCACGCGAAATCCTGCGCGGCAACGACAGGGGCGGCTATACCGTGCCAACGGCGGGTCTGTATCCCTACCAGTGGAACTGGGACAGCGCCTTTGCGGCATGGGGCTTCAGTACCTTTGATGTGGACCGGGCCTGGACCGAGCTTGAAACACTCTTTTCCGGGCAATGGGACACTGGGATGGTGCCCCACATCCTTTTTCACAAGGATGACCCGGGCTATTTCCCGGGACCCGATGTCTGGGCCACGGGAAAGGAGCCTGCATCCTCCGGGATCACGCAGCCGCCCGTCGCGGCAACCATGGCGCGGATGGTGCTTGCCGCTGATCCGAGCCAGGTTGCGCGGGCAAAGGCTCTCTTCCCGAAGCTCATGGCGTGGCACCGCTGGTTCATGGAACGCCGCGTCGCTGACGGCATGGTTTGCATCACGCATCCCTGGGAGAGCGGGCGGGACAATTGTCCCGACTGGGACCTGGGGATGGCAGGCGTGGACGGATCCCATGTCGGACCCTACACGCGCCGTGACACCGGCCATGTGGATGCCTCCATGCGCCCGACAAAGGCTGAGTACGACCGCTATGTCGCGATCCTCGAATTCGGGCGGTCCGCGAAGTGGGACGCGTCGCGCATCATGGCTGACGGCCCGTTCCTCATGGCGGATCCCGGCACCCATTTCATCCTGATGCGCGCCCATGCGGACCTTGCGGCGCTGGCGGAGGTGCTGGGCGAGGATGCAGGCGACCTTGATGCCTGGGAGGAGACTTTGCGCGTCGGGGCGGAGGGGATGTGGAACCCTGATCTGGCCGCCTATGACGCACGCGATATGCGCAGCGGTCGGTTCGCGGGCGTTCTGGGGTCGGGCGCGTTCACGGCCTACATTGCCGGCGCCGGGCGTCCGGAGCTTGACGCCCACCTGACGCGAGCCTGGGATGCGGTGCGGTACGGTATCCCCTCCTCAGACCCTGAAGGTCCGCATTTTGACGCGCGGCGCTACTGGCGCGGGCCGATGTGGCCTTTCCTGAATGCGCTGATTGCGCTTGGTCTCAAGGACAACGGCCAACACGGCGCGGCGGAGCGCCTGCGTCGCGAGACATCCGAGGCCATCCGCACGGGTGGCTTCAATGAATATTTCGATCCCACAGACGGCACGCCCTGCGGCGGTGCCGACTTCACCTGGACAGCAGCGATCTGGCTCACCTGGGCCGGACAGGAGGCAAAGTAATGGCATCCGTAGAACTTCAGGCCGCCGAGAAATGGTACGGCGAAGTGCAGGTCATCAAGGGCGTTGACCTTGAGATCCAAGACGGCGAGCTCGTCGTGTTCGTTGGACCGTCGGGCTGTGGAAAGTCGACGCTTTTGCGGATGATCGCGGGGCTTGAGGAGACGTCTCGCGGGGCCGTTGTCGTCGGCGGACGGGACGTGACCGCCGAGACGCCTGCGCGGCGGGGGCTTGCGATGGTGTTCCAGTCCTACGCGCTATATCCGCATCTGTCGGTGCGGGAGAATGTGGGCTTTCCGCTGAAGGCGGCGGGGATGCCTGCGTCTGAGATCGACGCGAAGGTGAACGAGGCCGCGCAGGTGTTGCGGCTGGATACCTATCTTGACCGGCGGCCCAAGGATCTGAGCGGTGGACAGAGGCAGCGCGTGGCAATCGGGCGCTCCATCGTGCGGGAGCCGGCGGCGTTTCTATTTGATGAGCCGTTGTCGAACCTCGATGCCGCGTTGCGCGTCGAGATGCGTCTGGAGATCGCAAAGCTGCACCGGGCGCTCGGCGCGACGATGATCTATGTGACCCATGACCAGATCGAAGCGATGACGCTGGCCGATCGGATCGTGGTTCTGGAGTTCGGCAAGATCGCTCAGGTCGGCACGCCGAAGGAGCTTTATGCGAAGCCCGCAAACCTCTTTGTGGCGCAGTTCATCGGAAGCCCGCGGATGAACGTGATGCCCGCTGCGGCGGTGCCTGACTGGGGTCAGGGTGCCGATCAGGTGGGCGTGCGGCCCGAGCATCTGACCATCGGGGACGGACCGCTGAGCGGAACGGTGGACGTGGTCGAATATCTCGGCGCAGAGAGCTATGTCATCGCCGATTGCGGCGCGGCGGGGACGGTGACGCTCCGCGTGGCGGGAGAGGCGGACCTCGAGCCCGGTGCACCGATCCAGATGACTGCGCCTGCGGACGCGATCCACCGCTTCAATGCGGCGGGGCTTGCGATCTAACCTGCTTCGCGGGCGGCCCGTTCGGGGCCGCTCCCGATGCGCAGGAGGAGCGGCAGCGTCGCGAGGATCAGCACCCCGGCCATGAGGAAGGGTGCGCCGGGAAGGTAGATCCCGGTGTCGTCTACAAATGCCTCAAACACGCCGGTGAAGGCGAGCGGTGCCACCACGGCGGCCACCGAAGACAGCGACGCGATCACGCCTTGGACGAGGCCCTGCAGGTCATCGCCCACGCGGTTTGCCGCAAAGGCTGTCATGAGCGGCGGGGCCATGTCAGAGAGCGCGGCGATGGGCAGGACGATGATGACCACCCAGACAGCGCCCGCGAACCCGAACCCGGCAAATCCCAGAAGCGCTGCCCCCACCGCCAGGAGAAGCGTCCGGTAGTCGCCTAACCGCTTGGTGAGTTGCGGGAGTACGCCTGCCTGCACGATTGCGATCAACACGCCGTAGCCAGACAGCGATAGCCCGATCGTGAAGCCATCCCAGCCAAAGCTCTCCCGGCTCCAGAATGCCCAGAGCGTCACGTAGACGAGATTGGCGAACTCGAAGACAAAGATGCAGATGAGCGGGATCGCGAGGCCCGGCATCGCAAAAGCCCGCAGGATAGAGCCGAAGGGATTGAGATCGCGCCGGCCAAAAGGGCGGCGCTTTTCCGGGGCAAGCGATTCCGGAAGCACAAGAAGCCCGAAAAGAACGTTCGCGCCGGAGAGTGCCGCCGCGATCCAGAACGGCGCGGTGATGTGCCAGCCTGAGGCCACGCCGCCGAGGGCCGGGCCAATCACAAAGCCGATCCCGAAGGCCGCGCCGATCATGCCGAAGGCTGCGCCTCGTTTATCAGGCTCGGTGATGTCGGAGATATACGCCGTCGCGGTAATGTAGGTCGCGCCAGCCATCCCCGCGAGGATCCGGCCCACGAGAAGAAGCCAGTAATCCTGAGCGAGGGCCATGATGACGTAGTCGAGCGTGAGCATAGCCAGTGCTGCAATGAGAACCGGCCTTCGCCCGAACGCATCCGAGAGCGACCCGATCAGAGGCCCAAAGAGAAACATCGCACCGGCGTAGGCGCTCATCATGATCCCGGCCCACAGTGCGCCGTCTGCGGTGGAGGCGGCCCCTACCCGCTCCATCAGATCGGGCATGATCGGAAACACAATGCCGATCCCGATGGCGTCGATCATCAGTGTCGCCAAGATGAAGAGAAAGGGACCAGAGAGTTTCATGGCCCGAGCCATGCGCCCGAGCCTCGGCGAAGTCCAGACCCTAGGCGCTTGCCCCCTGCCCCACGCGAAGGCGATGCGGGCCAAATAGGCAGGCAAGCGCGAGGATAAGACCAGAGACTGTCGCAATCATCCCGGCCGCGCTCACGGCGTTGTCGAATCCGAACCAGATCGGCCCGTAGCCCGCCAGAACGTAGCCCAGAACAGCGGATGCCGTGGCGAAGACCACCGACCACCAGACCTGACTTGCGAGCCCGTTTGTCATCAGCCGCGCCGCAGCAGGCGGGCAGATGAACATGGAGATCACGATGATTGAGCCCACCGCATCAAACGCGGCGACCGCTGCCATGGCGGCGACGACGACGAGACCAAAGCTTACCGCAGCGACGGGGACGCCCACCGCGCGGGCGAAGTCTTCATCAAAAGTAGCAAGCTTGAGCCAGCGCCAGAATACGACCGTCAATGCGAGGCACAGGGCACAGGTAACCGCGAGGCGCGGTAACTCCTCCGGCAAGGCGGCAAGGGCAGCGGGATCCATGATCGAAGCCCAGCCGTCAGCGCGCAGCCAGATAAGAGACTCAAGGTTGCCCATGAGGGCATGTTCGACATCGAGGTGGACACTGGAGGTATCGGTGGCCTCGAGGATCAACACCCCTGCCGCGAACATGGTCGTAAACACGACGCCCATGGCGGCGCCGGGTTCGATACGGCCAAGACGCCGCACCGCCTCTATGAGGACCACGGCGATGAGGGCAGCGGCGGCGGCTCCGGCCAGCATGGGGAGCGCCGCGACCGTGCCGGTGAGGACGAACGCCACCACGATGCCGGGCAGGACCACGTGGCTGATCGCGTCCCCGATGAGGGCCTGACGGCGCAGGATCAGGAAGTTGCCCGGCAACGCACAGGCGATGGCTGCGAGCGTGCCGATGAGGAGAGGCACGAGGGAAAACTGAACGAACTCCGCGCCCATCAGACGGCCTCCAGCCGGGTGATCTCAAGGTCGAAGGCGGCGATTTCATCCTTGGTGAAAACGTCTTCGATGGGGGTCAGCCCGTCATATTGGCCGGAGAGGCCGATATCCTGATGGATGCGGCGCGCGACCGTCCAGCGTTCTTCATCAAGGACGACTTTTGCCGCCTCAGACCGGCCTTCGAGCGTGGGCACGCCATCCGCGCGGACAAGGCCCTCGCGCGCCAAAAGGCGCAGGGTATAGCCCTCGCGGATCGGGTGCTGCGCGGCGACGGCCAGAAGACCCTGCCTGCGGTGGACGCGCGCCTGAAACCGGCGGTGTCGCAGGAGCGCTGCGAGCACCCCATGGGCGGGCGCAAGGAGCAGCGAGATGATGAAAAGCGCGGCCGCCACGAGTACGATGATGGGCCCGGTGGGCAGGTTCGGTGCAGAGGCAGACAAGGCAGCACCTGTATAGCCTGCGAGCGCCCCCAGGGTGCCCGCGATCCAGACAAGCTGGCTTGTCCTTTCGGTCCAAAAGCGCGCGGTAACTGAGGGAATGATCAGCATTGCCACGATCAGGATGAGGCCGACAACTTTGAGACCGATGACAGTGGCGGCGGTGACGAGCCCCATGATCAGAAGATCGATGCGCCGTGTGTTGTAGCCCAGCGACGCTGCGTAGTCGGCGTCAAATGACACAAGGGTCATGGGACGCCGCAGCAGCCAGATGAGTGCAACGCTAAGCGCACCGCCCGCTGCAATAACGAGTGCATCTTCGAAGAGCATTCCGGCGGTGGAGCCCAGAAGGAAGCTCTCCAGACCCGCTTTCCGCCCGGTGCTCATGGTCTGGATGATTGTCAGAAGGACGACGCCAGCGCCGAAGAAGACGCCGAGGACCGCCCCGATGGCTGCGTCTTCGCTCAGCCGCGTGCGGCGTGCGATCCATTCGATGCACAGAAGGCCGAGAGCGGCGGACAGCGCGGAGCCTGCGAGTAGACCGAAGAGGCTTCGCCCGTCGCCGCCGAGGGAGACCATGACCATGAAGGCAAGCGC
>JBCCPQ010000005.1:0-25140 GCA_039024825.1 Pseudomonadota bacterium
CCGCCTCCGAGAAGGTGGAAATCCTCTCCGCCGCCGGGGTCACTGTTGCAGACAGCCCCTCGCAGATTGGCGCGACGGTTGCCTCGCTCATGCAAAAGGAGGCCGCGTGATGGCCGGTCAACGGATCCTTGCACGGGCAACGCTCGATGAGCATGACGTGACCCGCAATCGCGCGGACCTGACGATCACGCTCATGACGATGCTTGAGCAAGGTCAAGGCACCTCCCTGATTGGGAAGACACTCGGGATCGTGGGCGAGGGGCCGTTTGCGCGGGAACTCGCCCGCCGCGCGCGCACCGAACTGCGCATGGAGGTCTCCATCGCGCCCGCTGATGACTTTGAAGAGCTCTTTGCGACCGCTGACGTCATTGCCCTCGCCACTGAGGGCACCATGCCTCTTATTGCAGGGCCGGAACTTGATCGCATGAAAGACAGCGCAAGCCTTGTGAATACCTGCGCGCCCGACCTCGTGGATCAGACCGCGCTCGCGCAGGCGCTGATGTTTGACGTGATCGCGGGTGCGGCGCTCGATGTCTACGCACAGGAGCGGCTCGATCCTCTCCTCGCGCAGTGCTTTGGCCTCGTCACGATGGACCGGCTCCTGCCAACATTCTCCTAGCGCGCCCAACCATGGGGCGAGCGTGGAAAATTGCCCCAATGCTCATAAATCCGCCGTTGGGCGGGTGCTGTGCTTAGGACGAAAGTTTATTCCCTTTCATTTCAAGACTGCTTCCCCGTAGGCTTTGGGATCACCAAAACCATCAGGGAGCCTGTCATGAAAAATGTCCGCACCGCTTTCATCTCTGGGTTGCTAGCGTCAACCTTCCTCGCCGCCCCCGCTTTTGCTATGGGCAACGTTCCCGAAGGCGTCACCCTCGCAGACGACCAGACTTTTACCTACCGCGTCCTCGATGAGCATTCCTCTGTCGACCCGCAGATCGTGGAAGACGTAAGCGGTGCAGAGATCGTCCGTGACCTCTTTGAAGGCCTCATGAACCAGGACGAACTCGGCAACCTCGTGCCCGGCGTTGCCACGGGCTTTGAAGCGTCTGACGACAAGAAAACCTATACTTTCACACTTCGCGACGACGCGCGCTGGTCGGACGGCACCCGCGTGACCGCCAATGACTTCGTCTTTGCCTGGCAGCGTGCCGTCGATCCGGCAACGGCGTCGCCCTACGCGTGGTACATGGAAATCACGTCGATCGAAAACGCCGCGGAGATTATCGCGGGCGATGCAGATCCATCGAGCCTCGGCGTCCGCGCCCTGGACGACCTCACACTAGAAGTCACGCTTTCCGCGCCGCTGCCCTACTTCGCCCAGATGACAACCCATTCGACCCTCTTCCCGAGCCCGGCCTGGGTCATCGAAGAGCACGGCGCAGAATGGACGCGGCCAGAGAACATCGTCTCGAACGGGGCCTACGTCTTGACCGAGCATAACCCGGCAGAACGCTCCGTGCGCGAACGCAACAACATGTACTGGGACAACGACAACACGATCATCGAGAAAGTCGTCTCCCTCGTCATCAATGATGAAAACGTGGCCCTGACACGCTACCTCGCCGGTGAGCTTGATCGGACCGAAGTGCCATCAGGTCAGTTTCCGCGTCTTAGCCAGGAATACCCGGAGGAGGCGATCTCCTTCCCGCGCCTTTGCAACTATTATTACACGTTCAACCTGACTGAGGATGGCCCTGAAGCGTTCCAGGACCCCCGCGTCCGCAAGGCGCTCGCGCTAGCAGTCGATCGTAAGGTGATTGTTGAGAATGTGCTAGCGGGCGGTCAAACCGCAGCCTACACGTTTACCCCGGTTTCGGTCGCTGAGTTTGAGCCGCCGCTGCCTGAATTTGCAGGGAAGAGTCAGGCTGAAAAGGATGAAATGGCGAAAGAATTGCTCGCCGAGGCAGGGTACGGCCCGGGCAATCCGCTGTCCTTCAACATGATCTACAACACGTCTGAGGCCCACAAGAAGATCGCGGTCGCGATGTCGCAAATGTGGAAGCAGAAGCTTGGTGTGGAGACTGAGCTTGGCAATATGGAATGGAAAGTTTTCCTCGAAGAACGCGGTAATCAGAACTTCGAGCTGGCCCGTGGCGCGTGGTGTGGCGACTACAACGAAGCCTCCACCTTTCTTGATCTGCTGACGACACCCTCCGGCTACAATGACGGCAAGTTCTCAAACGCCATGGTTGACGACTTGATGCAGGAAGCGCGCACCTCTGACGACGCGGGCTCGCTCTACGCCAAGGTTGAGGAGATCATTGCCGAGGAAATGCCGATTATCCCGATCTACCACTACGCGGGCGTCTACATGATGGACAGCGACGTCGGGAACTGGCCGGTCAACAATGTGGAGCAGAATTGGTACTCCAAGAACCTCTACAAGATCGCCGAGTAAACTTCTGACAAGGAACGCTCCCGGCGCCTCGCCGGGGGCTTTCTAGAATGCTCGCTTATTCCCTCCGCCGCATCCTGGGCTCTGTGCCCACGATCCTGTTGCTCATCATCGCGTCATTCTTTCTGATGCAGGTGGCGCCGGGTGGACCCTTTACGTCAGAACGGCCGCTCCCGCCCGCCGTCCTCGCCAATCTGGAGGCGCGCTACGGCCTTGATCAGCCGCTGTGGAAACAGCTTTGGGATTACCTGAGGAACATCGTCTTCCACTTTGATTTCGGACCGTCTTTCAAGTTCAAGGACCGCGACGTCAACGATATCATCGCATCCGGCCTGCCGATCTCTCTTACCTATGGCTTACTCAGCTTTCTGGCGGCCACCACCGTGGGCGTATCCTTGGGCATCGCCGCCGCGCTGAAGCACAATAGCTGGATCGACTATACCGCGGTGTCTCTGGGCATCGCTGCGCAAGCATTACCCAACTTCATCATGGGCCCAATCCTGATCCTGACCTTCACGCTCTATCTCGGCTGGCTCCCCGGCGGGGGCTGGAACGGTGGGCAGTGGCAATATCTGATCATGCCTGTCATCGCGCTCAGCACGTCTTACATGGGCTCGATCGCGCGGATCACGCGGTCCTCTATGCTCGAAGTGCTGAACTCGAACTACATTCGCACGGCTCGCGCCAAGGGGCTGCCGGACGGCCTTGTTATCTGGCGCCACGCGCTGAAGCCGACACTTTTGCCTGTCATATCCTACCTGGGACCGGTCTTCGTGTACGTCCTCACCGGCTCCGTGTTTGTGGACATCTACTTTTCCACCGGTGGGCTGGGTCAGAGCTATGTGAACAGCGCGCTGAGCCGCGACTACTCTGTCCTGCTTGGGGTCACGATCCTCTACGGCGTTCTAACCGTCGCCGTGAACCTCCTCACGGACCTCGCCTATGCGTGGTTCGACCCCAAGATCCGGTACTAACGATGTTTGGTAAGTCAGACGCCCATGCCACCCGCGCCGAACGCATCGGTGACGTGAATGCCGTGCGCGGCCGCTCCCTTATGCGCGACGCTTATGAGCGGTTTATCCAGAACCGCGCCGCCATGGCCTGCCTCTTCGTGCTGGTCCTTGTCGTGGCCTTCGTCATCTTCGGTCCCTTCTTCGCGCAATGGACCAATGAAGAGATCGACTGGACCGCCATGGGCGACGTGAGGACGCTCGGCGCACCCAGCATCGAAACAGGGCATTACTTCGGGACCGACGACCTCGGCCGTGACCTCTACTCCCGCACGATCCAGGCCACGCAGACCTCTCTGCTCGTGGGGCTGATTGGCGCTCTTATGGCGCTAATTGTTGGCACCACCTACGGGATCGTGGCGGGCTATGTAGGCGGACGCACCGATGCGATCATGATGCGCATCGTCGACATCCTCCTGTCGCTGCCATCGGTGCTCGTTATCATCCTGCTCCTCGTCATCGCCGGGCGGAGCTTTCTGATGCTGTTCGTGGCGTTGGGCGCAGTAAGCTGGCTCACCATGGCGCGCATCGTCCGCGGCCAGACGCTTTCCCTCAAGAACCGCGAGTTCGTGGAGGCCGCCCGCGCGAGCGGTGTCAGCGAGTTCACGATCATGGTCCGCCACATCCTGCCGAACCTCGCGGGGGTCATCATCGTCTATGCCTCGCTCCTCGTCCCGGACATGATCCTTGCTGAGAGTTTTGTGAGCTTCCTCGGCCTCGGCATCTCAGAGCCCTACACGTCACTCGGTGCGCTCATCGCCGAAGGGGCAGGGACCATGGCCTACGGCACACTCTGGCAACTCGCCTTTCCGCTTTTTTTCTACGTCGTCATCATCATCACCATGTTCTTCATCGGTGATGGCCTGCGCGACGCTCTGGACCCGAAGGACCGCTGATGGCCCTCTTTTCTGCTCGTGATCTCCACGTCGGCTTCGATACGCTTGACGGTCACGTGGAGGCTGTCAAGGGCGTAAGCTTCGATATCGCCGCCGGGGAATGCCTTGGCATCGTGGGAGAATCCGGCTCCGGCAAAAGCCAGACATTCATGGCCGCCATGGGCCTTCTTGCTCAGAACGGCGCCGCTACGGGCTCCGCAACCCTCCGGGGGGAGGAGATGCTGAACTGCACCACCGCAGAGCTGAACCGCATCCGGGGCTCCGCCGTGTCCATGATCTTTCAGGACCCCCTCACTGCGCTGACACCTCACCTGCGGGTCGGGCAGCAGATGAAAGAGGTCCTGAGCGCCCACAAAGGCCTCAGCGGATCGCAGGCAGACCGGCTCTGCCTCGACTGGCTTGATCGCGTGAAGATCCCCGAAGCGCGCCTGCGTCTGGGGCAGTATCCGCATGAGTTGAGCGGCGGCATGCGCCAGCGCGTGATGATCGCCATGGCCATGCTGTGCGGACCTGAACTCCTCATAGCCGATGAGCCGACGACCGCCCTTGATGTGACGGTTCAGGCCGACATCCTGGACCTCATGGCCACGCTTCAGCGGGAGGAAAACACCGCAATCGCGCTCATCACCCACGACATGGGGGTCGTGGCGCGGATGTGCGACCATGTTCAGGTCATGCGCCACGGTACCTATGTGGAGGCGGGGACTGCGGCAGAGATCTTTGCGCACCCGAAAGAGGCGTATACGCAGGACCTCCTCTCCGCCATGCCGCGCCTCGACGGCGGAGACGTTCGTGGAGACATTCCAGAGACGGCCGAGACCGTTCTCGACGTCGACGAGATGGACGTGACATTTCAGGTGCCCGGCGCCTCGGGGTTCTTCAGTCGCACGCGATCTTTGCGCGCGGTCAAGGGCGTGAGCTTTTCCCTCGCCCAAGGCGAAACGCTTGGCATCGTCGGCGAAAGCGGTTGCGGGAAATCCACACTCGCCCGTGCGATCCTGCAGCTCATCCCCCCTACGGCGGGGCAGGTGACCTGGCTGGGTAAATCAATTTCAGGCCTGAACAGCGCGCAGATGAAACCCCACCGTCAGGACCTCCAGATCGTTTTTCAGGATCCATTGGCGAGCCTCGATCCTCGAATGACGATTTCTGCGTCCATTGCAGAGCCGCTGAAAGTTGCAGAGCCGGGCCTTCGCAAGGACGAGGTTCGGGACCGCGTGGCTCAGATGATGGCGCGTGTCGGCCTCTCGCAGGCGATGATCAACCGCTACCCGCATGAGCTTTCTGGTGGGCAGAACCAGCGGGTTGGCATCGCGCGGGCCATGATCAACCGACCCAAGCTGCTGATCTGTGATGAGGCCGTTTCAGCCCTCGACGTGTCCGTGCAGGCGCAGGTGCTGACGCTGCTGAAGGAACTTCAGGCAGAGTTTGGCATGTCGATGCTGTTTATTTCTCATGACCTGTCCGTCGTGCGCTCCATCTCGAACCGGATCATGGTTCTCTATCTGGGCCGCGTGGTGGAGATGGCCGACCGCGATACGATTTTTGACCGCCCGCGACACCCCTACACGCAAAGCCTGATTTCCGCGGTTCCGATCCCGGATCCGTTGGTCGAAACAGAGCGCGAGAGGTTACGCCTGCCCGGTGAGTTGCCGAGCCCGCTTGATCCGCTCGCCGGCTTGCGCTTCTTGCCATCGCGGGCAGGCGCCGTTGGCTACCAACCGAGACTGGAGCAGATCGCGCCCGGGCATTGGGTGCAGGAACACGATCCACTCGACGCCATACTGACATCGGCGGCATAGGAAGCGCACCTCTCTCCATCCCGCCCGGGCTGCCCCAAACGCCCAAAAATCGTGCATCCGCAACCTTTTGGCGGCTCAGCGCGTTAAATCGCTGTCACAGTCCTTAACGGGGGGTAAACAGGACACATGGCAGAAGAGACGTCCTATTTCGACGAGATGAACGGGGGCGGCGGCACGCGAGCGCCTTACGCCGCTCTCGGAACCTGGATCGAAGCCGCCGACCCTGCGGATCTCCGCGCCAAGCAGCGAGAGGCGGAAGACCTCTTCCGACTTACCGGCATCACATTCAACGTCTATGGCCGCGAAGAGGCCGAGGAACGTCTCATCCCGTTCGACATCATTCCGCGTGTGATTTCCGGGAACGAATGGCGCCGCCTGACGCGTGGCATCGAACAGCGCGTGCGTGCCATCAACATGTTTCTTCACGACATCTACCACCGGCAGGAGATCATCAAGGCGGGCCGGGTCCCCCACGAGATGATCGCCAAGAACGAGGCTTTCCTGCCCCAGATGTGTGGCGTGAACGTCCCCGGCGGCGTCTACACTCACATCGTCGGCATCGACCTCGTGCGGACAGGAGAAGACGACTTTTTCGTCCTCGAAGACAACGCACGCACACCCTCCGGCGTCTCCTACATGCTCGAAAATCGGGAGACGATGCTCCAGATGTTTCCTGAGCTTTTCTCCCAGAACCGCGTCCAGCAGGTGGAGACGTATCCAACCGATCTGTGCGCCTCTCTCTCGGCCTGCACGCCTGCAGCCACTGGGCAGGCCCAGCCAACGACGGCTGTTCTGACGCCGGGGATCTTTAATTCCGCCTACTACGAGCACGCGTTCCTCGCCGATCAGATGGGCGTGGAACTTGTCGAGGGCCATGACCTGCGCGTGGTGGACGGGCGCGTCGCCATGCGCACGACCCGTGGATATCAGCCGATTGACGTCCTCTATCGGCGTGTCGACGATGAGTTCCTCGACCCTTTGAACTTTAATCCGGACAGCCAGCTTGGTGTGCCCGGTATCTTCGATGTCTACCGCTCCGGCGGCATCACCATCGCAAACGCCCCGGGAACCGGGATCGCGGATGACAAAGCGATCTACAGCTACATGCCTGAAATCGTTGAGTTCTACACAGGTGAGCGCCCGATCCTGCAAAATGTCCCTACCCACCGATGCAGCGACCCGGACGCGTTGAAATACGTCCTCGACAACCTCGCAGACCTCGTCGTGAAAGAGGTCCACGGGTCTGGTGGCTACGGCATGCTGATCGGCCCTACCGCCACGAAGAAGGAAATCGCGGAGTTCCGCAAAAAGCTCGAGGCAAGGCCGGGCAATTACATCGCGCAGCCGACGCTGTCGCTGTCCACCGTCCCGATCTTCACCAAGAAAGGCCTCGCACCACGGCACGTGGACTTGCGCCCCTTCGTCCTCGTCTCGCCGCAAGGCGTTCGCATTACGCCGGGGGGGCTGACCCGCGTGGCGCTCGAAAAGGGCTCCCTCGTAGTCAATTCCTCCCAAGGCGGCGGCACCAAAGACACCTGGGTGCTTGAAGACTGATGCTCGGACGGACTGCGAACGGCCTATACTGGATGTACCGCTACCTCGAGCGTGCCGAAAACACGTCGCGCCTCGTGGAGACCGGGCAACGCCTCGCGCTGACGCGGATGGGAACAAGCGACGACGAATGGCGCCCCGTGCTCCAGTCAGCGGGCGTTTACGAGGCGTACAAAGCCCACAACGACACGCTCACCAAGGATGCAGCCATTGACTGGATGCTCCGCGCGCCCGCGAACCCAAGCTCCGTCAAATCCTGCTTTGATGCCGCTCGTGCGAATGCGCGCGCGGTGCGCACGGCGCTGACAGAAGAAACCTGGGAGGCGGTGAACGGCGCATATATCGAGGTGAAGGACCTCCTGGCGCGCAAGCTCAGGGAACGGGACCTGCCTCAGGCCCTTGGCCGCATCCGCCGCCACACGGCGCTTGTGCGCGGCACGACACACGGCACCATGCTGCGCAACGATATCTATGATTTCGTCCGCATCGGCACCTTTCTGGAGCGCGCCGACAACACAGCCCGTATCCTCGACGTTAAGTACTACGTTCTCCTGCCAACAGCATTCGGCGTCGGCTCCTCCATCGACAACGTGCAGTGGGAAACGATCCTGAGCTCTAACTCCGCCCGCGGCGGCTACCGCATGGCCCACGGTAACAGCCCGCGCCCGCGTGAGATCGCTCACTTCCTCATACTCGACCGTCGGATGCCCCGGAGTTTGGCCTTCTGCGTTTCCAAGATCCGGGACAACCTCGCCTATATTGCGGACGATTACGGCTCTCGCCAGCCGTCCCATGACCTTGCAGACGCGCTGCACCGAAACTGCGCCGGGCAGGACATCGACATCATCTTCAACGACGGTCTCCACGAATATCTACAGGACTTTCTCGCGCGGCTGGGTGAGCTCGCCCGGCAGATCGAAGTGGACTACAGGTTCACAGCATGAGCCGCCTCGCCATTCGCCACATCACCACCTACCGCTTCGACGGAGCGCCGACGCAGGGCCTCCAGCAGGTGCGCAAATGGCCCAAGAGCGGCAATGGCCAGATCGTCCACCGCTGGGAAACGCAGATCACCGGCGGTCGGGTAGAACTGAGCTATGACGACCACCACAACAATCGCATCGAACTCCTCAGTTTTGAGGCTGGAACGCCGGAGCTTGTCATCATCTCGGATGGAGAGGTGGAGGTGGCCGACAACATGGGCGTCGTGGGCCCTCACCGAGCAACGACGCCGCTTTGGCTTTACGAGCGGCCCACACAACGCACAAAGCCCGGTCCGGCCCTGCGCGCGCTTCTGAAATCTGTGACGGGCGACTCTCCGCTCGACCGCCTCCACGCCCTCATGGACACGATTGCAGCGAAAGTGGTCTATGAAATCGGCGCCTCGGAGCCGACCTGGACCGCCGAGGAAGCGCTGCAGGCCGGGAAGGGGGTGTGCCAGGATCACGCCCATGTCTTCGTGGCCGCCGCAAGGGAGCTTGGTCACCCGGCGCGCTACGTATCCGGATATCTGCGCATTGACGGACGCGAGGAGCAGGACGCCATGCACGCCTGGGCCGAAAGCTATCTCGATGGTCTCGGCTGGGTGGGCTTTGATCCGTCGAACGGAATTTCCCCGGATGCACGCTACGTCCGGGTGGCCACGGGCCTTGATTACAGCGACGCCGCGCCCGTAAGAGGGATACGAAGCGGTGGCGCCGGCGAAGCGCTCACTGTCCAGATTCAGGTGGCAGAGCAACCCCAGTGAAGACCTTTCCATGACTTACTGCGTTGGCATGGCCCTTTCGCGCGGGTTGGTCTTCATGGCCGATACGCGCACGAATGCCGGGCTCGATAACATCTCCACCTATCGCAAGCTCTATACCTGGGAGGAACCGGGTGAGCGCGCGCTAACGCTTCTGACGGCGGGCAATCTCGCGACCACGCAAAGCGTCATAAGCCTCCTGGATGAACGCACCAAGGCCCCGGACGTGCGCCAACCCTCTCTTCTTGCAGTGCCGTCCATGTTTCAGGCCGCGCGCCTCGTGGGCGACACGCTCCGCGAAGTGATTGGCCGCCAGGAGGAAACCGGTCAGGCGGCAGAGAGCTTTAACGCCACGATCATTCTGGGCGGCCAGATCGCCGGTGGGCCGCCACGGCTCTTTCTCATTTATCCCGAGGGCAATTTCATCGAAGCCGGCGAGGACACGCCGTTCTTCCAGATAGGCGAGATCAAGTATGGCCGCCCGATCCTCGTGCGTGCCTACGATCCTGACCTGTCTTTCGAGGACGCGATCCGTCTGTTGCTGGTGAGCTTTGACTCCACGGTAAAAGCCAACCTCACGGTTGGTGCCCCCTTTGATTTCCACATTTACGAAGAAGGCTCGCTCACCACTGGCCGCACATCGCGCCTCTTGGGCGACGACCCCTACGTGCAGACCGTGAGCCAGGGGTGGGGAGACGCTCTCAAAGACGCCCTTGAAAGCCTCCCGCCCTTTGGCTTCGGCGACTAGCGCAGATTGCACCATCCGGAACGAGGGGCGCTGCCCCTCGCGCTCCCCGAAGTACAGAGCACAAAGAAAAGGGTGGGGCGATCACCTTTGTTGTGCTTCTTTGGTTCGGGGCCTTGCCTGGGAGAAGTCGATGGCTGCGAGGCGGGCGGCTTGGTATTTGCGCCCATGGCGCATGTGCCTCAAAGACAGGCGCTCATCCCGCCATCTACGTAGATGACTGTGCCATTCACGTAGCTCGACGCGTCCGAGCTCAGGAAGATTGCGGCGCCCACGAGCTCCGGCAGCTTGCCCCAGCGCCCGGCAGGCGTGCGTCGTTCGATCCAGGCGGTAAAGTCCTTGTCCTCCACGAGGGCCTTGTTGAGCGGCGTGTCGAAGTAGCCGGGCGCAATTCCATTACACTGAAGCCCATAGGGCGCCCAGTCCGTGGCCATGCCCTTTGTCAGATTGGCGACCGCCCCCTTCGTGGCCGTGTAGGGGGCAATGGACGGCCGCGCGAGCGCGCTTTGTATCGAGCAGATGTTGACGATCTTGCCCTCGCCGCGCCCGATCATGTGCCGCGCCACGGCCTGACCGACGTGAAAGACCGATGCGATGTTGGTCTGCAGCAGGGCCTCGAACTTCTCCGCCGGAAACTCCTCCAACGGCGCACGATGCTGGATCCCTGCATTGTTGATCAAGATGTCTATGGACCCGTGATCGGTCTCGAACCCGTCCACAGCCTCACGCACCGCCTGGCCGCGGGTGACATCAAAGGCCAGCATCTCCACGCTTGCCCCCCGCGCGCGCAATTGTTCCTTGGCCGCGCGCAGCTTGCCCGGGTCGCGGCCATTGAGGACGATCTCTGCTCCCGCTTCCGCCAGCCCCTTGGCGAGCGCCAAACCGATCCCTTGCGATGATCCGGTGATCAGCGCCCGCTTCCCCGTCAGATCGAAGAGTTGCGTTCCCATACCGGCCTCCTTGAATGTTGCGCACTCAACGAATGCAGCTCCCAAGGCATAGCGCTGGAGGGCGCGACAGGAAAGCCTAATGCGCTCGCCGGGCGGCTGCGGCATATGAAGGACCATGACCAACGACGCGCTCCTTGACCGCTTCCGCGCTATTTGTGGCGGCCGCCACGTGCTGACGACCGAGGCAGCCATGGAGCGGTTTTGCAAGGGGTACAGGTCGGGGCAGGGTGCCGCCCTCGCCGTGGTGCGGCCCGGGACGCTCCTTGAGCAATGGGAGGTCCTCAAAGCCTGCGTCGCCGCGGACAAGATCGTAATCATGCAGGCCGCAAACACCGGCCTCACAGAAGGCTCCACGCCCTCCGGGAGCTATGACCGCGACGTGGTCATCCTCTCCACGAACCGCATGGACGAAATCCAGCTTCTCAAAGGCGGCGCGCAGGTTGTGAGCTTTCCCGGCGCGACGCTCTTCAAGCTGGAAAAGCTTCTGGATCCTCTTGGCCGCCAACCCCATTCCGTCATCGGGTCAAGCTGTATCGGCGCATCCATCGTTGGCGGCGTCTGCAACAACTCCGGCGGCTCCCTCATAGAGCGCGGGCCCTCCTACACGGAGCTGTCGCTTTATGCGCAAGTCACTCAGAACGGGCTGGAACTCGTCAACCACCTTGGCATAGCGCTCGGCGACACGCCTGAAGAGGTCCTGACGCGGCTCGAAGCGGGTGACTACGCCCCAGCGGATATCACGGAGTCAAACCGGAAGGCGTCTGACACCGGCTACGTGGAGAGGGTGCGGGACATCGACGCCGACACGCCCTCGCGCTTTAACGCGGACAAGCGCCGCCTCTATGAGGCTGCGGGCTGCGCAGGCAAGCTCGCTGTCTTTGCCGTGCGCCTCGACACCTATCCAAAGAACGCCCGCGAGCAGGTCTTCTACATTGGCACAAACGCGACCGAGGTGCTGGGAACGCTGCGCCGTGACATCCTGGGAAGCTTTGAGAACCTGCCGGTGAGTGGCGAGTACATGCATGCCGAGTGCTACGACATCTCAGAGCGCTACGGGAAAGACACGCTCGTCATGATCGACAAGCTGGGCACCGACCGGCTGCCCATGTTCTTTGCTCTGAAAGGGGCCGTGGACGCGCGGCTGGGCAAATTGGGCTTCCTGCCCAGCAACTTGAGCGACCGTTTCATGCAGGCCCTTGCCACACTCTGGCCCCGCGTGCTGCCCCCACGCATGGGAATGTTTCGCAAACGGTATGAGCATCATCTGATCCTGAAAATGAAGGACGATGGCATCGAGGAAGCGCAGGCTTACCTTGAGCGATACTTCAAAGATGCCGAAGGCGATTTCTTTGCCTGCAGTGCCCGGGAAGGTAAGATCGCCGGTCTCCACCGATTTGCCGCCGCGGGGGCGGCGATCCGCTATGCCAATGTGAATACCCGCACGACGGAAGATATCCTTGCCCTAGACATTGCTTTGCGCCGTAACGATGCCGACTGGTTCGAGGTGCTGCCGCCGGAGATCGACGCGCAGATCAGCCACAAGCTCTACTACGGGCACTTCTTCTGCCATGTGCTGCACCAGGACTACATCGTGAAGAAGGGCTGCGATCCGAAAGCACTGAAGGCCGCGATGCTCGAAATTCTCGATCAGCGCGGTGCTGAATACCCGGCGGAGCACAATGTCGGCCATCTCTACGCCGCTAAGCCCGACCTCGCCGCATTCTACAAGAGCATTGATCCCACCAACTCGCTCAACCCGGGGCTCGGCAAAATGTCAAAGAAGAAGGACTACGCGTAAGGGCCGCCGTGCGGCGCTGTTTCTGCGCGCGGGCCGTTGCCCGTGCTCGAAAGACACCCGCCCACCGACCCGGGCTACGTCGCATAGATGTATTTGATCACAGTGGGCGCTACTGCCAAAAGCAGGCCCAGGGTGGCAACGATGCCTTTGTTCGGAATGCTCAAGAGATGCAGTGGCACTGAAAGGACAAAGCATACCACTGCGAACGAAACGCAAAGCAGCAGTAAGAAAAACGGGATTGCAAGGATCGCAAGGATCCAGACAAAGGCACTCAGATCGTACACGGTTTCGATGTCAGTGCCTGTCACCCACGAGATGCCGTGAGCGATGACGGCAAGAGCTCCTAAGGCAAGCACAACAAGGCCGTATAACCCTGAAAAGGTGTCCCAAATCCACTCAGCAAGCGCGAAGAGCATCCACCGCGCCGATTGCAGCGCTGCCTCCAGGTAATGGGATAGGCTGAAGAAGTCGGTAATCGCGAGGGCGATCCCAATTGCTTCGAGAATGGGCCAATCGGTCATGGTGACCTCTTGAAATCGAGAGGTGCATCGAAAAACACGGTTCAACCAATACGCGCGTTTTACTTAGTGTCGATCGAGCGAACGCCAAAGCGTGAAGGATGCGGCCGCCGAACCCTTGCTCAGGACGGCAAAAGCCCCGTCAAACAGAACGGGTCTCCGTTTTCTTTGTGCCTCGTACTTCCCTCCCGCTGCCCCTGCAGCTGTCGCCCGACCGCGAGAGGGGGGGAGGGCCGCTCGTTGCAGGAGGCGCAATCCTAGCGACGGCGAGCAGGCCTGACATCTCACCTGTCAGCTGGCGCCACTGTCCCGCTGAAACACCCAGTCATGGTCCGGATCGTTCTTGAACCGCCATTTGCGCATGGGGCCGGCCATGACATTCAGATAGTAAAGATCGTGCCCATAAAGAGCGACTGCCGGGTGGTAGCCCTCAGGCACGAGCACAACGTCGCCGTCACCCACGGCCATCGTTTCATCCAGCGACCGATCGTCGTTGTAGACCCGCTGCACCGAGAACCCCGTGGGCGGGTGGATCTTATGATAGTAGGTTTCCTCGAGATAGGTTTCTTCAGGAAAGTTATCTTCGTCATGCTTGTGCGAGGGATAGGACGACCAGTTGCCGTTAGGCGTCCAGACCTCTGTCACGAGAAGGGAATCTGCACAATCCTTGTCCTCCATCATGATCGCGTTGACGTAGCGGGTATTGGCACCCGTCCCGCGGGCCTCCATGGGGGCATCGTCGGGCGCTATGACCCGCACGGGATGATTACCTGCACCCGGCGCAGCGCAAAGCGCCAGTTCCAGCTCCGTCTCGGCGCGGATCGCGAAGGTCTGGCCGTTGGGGACGTAAAGCGACCAGCCCTTTTCCCGGGCGTGGATGTCCATGCGCCCGCCAAGTTCGCCAAGGTCCTCTTCGCCAATGCGAGCGTGCATCTTGCCGGTGACAATGACGAGGAGGTGCTCCCAGTCGCCGGTTTCGCGCTCCAAGGTCTGCCCGGCCTCTAACTTGATCACATCAAAGGCCACATAGTTCCAATTCGGGCAATCCTCGGCGACCGCCTCAGGATCTATCGACTGAAGATGTGGCGCCGCGCCGGGCTTGCGCAGGAGGTTCGGCATCTACATCTCCGCGAATTCGCGCTCGAGCTGGGCAATATCGGCTCCGCCCGCCATGAGGCGACGAATGTCCTGACCCTCCAGGCTCTCTTTCGTTCCAGCACCGATGACCTGGCCCAGGGCAAGGAAGGTGTAGCGGTCTCCCACGAGCTTTGAGTGGATCTCGTTGTGGGTGATGAAGATGATCGCGATGTCACCGCGCGCGCGCACGCGTTTGATTGTCTTCAGCACTTCCATCTGCTGTTTCTGGCCAAGTGCCGAGGTGGGCTCGTCTAGGATGAGAACCTTCGCGCCGAAATAGATCGCCCGTGCGATTGCAAGCGTCTGACGCTGACCGCCGGACATGGTGCCCACGGCCTGGGTCGGGTCCGAGAAGTCGATCCCGATTTTGAGCATCTCATCATGGGCGATCTTGTCCATCTCGTCCATTTTGAGGGTCCCAAAGGCTCCCTTCATCTCGCGCCCCATGAAGAAGTTGCGCGTTACCGACATGAGCTGGTTGATGGCAAGGTCCTGATAAACGGTGCCGATCCCGGCCGCCGTGGCGTCCCGTGGAGAGCGGAAGTTCACGGGCTTGCCTTCGACATAGATCTGCCCGCCGGAGGGTTCGTGCACCCCGGCCAGCGTTTTGATCAGCGTGGATTTACCGGCACCATTGTCCCCGAGTAGCGCGTGCACTTCACCCGCATGGATCTCAAGGTCCACACCGTTGAGCGCAGTGAAGGGGCCGAACTTTTTGACGAGTTTTTCGACGCGAAGATATGGCTCTGACACGTTAAATTCCCCCCGTGATGCGCTTGCGGATGCGCTCGTTGGCAAAGACTGCCGCGAGCAGGATAGTACCGAGGAAGACGCGGAACCACGCCCCGTCGATGGACGGGATGAAGAACACCGCGTTGGCCACCAGCCCCACAGTGATCGCCCCAAAGACCACGCCCAGCACCGTGCCAAAGCCGCCCGTCATAAGCGTCCCGCCCACAACGGCGATGGCGATGGCGAAAAGCTCCATCAGGTTGCCCTTGGCCGCATCCGACGTGTTCGTGTCAAAGACCTGGCAGGCCGCAAACATCGTGGCGCAAAATGCGGTGAACATGAAAAGCCCGACCTTCACGCGGTTCACGGGCACACCATTGGCACGCGCGCTCTCCTTGTTGTCGCCGGTGGCGTAGATCCAGTTACCGATCTGCGTCCGGCTCAGAACGAAATAGGCCACGACCGCGATGATGATGAACCACATGAAGCGCGCGTCAAAGCCGGTAACCCACTGATCCAGACGGCGGTTGATGTTGAGAAGCGCCAGCGCGTTGATCTGATCTACCGTCAAGCGCTCCGCGAATTCCCAGTTCGCGCTGACCCACTGGCCCATGGCGAACCACGCGTCGTAGAACCAGCCGAACACCTCACCGCCCAGGATGTCGGCGAACCAGCTGTTTTCCTTGTAGTCGGGCAAGCCGGAGACCTGCGTCGATCCGTTGATCAGGCGAAAGCCCACTTCGGTTGCGCCGCGCAGGAAGAAGAGGAACGCAAGCGTCACGATAAAGCTGGAGAGCCCTGAACGGACCACCACTGTGCCGATGAACCAGCCCAGAGTTAGCGTCATGGCAAGGGTGATGATGAAGGCGAGGAACGGCGTCGCTTCGCCAAGGCCGAACGGCAATCCCCATTTCAGCATCAGCGCCATGGACATGCCCGCAAAGCCGATCATGGAGCCGATGGAGAGGTCGAACTCTCCCGCGATCATCAAGAGCGAGGCACCGATGGCGATGATGCCATACTGCGCGATGATCTTGATATTGTTCTTGAGGCCAAGAGCATTGAAAGCCTTGGCGTCGGAGGCGATGGCCAGCGCGATGATGATGATGATCATCACGATGAAAGCGCCGATCTCGGGCCGCCGGATCAGCCGCTGGAGCCTTGTTTCTTGAACTAGTCGGTCGGCTTCGTTGCGGTCCGCCATCTCGTCCCCGTCTGATGAATCTGGTGATTTTGACAAAACAGGCGGGGAAGGTCCCCGCCTGCTTATGATTTAGATCGAGCGCGAAGACTTAGCGGTCGATGCCTGCCAGCTCTGCCACGGCTGCTGCGTTGGACGCATCAACATAGCCGGGGCCGGAGTTGATGTTGTTGCCCGGCAGGAGGCCAGCGTGGTTGTTGTAGAGGTGCAGCGCGATGACCGGCATGTAGCCCTGCAGACGCTGCTGCTGGTCGATCGTGAAGGACGCTTGACCGTTGGCGATCATGTCCATGACGCCGGGGCTCAGGTCAAAGCACGCGAGGTGCACGTCGGCACCCACGGACTCGATGGCCTTGATCGCGGCTTCGCAGACATGCGGGCCCACAGCCAGAACACCGTCGAGCGACGGATCAGCCTGAAGGGCCGCCGCGGTGCGGGTCTCGATCTGTGCGGGGTCGTTGGACACGTCGATCATGTTCAGATCGCCGCCGATGCCAGCGAAGTAGCCCTCGCAGCGGTCAACGAGCGCTGTGTTGAACGCTTCCTGGTTGAGGCAAAGGCCGTTCGTCACGCCTTCGGCAGCCGCACGGGTGCCCGCAGCTTCGCCTGCATCACGCTCCGGCTGGCCGACATGCATCAGCGCACCCAGCTCAGCAGAGCTTTCGAGGCCGGAGTTGATCGTCACCACCGGGATGCCGTCAGCAACGGCGGCCTTGATTGCGGGCCCCAGCGCGTCAGCGTCGGGCAGCGACACAATGATGCCGCTTGGGTTCGATGCGGCGGCCGCTTCGATCAGTGCTGCCATCGCGGCCATGTCGCCGGAGACGTCGAAGTTGTATTCCAGCGTGGCGCCCACTGCGGCAGCCGCGTCACGACCGCCCTTTTCGACGACCGGCCAGAACGGGTCGGTGCCCTGCGTGTGCGTGATCATGACGTAGCGCTCGCCATGGCCATCAGCGGCCACACCAGACGCAACCATTGCCGCGGCGGAGGCCGCGATCAGAAGCTTTTTCATGGAGTCCTCCCAGACTTTTACTTTTTGACGCCCCAGTCTCTCGTCCGGGGGTGCCCGCGAAATGTTCGCGCTACCGCCGCCTATGTCAACGAAAAGTTGCCGCGAAAGCTACTCTGCCTAAAATCCTTGCAACCGGTTGCATTTCGCGGCACCTCCGCCGCGCAACCCCCGGAGAGGAGCCCCGCCATGGTTCGAATCGGCATTTCGCCCATCTGCTGGCAAAACGACGACCTGCCTGACATCACCGCAGGCTTCACGATGGAACAGGCCCTGAGCGAGGCGCGTGAGATCGGCTACACCGGCGTCGAGCGCGGCCAGCGCATGCCCCAGGACACAGCCGGGCTGAAAGCGTATCTCGACAAATACAATATTGCGCTCTGCGGTGGCTGGTGCTCGGGCAGCCTTCTCACCCGGTCAGTGGACGACGAGAAAGCCGCCATGGCTCAGCAGGTGGAGCAGTTCATAGCCCTGGGCGCGCCTTGCATTGTCTATGCCGAGTGCTCGAACACCGTGCAAGGGGAGGAGGAGACTCCGGTCAACAACCGCCCCCGCATGACCCCCGAGGAGATCCGATCCTACGGTGCCAGGCTCACAGAAATCGCCGAATGGACCGCAGCGCAGGGCATGCCGCTCGCCTATCACCACCACATGGGCTCCATCATCGAGGCCGAAGAGGACGTCGATGCGCTGATGGAGGGCTCGGGTGATGCCGTTCGGCTCTGCTTTGACACGGGCCACCTTCTTTTTGGTGGCGGCAACGTGATGGCGACCATGCGACGGTGGGCTCACCGGATCCATCACGTCCACTTTAAGGACATCCGCCCTGACATCGTTGCAGATATCCGCGCGCAGGACCGGTCCTTCCTCGACGCCGTGATCGCCGGGGCCTTCACGGTGCCGGGCGACGGCTGCATCGATTTTCAGGCCGTCGCCAACCAACTCGCTGCCATGGACTACGACGGCTGGATCGTCGTGGAGGCGGAACAAGATCCCGCCAAGGCCCCGCCCTACGAGTATTCAAAAATGGGCTATGACCACATTCTCAAGGTCTGCGCGGAAGCTGGCCTCAAGATCGCCTGACCTTGCCAGACCCCGCCCGCCCTGTATCGTGAGAGCAGGCACACGCGCAGGGAGGGCGGCATGAGCTACACATCTCAGATCTGGCTGGGCGAGGACGCCGCCGCTTTCGAGCGCTTCACACAAGAGGTAAGCCGCGTCACCCAGCCTGCAGATTGGCCGATGGCGGCTGCCGTCGAACAGAACGTGCCCATCTACGACGGCGCCGCCGTGCGCAAAGCGGCCCCGGATGCCGACGGCCGCAGGGACCTCATGGCAGAGTGGGCAACGCTTCTCCTGTCCGGCCCCGGCGTTCTGATCATCAAGGACGCCATCGCAGCGGACATAGTGGACGAAGCCACCGCCGTGTTCGACGCCATCATCGCCGAGGAGAAGGCAACAGGCGCGGGCGCAGGCGATCACTTCGCGAAGCCCGGTGCCAACGATCGCGTCTGGAACGCCCTCGAAAAGCATTGCCTGAAAGCGCCAGAGAGCTTTTGCCGCTACTATGCCTCTGATGCGCTGGCTCTGGCGTCAGAGGCCTGGCTTGGCCGCGGCTATCAGATGACCGCCCAGGTCAATCGCGTGAACCCCGGTGGAGCAGCCCAGGTGCCGCATCGCGACTATCATCTGGGTTTCATGACCGCCGAAGATGCCGCCCGCTTCCCTGCCCATGTCCACGGCCTCTCCCCGCTCCTCACGCTGCAAGGGGCCGTCGCCCATGCCGACATGCCCGTGGAAACGGGCCCAACCCTGCTCTTGCCGTACTCGCAGTCCCACTTTGAAGGCTATCTTAACTACCGCCGGCCCGATTATCAGGCCTACTTTGCCGAACATTACGTGCAAATGCCCCTCGCGACTGGCGATGCGGTGTTCTTTAATCCCGCGCTCATGCACGGGGCCGGCTCGAATGTGACGAAAGATCAGGAAAGAATGGCGAATTTGCTGCAAGTTGGCTCTGCTTTCGGCCGCAGCATCGAAACGGTGAACCGCGCGCGGATGGTCAAAGAACTCTACCCGCTCCTCAGTGACCTGGATATTGCGGCACGCGCAAATGTCATTGCGGCAAGCGCTGAAGGCTATGCTTATCCCACCAATCTCGATATCGATCCGCCCGTGGATGGCCTTGCCCCGCTCACCCAGGCCCAGATCGTAGAACGGGCTCTCTCCGCCAAGGTGTCGGCCGCTGATTTCAGTGAGCTGATCGACGCCTCGGAGGCCCGCCGTATCGCATAAGACCCGTCTGCGAAGGGTCTTATGGGAACGCTCTTCTGCGAAGAGCATAAATGAGCTTCGCAGAAGTGATTAAGGTGAGATCCTTCGCAGAAGGATCTTACGGTTCGAGCCAACGGGCAAAAAGGTCGATGAGATTGACCCGTGCGCGCAGGCGGCTGGCCAAAAGGAACATCCCTGCGAGCTTTCGCTGAACGTATAGCGTCTCCACCGGGGGCAGGTGCAGAAATGCCTGGTCTTCGGCTAGCTGCATCCCTTCCTCAGTCAGTTCGCGCCGCAGTGTCCCGTCGCCAAAATCGAAAATGCCGTCTTGGCCGATGCCGCTGCGTCCGCGCAGGATAAGGTCGAGGATCGCTTTCTTGTGGATATCCGACGTGTCAGGGGCATAGACACCAAGTACACATGCGGCCCGATCCATGCCCTTCCGGTCGCCCTTCAGCAGCGACCCAAGCATCCCTCGATAGCCCATCGCAATCTCCGCAGGGACCGCCCGCGATGCGCCGAAATCCAAGAGGAGCACGCGGTTACCATCATAGCGATAATTGGCGAAATTTGGGTCCGACTGCATGTGCCCGAACTCGAAAAGCTCCCGCAGCGTGAGCTCGAAGAGCGTCGCCGCCACCCTGTCGCGCTCCGCTTGCGGGGCGTCAGAGAGGTCCTCCACGGGGTGACCTTTGAGGTAGCTCATCGCCAGAACACGCCTTGTTGAGAACTCCTCCGCATAGTCTGGCACAGCGAACCGCTTGTCGCCCGCCATCCACCGGCCAAAACGCTGCAGCTCCTGGGCTTCGCGCGCGTAATCAGCCTCGTCATGGAGCTGGCGCTTGGCTTCTTCAAGCAACGGCGCGAGGTCGATGCCCGAAGGCACGATGCCTGACACGCGAACGAGCGCACCTACATTGGAGACATCGCTGTCGATGCTCTCTTTCACCCCGGGATATTGCACCTTGATGGCCAGATGCCGCCCCTCGCGATCCACCGCCTCATGGACCTGCCCGATGGATGCTGCCGCCACGGGGCGCACGTTGAAACGCTGAAACCGTTTCATCCAGCCCGTGCCCCATTCCGCATCAAGAACATCGCGCAACTGCTTGGGCGGCATGAAATCGGCGTCCGCGCGGAGGCGGGCGATGATATCGGCGATCTCTGGCGGAAGGACGTCGCCTGCGTCCATGGACACGAGCTGCCCGACCTTCATCGCGGCGCCGCGCATACGCGCAAGCTCCGATGTGAGCCGCCCAATATTCGTGGGGGTGAGCATGAGGCCGCGCAATTCAGGCCTCCGCCCGCTCAGAAGTTCCCGTGCGCCACTCACGGCCATGTTGCCGGCAATCGACAGGCTTGCACCACCAAGGCGCGCCGCACGGTTGGCGCGTCCCACGGGGATCGGGCGGGGTTGTGATCTGCTCATGGAGCGGAGCTAGGCTACTCCGCAGCGAGGTCCATGGTGCCGGATGCGGCCAAAAGTTCCGCATTGCCGCCAGAGGCAGTGGTGTCGATGCAGACCATTTGTTCCAGCGTGATCCAGCGCGCCAGATCGCGTGTTGTGACCAAAGGCACGATCGCCCCATCGCGGGCGGCCAGCGCGGTAAGCCACTCCCGGCCGGGCTCACCCCAGTGAAGAACGACCGTTGCCTCGTCCGGCACCGTATCCGGGGTTGCATGCGGCGCACGGATCACGTCGCAGCCCAGCGCCTGCGCCGCCTCTGCCTGAGCGTGAGCCAGGGCCTCGCCGGGCCCGGCGCAGAGGACGCCGTGGCGGGGCAGGGTACGGTAGGTGTTCGCTTCGCCCGTAGGTCCGGGAAGAGGCAGGGCCTCTGGCATGACCTCTGCGCTTGCGCCCTTCACGAAGGCCTTCAGATAGCGCGGCCCGCCCGCTTTGGGCCCGGTGCCCGACAGGCCATGGCCGCCGAACGGCTGGCTCGCCACGACCGCTCCGATCTGGTTGCGATTGACGTAGATGTTGCCCGCGTCGACCCGGTCAATGATGTGCTGGACGCGGCCGTCGATGCGGGTATGGAGCCCGAAGGTCAGTCCGTAACCCGTGGCGTTGATTGCATCGATGACTTTGTCGAGCTCGTGCGCTCGGTAGGTTGCGACATGGAGCACGGGTCCGAAGACCTCTTCGTGAACGTCTTGGATCCCGGTCACACGGATCACCGCTGGGGCGCAGAAGGTGCCGCGTGTCGGGCCGTTTAACTCCTTGATGAGGCGCCGCTCTTCTTTTGCCTTGGTCACGTACGCGTCGATCCGGGCCTTTGCGCGTGCGTCGATCACGGGTCCGATGTCGGTGCCGAAGTCGCTGGGATCGCCCAGCACAAGCGCATCCATCGCGCCCATGAGCATCTCCATGACGCCGTCTGAGATGTCTTCTTGCAGATAAAGAACGCGCAGAGCTGAACAGCGCTGGCCCGCGGACTGAAACGCCGAGGCCACGATGTCGCGCACTGCCTGCTCGGGCAGGGCGGTGGAGTCGACGATCATCGCGTTGATGCCGCCGGTCTCGGCGATGAGCGGTGTGCCTGCTGGCTGTGAGGCAGCCAGTTCGCGATTGATCGACTGCCCGGTGGCGGTGGAACCGGTGAAACACACGCCCGCCGTCGCGGGGTGGCGTGTCAGGGCAGGACCGACCTCCCGGCCGTCTCCCGGGATGAGGGCAAGGCTTGCCGCCGGGACGCCCGCTTCATGGAGCAAGGAGACCGCCCGGGCCGCGATGAGCGAGGTAGCTTCTGCGGGTTTGGCAAGAACGCCGTTCCCCGTGGCCAGTGCGGCTGCAATCTGGCCCGTAAAAATCGCCAGGGGGAAATTCCACGGTGAGATGCAAAGCACATTCCCCAACGGCTCGCCGACGGTTTCGCGGGCTTGGGCGCCGTAGTATCGGAGGAAGTCCGCGGCCTCGCGCACCTCGCCCACGCAATCGATGATCGACTTTCCCGCTTCATCCATGAGGAGCGAGTAGAGTTCCGCAGCGTTTCCTTCGTAGAGATCTGCGGCCCTTGCAAGGACCTCCGCCCGCTCTGCCACAGGCGCAGCCCAAAGAGTCACCGAACCCGCCATTTCGAGCGCTTCATTGGCGGACAGGAACCTGATGCGCCCAACTTCGGACCCGTTGGCCGGGTTCATGACCGGTTCGCCTTCTCCAACGATCCGCTTCCGTCGCCCGGCTTCCACTGCGTCTTGCAGAGAGGCCATGGCGTCTGGATCGCCATAGAAATGACCCGTCGAATTCCCGTGTAAGAAGAGTTCTGACGGTGATTGCACGGCAGAGTTGACAGCTGTCAACTGTGTAAACGGATCCTTAGCGACGACTTCGGGCGGCACGTCTTCGTCAACGATCTGATTAACAAAGGATGAATTCGCGCCGTTTTCGAGCAGCCTGCGCACGAGATAGGCCAGCAAATCCTGATGCGCCCCCACGGGCGCATAGATGCGGCAGCGTGTGCCTTGGGCCTTCATTACGTTCACGTGGAGCGACTCGCCCATGCCGTGGAGGCGCTGGAACTCATAGGCGGCCCCTTCCGGAGCCATGTCCAGGACAGCGGCGACTGTGTGGGCGTTGTGTGTGGCGAATTGCGGGTAGATCCGATCCGCCATACCGAAGAGCTTTCGCGCACAGGCGATGTAGGCCACGTCGGTGGCGGCCTTCTGAGTGTAGACGGGAAAACCCGGCAGCCCTTCCACTTGGCTCAGCTTTACCTCGGTGTCCCAGTAGGCCCCCTTCACGAGGCGCACCATGATGCGGCGGTCGAGCGCCATGGCTCTGGCATTGAGCCAGTCGATCACGGCCGGCGCGCGCTTTGAGTACGCCTGGACAACGACACCAAACCCATCCCAGCCGCGCAGTGACGAATGCGACAGGACCGCGTCGATCACGTCGAGGGAGAGGTCGAGACGGTCTGCCTCTTCCGCGTCGATGTTGAGCCCGATCCCCGCGGACCTTGCCAGCGAGGCCAGCGAGAGGACGCGCGGTACGAGCTCCTCCATCACGCGTGTTTTTTGCAGCGGCTCGTAGCGGCAGTGGAGGGCGGAGAGCTTGATGGAGATACCGGGGTTCTCGGCGATGTTCGTGGACCGCGCCGCCTTTGCAATCTCTGAAATCGCATCGGCGTAAGCCATGTGATACCGGCGCGCGTCAGCTTCTGTGCGCGCCGCTTCACCCAGCATGTCGTAGCTGTAGGTAAAGCCCTTGGCCTCCATGCCTGCGGCGCGGGACTTTGCGGCCTCGATGGTTTCTCCCAGAACGAACTGGCTGCCCATCTCTTTCATCGCGCGGCCCACGGCTGTGCGAATGACGGGTTCGCCCAGCCGCTTGATTGCCCCGCGCAGGGTGGCGGAGAGACCATTCCCGCTGTCATCGAGAACGCGCCCCGTGAGCATCAGAGCCCATGTCGATGCATTGATCAGAGGGGAGTGCGAGTGCCCGAGGTGCTGGCCCCACTTTGACGGGACGATCTTGTCTTCGATCAGGTCGTCGATTGTCGCGGCATCAGGTACTCGCAGAAGCGCTTCGGCGAGACACATGAGCGCCACGCCTTCATCTGTAGAGAGGCCGTATTCTTCCAGAAAGAGCTCCATCAGCGACGGGTCGGAGGAGTCGCGGATCTCCCGCACGAGAGCCGCGCCATGGGCGGCGATGCGGGCGCGATCCGTTTCCGAGAGCGCCGCCATGTGCGTCAGGGCCTTCAGACATTCCGCTTCGGGCGCAAAGGTCAGATCTCTTATCTGGCGGCGGTGATCCATCTTAGGCGGCTCCCTGTTCTGGCGCGGCCCGCCGAACCATTCCGAAGAGGTCGCGCGGGTCGTCGGGGTCGGCGATCATGTCGAGGCGCGTGAAGCGCCCGGTCTCATTTAAACGCGCATGGACGAATTTGAGTGCCGAGAAATCTTCGGTCGCAAAGCCCACTGAGTCAAAGAGTGTGATCTGGCGGGCGTCTTTGCGGCCGTCTGCCTGCCCCGTCATCACCTGCCAAAGCTCCGTCACGGGGTGGTCGGGGTCAAGCTGCTGTATCTCGCCTTCGATGCGGGTCTGGGGTGGGTATTCCACGAAGATGTCAGAGCGGAGGAGGATGTCCCGATGCAGCTCGGTTTTGCCGGGGCAGTCACCGCCGATGGCGTTCAGGTGCACGCCTGCACCCACCATGTTGTCGGTCAATATCGTGGCGTATTGCTTGTCTGCTGTGCAGGTGGTGATGATCTCCGCGCCTTGCACCGCCTCTTCGGCGGACGTGCAGGAAATGATGGCGAGACCGGAGCTGGCGAGGTTCTTGGCGGCTTTCGCGGTGGCGCGCGCGTCGATGTCATAGAGGCGCACCGTTTCGATCCCGAGGCAGCGCTGGAAACCCAGCGCCTGAAAC
>JBCCPQ010000006.1:0-23689 GCA_039024825.1 Pseudomonadota bacterium
ACTGTATCCCCGATCCGCCAGTCAGCACCCTGACTGCGGGCCTTCCATTCCTTGTCGGGGGCGAGGCCATCAGCAACCGCATTCATAGGAAGATCAAACGGTACGCCAATTCCTAGCGTCCGCGCAGTCTCCGCGATCCGGTCGATCCCGGTTCGCTGGGCGATGTCGTAGTAATAGAGGTCGCAGCTTTCCCGAAGGCTCTTTTTGAGGTCGACCCATCCGTGCCCGCCTCGCTTCCAGCAATGGAAGCGCAGGCCGGACACATCGGTATGCCCGCCGCACCAGACTGTTTCACCCGGCGACACATCCCCGTTCTCCAGCGCGGCCATCGCTGTGACCATCTTGAACGTAGAGCCCGGGGGGTAATGATCCTGCACCGCCTTGTTTCGCAGCGGGCGGAACTTGTTTTCGTTCAGGGCGCGGTAGTCTGAGACCGAGATCCCCCGCACAAAAAGGTTCGGGTCAAACGCGGGGGCGGAACCGATTGCTTTCAGATCACCGTTCTCACAGTCGATCACGACGGCGCTCGCGCTCTCATCCCCAAGCCGCGCTTGCACGTAATTCTGAAGACGCGAGTCGATGGTGAGCTGCAAATCTCGACCCGGAGTGCCCTCTTCCCGCGCCAGTTCCCGCATGACCCGGCCAACAGCGTTCACCTCGATCTTGCGTGATCCCGCGCGACCACGAAGGTCGCGTTCCAGCTTGTTTTCGACGCCAGTCTTGCCGATCTGAAACCGCGGTCTCTGCAGGAGCGGATCCTGATCGTCGATCCGCGAGAGGTCGTAGTCGGAGACGGGCCCGACATAGCCGAGGATGTGCGCGAAATCGGCCCCACGCGGATAATGCCGGGAAAGCCCGAAATCCGCGTGAATGCCCTGCAAAGCTGGCGCATTGGCGGACACTTTGGCGACGTCCTCCCAACTCAGCCGGTCGGCAATTGTGACAGGCACAAATGGCGGGCGTGCCAGGATATCCTCGCGGGCCTCCTCGACCTGATCGGACGAGAGGTTCACAAGTCGGGAAAGCTCGGACAGTGCCGCGTCGACGTCGCCCGCGTCCTCGCGCACAATCACAACGCGATAGTTCTGCTCATTCTCCGCAATGATGCGACCTTCCGCGTCAAAAACCATGCCACGCGGTGGCGGGAGCAGGCGCACGTTCACGCGGTTCTCTTCCGCCAGCAGCCGGAATTCCTCCGCCTGATCGAGCTGAAGATAGCGCATCCGCCAGCCAAGCGCGCCGATCAGCGCGAGTTGCACGCCACCAACAATGAGGCCGCGCCGGCTGACACGGCGGTGGGACGTTTCAATATCCTTGGGAGACGCTTTCAAAGTTTCCTCCCCTGCGCATCAGTCTGACCCGGCGCGGCTTTCGTCACGCCAAGGATCGCAGAGGATGCGACCGCCACGAGCGGGTAGGCGAGGCAAGTGAGGAGCGCCTGCAAGAGAAGCATCGGATATGAGATGTCGTAGGTCATGGCGATGGACCAAATCAGCATGAAGGCGAGGTAAAATACCACCGTGTAGGCTGACACAATCGCCCATTCCACCGGGAAAACCATGTCGCGAAAGTCGTGGGCGCGCAATCGGACCAACTCAGTTGTGATCAGCGCCAGTGCAGCCCAAAGACCGGGAGGGCGTTGCAACAGCAGGTCCGCCAAAAGAAACATGATGGCCACCAGAGTCACGGGTGCGAGGTCAGGCCGCCGCGCCACCCAGACGAAGGTGAGCGCGAGGAGAAAGTCCGGTCCCACCCATCCCCGCGGCGCGGTTTCAAGCGGCAATAGCTGCAGAAAGAGCAAGAGGAGCCCGATGCCCACATAGGCCCCTCGCATTCCCCAAACATAGCTTGAGGCCGCGCTACCCATCGGAGGCCTCCGCCGTGATCTCTGGTCCCAGCGGCGGGGCAATCAAAACACCTGAATCCGTTATCGCCTCTGTGTCGTGGGTTCGGATAACGCGCAGGAATTCCAGCCTCTCGTAATCTGCAACAAGTCGCACGCGGAGACGGCGGTCCGCGTCCTGCACGACCTCACCCACAAGCACATCGGCTGGAAAGACCTGCCCATCGCCGGAGCTGAAGACACGGTCACCGGGGCGCAGGGCGTCAACGTTTTCTACAAGGTCAAGAAGCGGTCGGGCCGAATTGTCGCCAGCTAGGATGGCGCGCACGCCCGCGGGTTGGATAGTGACCGGGACACGCGAAGAGGCATCTGTGAGCAGGATGACACGGCTCGTGGTCGTGCCCACTCCGCTTATGCGGCCGACAAGGCCTAGCCCGTCCATGGTGGCCCAGCCATCGAGGATGCCGTCGCGGTCACCGACATTGATAAGGACGGACTGCCGGAATGGTGACCCTGAATCCGCAAGCACCACGCCGGTGACGTGGGTAAACTTCGGATCAAGGCGAACTTTGTTCAGGTCAAGAAGCCGCGCGTTCTCCTGCTCTAGTTGAAGCGCGGCTTCTTTCCACGCTTTCATTTGTTGAAGCTCGCGCTTTAGCTCCTGGTTCTGGTCGTAGATCCGCTGGTAGGAACGAAAGTCAGAGGCCAGATCAGCCATGCCGGTGATTGGTGCCATCGCCCAGTCGAAGTTCGGTACAAGTGCGTCTGTGACTTCCGTGCGGAACCTCTCAACGCGCGGGCTGTCGATCCGCCAGAGGATGAAAACGGCAATCAGGAACAGGGCCAGAACGGCGACCAGAAGCCGCCGGACCGGTCCGCTAAACTCTTCTGCGCTGTGACGTTCCTTGGCCATAGCGGTCCCTCAACCAGGGTCTCGTTTGGCGGTCTGCCTAGCTGTCGTAGTCGATGACGTGGAGCAGCTGCTTTTCGTATTCTAACGTTTTGCCCGTGCCGAGGGCCACACAATTCAGGCTTTCATCGGCGACTGAGACCGCAAGCCCCGTTTGTTCGCGAAGTGCGAGGTCAAGCTCGCCCAAAAGTGCGCCACCGCCAGTGAGCATAACCCCCCGATCGACAATGTCTGCGGCGAGGTCGGGCGGTGTCGCTTCCAAAGCGGTCATGACAGCCTCGCAGATTTGCTGCACCGGCTCAGCGAGCGCTTCGGCGACCATCGCCTGTGTGATTTCTGCCTCTTTCGGCACGCCGTTCAGAAGGTCGCGACCTCGGATCGGCATGGACGACCCGCGCCCGTCATCCGGCATCCGGGCTGTGCCTAGGGACGTCTTGATCCGCTCGGCTGTGGCCTCACCGATCAAAAGGTTATGCTGGCGCCGCAGGTAGGAGATGATGGCTTCGTCCATCCTGTCTCCTCCCACCCTGACAGAGCGGGCGTAAACGATGTCGGCTAGGGCCAGTACCGCGACCTCGGTCGTCCCGCCGCCGATATCGACCACCATGGAGCCAGTTGGGTCAGTGATCGGCATGCCTGCGCCAATCGCGGCTGCGATAGGTTCAGCAATCAGTCCCGCACGTCGTGCACCAGCGCTCAGAACCGACTGGCGAATGGCGCGCTTTTCCACGGGGGTGGCCCCGTGCGGAACACACACGATGATCTTCGGCTTCGTGAAGGTCGTCCGGCGATGGACCTTCCGAATGAAGTGCTTGATCATCTCCTCGGCCACATCGAAATCTGCAATGACACCGTCTCGCATGGGGCGGATAGCTTGAATGGAGCCAGGAGTGCGCCCCAACATCAGCTTGGCGTCCTCCCCGAAAGCCAGCGGCTTTTTCACGCCGTCTTTGACCTGATACGCAACGACGGACGGCTCATTCAGGATCACGCCCTTGCCTTTGACGTACACGAGCGTGTTCGCCGTCCCCAGATCAATTGCCATGTCCGACGAAAAGAGGCTGCCAAAACCTGCCATGCCCGTCACCTTTGCCCGTATTCTTTATAGTAACCCCAGCCGCGCAAAGTTGCCGTCTAGCGACTCCCCAAGTGCGATGCGTGCTTATAAAGCGAGGGTCGGCAAGGTAAAAGGGTCGCTTTGGCTCTGCGGCGAAAGGGTGCCGTGTTCTAACTCGGTGACGTTAATCTTTCGCGAGGTCTTCGTAGTCTCCGCGGCGGAGATATAGCAGCTCGCGCACAAGCTTAACGGTAGGGCGAACTGCAAAGAATGCAGACCCAATGACGAATAGCCACGTTGAAACGTTGGACCAACTCTCATCAAACAGCATGATAGAGGCGACGAGAAACAGGGTGGCCGCCAAAAAATCCACCGCAGTGCCTATGACCTCTGTAATCGCATAGATTCGTAGGGTCCGTTCGTCACGGCGGTGGTTGTCTGGGTGGAAAAGTGCCATCTCAACCAGCGTCTTTGTAGCTAACCATCTTTGCGTCCGACCCCTCCCGCTGGCGACGCGCGATCAGGCGGTTCAGGGCATTCACATAGGCCTTCGCTGAGGCGACAACGGTGTCCGTGTCTGCGGACTGCCCGGTAGCGACGCGCCCTTCACCATCAATCATGCGCACACTCACTGTCGCTTGTGCGTCCGTCCCCTGGGTAACCGCGTGGACTTGATACAAGTCCAGTCTGGCGCCGTGATCGAAAAGGGACTTCACAGCATTGAAAGTTGCGTCCACCGGTCCGTCTCCGTTCGCAACGGCGGATTTCTCCTTCCCCTCGATGGTCATCACCAAGTCCGCCTGCTGCGGGCCTTCGGTTCCACAGACAACCTTGAGCGACCGGATCTGCATGTGCTCGTTCTGGTCCTCAGCGATCTCGTCCTTCATCAGCGCAACGAGGTCGTCGTCCTCAACCTCTTTCTTGCGGTCGGCCAGATCCTTGAAGCGGACGAAGAGATCAGCGAGCTGATTGGCTTCCAGCGGGTAGCCCAGCTTTTCCATCTTGTCCCGGAGAGCGGCCCGCCCCGAATGCTTCCCGAGCGGCAGGGACGTGCCTGAGAGCCCGATATCCTCAGGCTTCATGATCTCAAAATTCTCGCGGTTTTTGAGCATCCCGTCCTGATGGATACCGCTTTCGTGGGCAAAGGCGTTTTTACCAACGATTGCCTTGTTGAACTGAACCGGAAATCCGGCGGCAGATGCGACGCGGCGGCTCACAGCCATGATCTTGGTCGTGTCTACACCGGTATGATACGGCATGATGTCGGACCGCGTGCGAAGCGCCATCACGACCTCCTCCAGTGCGGTGTTGCCCGCCCGCTCACCCAAGCCATTGATCGTGCATTCAATCTGGCGCGCACCACCTTCGACTGCGGCCAGGGAGTTAGCCGTCGCCATACCGAGGTCATTGTGACAATGGGTGGCAAAGATCACATCGCTTCCGCCTTCACATTCAGCGATGAGCCGGCGGATCAGATCTGCGCTTTCAATCGGGGCTGTGTAGCCGACGGTGTCAGGGATGTTGATCGTTGTGGCGCCTGCGGCAATGGCAATCTCCACGACGCGCTTAAGATAGTCCCACTCTGTCCTCGTGGCATCCATGGGAGACCACTGCACATTCTCACACAGGTTGCGGGCATGGGTGACGGTTTCGTGGATACGGTCCGCCATCTCATCCATCGTGAGGTTTGGGATTGCGCGGTGCAAAGGCGAGGTTCCAATAAAGGTGTGAATGCGCGGGCTGCCAGCGTGCTTCACCGCCTCCCAGCACCGGTCGATATCCTTGAAATTTGCACGCGCGAGGCCGCAAATCGTGGCTTGTTTCGAGCGCTCAGCGATTTCGCTCACTGCTGCGAAATCGCCTTCTGAGGCGATGGGAAAGCCCGCCTCAATGATATCGACGCCCATATCGTCGAGCATTTCCGCGATTTCGAGTTTCTCGTCATGGGTCATGGTCGCGCCCGGGGATTGCTCCCCATCACGCAGGGTCGTGTCAAAAATGACAACTCTGTCTGTGTTCGTCATGGATCTGGCTTTGTGCTTGGGTTTCTCTTGGCCGGCGCTGGTCTCTCCTGAGCGGTCGCGCCGTTTGGCACGCTCAGGAGCGGCTAAGGAGAAGGCCCAGAAGGGCGGCGCAGTGCGTCGCGGTCAACATGAGGCGCACCTTACATGGGAGGGGCGGCTTGTGAAGGGGGATTTTCAGAAAAGGGCGCAGGCGTCCGAAGTTGCGTCTGGCGCGTCTTCGCGGAGCGTCGGAAGGTAGTCAAAGGTCGCCAATGCTCCGCCGTCATCAAAGCCGATCCACATTGTGCCGGTATCCGCCTGGATGGCTATTCCTTCGGGGTCACGGCCCCATTCGCGCAGCGACACAATTGCCAGAAGGGTTCCGTCCGGCCCGAACTCAAACAGAGAGTTCGATCCTTCCTGATCGTCGACCACATAAAGCGCTCCGGTGCGCCGATCATAGGCAATGCCCTGCGGTTCAACCATGGGCGGCGACATCTCAAAACCCTCGATGGCCCATAGCTCCTGACCCGCGGCGTCGATCTCCCAAACCCGGGCATCATCGTCCTGCGTCAGCACGAGACCGCCACCATCCCGCGCGATGATCCCTTCAACGTCCCAGATATTCCCCGCCATCCGGTAAGGTTCGCGGATCTGCTCACCCTCGCGTGAGCGCAGCTCAAAGCGTCCAGTTCCGTCCGAGATCAAAACCCCGTCTTCTGTGAGCGTGAGGGACTTTGCGGTAAAAAGCGCGGTCTCAAAGCGGCGGGTTATCTCGCCGGATGGCCCCATGAACGCCACTTCGCGCCCCTCATTGGCAATCCAGACGCCGCAAAGCCGCCGGTCAAACTCCAGCGATGACGGCCCTCGCACGTTCAGCGTGTCTCGGTGAAAGAGCTCGAGAGCATTTGTCGAAACCGGCATCAAGAGCAGAAGGCATAGGATAAAACGCATGAGGCAGACGTGGCGCAAAAGCCCGCTGCGGCAAGGCTCCCAAGCTTCTATCAGCAAACGTTCCCCCTTTCTTTCGTTCGAAAATACTCCGGGGAGCTCGAGGGGCTGGCCCCTCGATTGGAATGCGTGCCAAGCGCTCTACTTCGGCGATCATGGAAACAGCATTGGTCATCGGCGCTTCGGGCGGTATCGGGCGGGCACTGGCAGACGAGCTGGAGCATCGCGACCTGCGTGTTTCGCGCCTTTCGCGTCAGGAAGATGGCTTTGAGATCACAGATGCTGACTTGGTGGATCGCACGCTCAGGACGCTAGGGCCTTTCGACGTGGTCATGGTGGCAACTGGCAAGCTCGACGGGGCAGGGCACCCTCCTGAGAAGTCGCTCAGAGCCCTGACAGCGGAGGCGATGGCAGATCAGTTTCGCGTCAACACGATTGGACCCGCGCTCGTCTTCCGACACCTGCCAAGACTCTTGCCGCGACAGGGCCCGAGCTTTTGCGGCATCCTGTCGGCGCGAGTTGGCTCCATCGGGGACAATCGGTTGGGCGGTTGGTACGCGTACCGCGCTGCGAAAGCGGCGTTGAATCAGGTGGTGCATGGCGCCGCGGTAGAACTCGGTCGCACCCATCCTGATGCGAGGCTCATCGCACTTCATCCCGGCACTGTGGAGACTCCATTCACCGAGGGCTACAGCGGCCATGATAAGATCTCACCAGACGTCTCTGCGCGACACCTCGTCGATGTCCTGACGGGCCGCAAGGCAAGCGAAAGTGGTACCTTTTGGGATTGGAAAGGGACGCCCGTCCCTTGGTGAGTGGCGTCAGCCGTCGCTCGCGCCTTCATCCTCGTTGCCGGTGACGATCTCGCGCGCGTCGCTGAGCGCGCCGTCTTCCCAGGTCCCGGTGGCACGGTCCCCATTGGCATAGCGCATTGTGCCTTCGCCCTGACGACGCCCGTTGCGGAACATGCCCTCATAGACGTCACCATTGGCGTAGGTGGCGACCCCTTCGCCGTCGATCTCGCCCTTGTTCCACTGACCCTCGTAACGAAAGCCATCGGCCATGACGATCTCGCCCTGACCGTGTCGCTGGCCATCCACGAAGCCGCCACTGTAGACCGTTCCGTCCGCGTAGGTGGCCACACCTTTCCCTTCGCGCTGTCCATCGATCCAATCCCCGTCATAGCGGTAGCCGTCGGCGTAGGTCATGACGCCTTTGCCGTGGTTCTTGGCGTCCTTGAAGCCGCCCTGATAGATCACGCCGTTCGAATAGGTGGCGATACCTTCACCTTCGATAACGCCTGCATTCCATGTGCCTTCGTACGTGGAGCCGTCCGGATAAGTGATCTTCCCAAAGCCATTGGCGACGTCCTCAGCGAACTGGCCGGTGTAAACGGATCCGTCAGGATAAGTCACTTCACCAGTCCCGCTCACCTGTCCGTTGACCCAGGAGCCGACATAGACATATCCATCTGTGCCGCGGAATGTGCCCTGACCATGGCGAAGATCGCCCGCAAAGGACCCGGTATAGGTATCGCCATTGGCGTAGGTGACGGTGCCCTGACCTTCGCGGCGTCCGGCCACCAACGCGCCTTCGTAAACGTCGCCGTTCGGTTGGATCAACTTGCCCTCGCCGTTGATCTGCCCGTTCTCCCACAGACCCTCGTAGATCAGGCCGTCGGGCATCGTCAGGGTCCCTTCGCCATCGCGTACACCGCGCAGCATGTCGCCCTCGTAGATCGCACCGTCAGGATAGGTGATCTTCCCCTTGCCCTCTTTGACGCCATTGACCCAATCGCCTGCGTAAACGTAGCCCGCGGGCGTTGTCATCGTGCCAAGACCGTGATGCATTGCGGCCCGGAAGCCCCCCTCATAGCGAACGCCGTTTGCATAAAGAGCGATGCCCTCGCCAGAAATCTTGCCGTCGTCCCAGCCGCCTTCATACGTGCCACCGTCAGCGAAAGTGATGAGGCCCTGACCAGAGGGTTTGCCCTTTGCAAATTCGCCAACATAGACTGAGCCATTCGGGAAGCGCGCCTCGCCCTGACCGCGGATCTCTCCCTCTACCCATTCACCGGTGTACTGGTAGCCGTTGGGCAAAGTGTATGTGCCTTGTCCGTGCTGAACGCCGCCTTTGAATTCACCTTCATAGATGCCGCCGTCGTCATATTGCTTCGTCGCAATATCCTGAGCCGCTGCCGTGGACGCTACGACCAGCGCAAATGCGCCGATGATCCATGAATACTGCATCTTTCTACCCCTGGTTTGCGCGCTCAGGCGTCACCCCTTGCCCGGGTTGGTCCCCGGTTCGGGTCAGCGGCGCCTTAAGGCCCGCCTCATCAAACTAAATGAGGTGGCTTTACCGCACAACACCCATGTGCCGGATTGTGATGCCAGGTGGGGGCGTCAAAACGGCGGGGTTTCGCCCGCCACGCCCGGACTATATCAGCGGCGCAGGACACATTCCCGGAGCCCTTCCATGTCGCACACGTTTCGCCTGACGCTCGCGCAGCTCAACCCCACGGTGGGCGACCTTGCTGGCAACGCCGCCAAGGCGAAGGCCGCTTGGGACGCGGCGCGTGCTGCAAATGCAGATATGGTGGCCCTGCCGGAGATGTTCATTACGGGCTATCAGACGCAGGACCTGATCATGAAGCCTGCCTTTGCCGCTGCGGCCCTCGAAGAGATTGAGGCTCTGGCCCGTTCTTGCGCAGACGGACCCGCTATTGGCATCGGTGGGCCCGTCCGTCAGGACGGGCTGCTCTACAATGGGTATTTCATCCTGCAGGGCGGTGAGATCGGCCACCGCGTCCTCAAGCGCGAGCGACCCAACGACGGCGTCTTCGACGAAGTGCGCCTATACGCGCCCGGGCCGGTACAAGGCCCCTACGAGGTGAACGGGGTCCGGATCGGCACGCCGATCTGCGAAGACGCGTGGCACCCTGAGGTTTCAGAGGCGCTTGCCGAGACCGGTGCGGAGATCCTCATTGTGCCCAACGGATCGCCCTACCACCGGGATAAGTTTGACGTGCGCATGAACCACATGGTGGCCCGTGTGACGGAGACTGGGCTCCCGCTTGTTTATCTCAACATGGTGGGCGCACAGGATGATCAGTGCTTTGACGGCGGATCCTTCGCGCTGAACGCGGGTGGAGCGCTGGCCGGGCGAATGCCGGTCTTTGACGAGGCTTTCGAAACCATCGAATTCACGCAAACGAACAGCGGCTGGGTGATCGGAGATGCACCTAAAGCGCCGCACCCTGACACCTGGGAGCAGGACTACCGCGTCATGGTTGAGACATTGCGCGATTACCTGAACAAGACCGGCTTCAAGAAAGTGCTTCTGGGTCTGTCCGGCGGGATCGACAGCGCCATTGTCGCGACAATCGCGGTCGATGCGCTGGGCGCCGAGAACGTCCGTTGCGTGATGCTTCCATCTGAATACACGTCCGGCGGATCGCTCAGTGATGCCGAAGACATCGCGGGGCGCCTTGGGGTGTCGTACAATACGGTACCGATTGCGGGGCCACGTGCGGCCGTGACCGAAACGCTTGCACCCGTCTTTAACGGCGCAGGACCCGACATTACCGAGGAAAACATCCAGTCCCGGCTGCGCGGACTCCTCCTGATGGCGATGTCGAATAAGTTCGGTGAGATGCTGCTGACCACGGGAAACAAGTCCGAAGTCGCGGTAGGCTATGCGACGATCTACGGCGACATGTCTGGCGGCTACAATCCCATCAAGGATCTCTACAAAACCCGCGTGTTCGAGCAATGCCGCTGGCGCAATGCCAACCACCGCGACTGGATGATGGGGCCAGAGGGGGAGGTGATCCCGCCGTCCATCATTGACAAACCGCCGAGCGCTGAGTTGCGCGAAGACCAAAAAGACGAAGACAGCCTCCCGCCCTATGACGTGCTCGATGGCATCCTCACCATGCTTGTCGATGACGAGGCGAGCGTCGCCGACTGTGTGGCGGCTGGCTACGAGCGGGACACAGTGAAACGCGTTGAGCACCTTCTTTACATTTCTGAGTACAAGCGCTTCCAGTCTGCTCCCGGTGCGCGGCTCACGCACCGAGCATTCTGGCTCGACCGCCGCTATCCGATTGTGAGCCGGTGGCGCGACATGTCGTGAAGCTTTCGCGAAACTTCCGTTATTCGGGCTGAACCCCGCCCCATTTGCCCGTCATTCCACGCTCCAAGGAAACAAAGGAGACCTGGAATGGAGCCGCTCGTCTATCACATGCCGCGCATAAAGCTCTTGGCACGCCTTGCTGTTATCGTCGTTGTAACGGGGCTCGCGACGTGCCTGGCATTCTGGGTGAATCCGGGCCTTCCAATGAGCGGGGACATCGACCCCGTCGCAATCCCTTATCTCCGAGTACTCGGGGCAGCCCTCATGGCGATCGGCTGCACCTCTGCCGGGATGGTGCTGGAGGCGTTGTTCTGGCCACAGCCGATCCTGCGCGTGGATGCTGACGGTATCAACGTGCAAGGGACGCTGGTTGGATGGGACGATTACCGCGGCGTCGCGGTCAAATCCCTGCGCGTGAATTTCCTACCTGTGCAGCGCAACCTCGACATCAAGACGGTGCGCCGTGATGGGCTTTTCCGTCGCAAACGTCTGAGCAGCAACTGGGTCCCGGGCAATGCCGTCGCCATCGCCAAGGACATCGCCGCCTTCGCCCAAGCCCGCCAAACCGCTCCCGCGCCTCGCCCGGTCGCCCCAACGCGCCCTGTGAAGGCAGCAACGTTGGCGCCGCGCCGCGTGGGTTCGCAAAGGGCCATGGCCTGAGCCGGGCCCCTCACGCCCGAAGTCAGGCAGCTGGCGTCATCTGATACGTGACTGGCACCCAACGGAAGCCATCTCCCGCAGTCTCAACGTAACCTGCTGCCGGGAACGGCATGTGGTAGCCCACCATGGGGATCCGCTCTGCAGCGAGCATTCCGAGGACCCGCCGCCGCGTTGCTGCCGCCGCCTCTTTGTCGCCGTCGAAACGCACTTCCCAATCCGGGTTCGCCAGTGACCAAACGTGGTGATTGGCCATATCCGCCGTGATTAGAAGCTGATCGGTGCCGGAGGAAATCATGTACGCCATATGCCCCGGCGTGTGCCCGAATGCCGCCATCGCCGTCACGCCCCCACGCACGTCCTGCCCGTCTTCGAGGAATGTCATCCGCTCGGCGAACGGCGTCACTTTTGCAGCCATCGCCTGACCAATCCGGTTGTCTGCTCCGTTCCAGAAATCGTATTCCACGCGTCCGGTCACGTAGGCCGCATTGGTATAGACTTCGCCCGCGTCTGTCGTCATCCCGCCGATATGGTCGGGATGCATGTGGGTCAGCACGACGTGGGTAATGTCCGTGGGTGAAAGACCCAACGTGCTCAGCGCGCTTGGCACGCCATCGCCCGGCAGACCTGTGTCGAACAGGATCGTTTCCGTCCCGGTCTGGACAAGAACCGGTGTAAAGGAACCGACGTAGCTTTCTGAAGAGATGAAGTTCTCTTCTGACACGCGGGCGAACTCCTCCGCGCTGACATTCATCCCGAACGTGCCCTGGGGCTCATCCCGCGTTCCCGACCCGGCCAGAAGCGTCGTCACCGTGAACTCGCCCACGGCGAAAGTCCTGGACGTCTGTACCGGCGCTGTTGCTGCGTGCCCGCCAGCGATAGCGGAACCTGCAACGGGCAGGAGAGGCGCGGCTGCAGCAGAAGCGAGGAGAGAGCGGCGTGTGATGGCCATGGGAGACGTCCTTTCAGTTCTTTGCTATGGTGGAGGTAGTGCGACAATCCGTCATGACCTGTGCGACGACGAACAGGGGCTTCACATGTCCGACAACAAAACCAAACCCACGCCCGTTGACCCGATGGACTTCATTGCCTCCGTTGAGCATCCGACGCGGCGCGCCGATGCGCTGGCGCTCGATCAGATGTTTCGGCGGATCACAGGATGGGAGCCCAGAATGTGGGGCCCGACCATCGTCGGGTACGGCTCTTACCACTACAAATACGACAGCGGGCGCGAAGGGGATTGCAATGCCACTGGCTTCTCCCCGCGAAAGGCTGCGCAGTCCATCTACATCATGCCGGGCTATCAGGATTACGGCGAAATCCTTTCCCGACTTGGAAAGCACAAGCACGGCAAGGCCTGTCTCTACGTCACCAAGCTAGCTGATATCGATATGGATGTGCTGGAGGAGCTGGTGCGCGCTGGTCTCAGTGATCTTGGCAAGATCTATCCGGTCACGCCTGGCTGAGGCTGGACTTGCTGCACCCAAAATGAGACAGGGCGGGCTTCAAGGAGGCCCCCATGACCACCACGCGCTTTGCCCCGTCGCCCACTGGCTACCTGCACATCGGTAACTTGCGGCCTGCATTGATGAACTTCCTCATCGCCAAGCGTGAGGGCGGGACCTTCATTCTGCGCATCGACGACACAGATCAGGAAAGATCCAAGCAGGAATACATCGACGGTATCCTTGAGGATATGGAGTGGATGGGCCTTGAGTACGACCGGATCGAATACCAATCAAAGCGCCTCGATCGCTACGCGGAGGCCGCTGACACCTGGCGTGGAATGGACCGCCTCTATGAGGCGTTTGAGACCCCGACAGAGCTCGATCTAAAGCGCAAGAAGCAGCTCAACATGGGCAAGCCGCCGGTCTACGACCGCTCGGCGTTGGAACTGAGCGATGCGGAAAAGGACGCCTTGCGCGCAGAGCGTCCGGGACACTGGCGCTTCAAGCTTGATCACGCGCGGATAGAGTGGACGGACGGCATCCTGGGCGACATCTCGATTGATGCGGCCTCGGTCTCGGACCCAGTGCTCATCCGCGGCGACGGTCAGGTGCTTTACACCCTGGCCTCCGTCGTGGACGACACGGAGATGGGGATCACCCACGTTGTGCGCGGGTCAGACCACGTGACCAACACCGCCACTCAAATCCAGATGATCCGCGCGCTGGGATATGAGCCGCCGGTCTTTGCCCACCACTCGCTTCTTACCGGCCCTCAAGGGGAGGCACTGTCGAAGCGGCTCGGGACCTTGTCCCTCCGTGATCTCAGGGCGGTGGGCGTGCAGCCTTTTGCTTTGTTGTCGCTCATGGCTCGGCTTGGCTCCCCGGACCCGGTTGAGCTTCGCACATCGCTGGATGCGCTCGCGGATGGCTTTGACCTCGGTAAGTTTGGCTCTGCGCCGACGAAGTTCGACGCCGATGATCTTTATCCCCTGACCGCGCGGTTCCTCCATGAGCGCCCGTTCGAGGAAGTGGCCCCGCATATCGCGGAGGCAGGTGTGCCAGACGCCCTTGCGGTTTCGTTCTGGGACGCCATTCGCGAGAACATCACGACCCTCCACGACCTCAAGATCTGGTGGGAGATGTTGCGCGACGGTGCGACCCCCCTCATCGACGCGGAAGACCATGAGTTTGTGGCCGAGGCGATGGCCCTTCTTCCCGCAGAGCGTGGCCCGGAGACCTGGGCTGCCTGGACGTCCGAGGTGAAGGAAAAGACGGGTCGGAAAGGCAAAAGCCTGTTCCAGCCACTGAGGAAAGCGTTGACAGGGCAGTCTCATGGGCCTGACATGGCAGCATTCCTGCCCTTGATGCAGGTGATCCGCGCAAAGGACTGATACGATGGCGGAAGGGGCCAAGTTTCTCGAAGGCAGCCTCTTCAAGCACATCTCGGTCATGTCTTTCACGGCCTCGATTGGTCTCGTGGCAGTGTTCCTGGTCGATTTCATCGACATGTTGTTCATATCTATGCTCGGGAAAGACGAACTCGCCGCCGCCATCGGTTACGCGGGCGCGATCCTCTTTTTCACGTCGAGCTTCGGGATCGGCATGGCCATTGCCTCCGGCGCGCTGGTGGCCAGACCTCTCGGCGCCAGTGATGAGGCTATGGCTCGAGAGAAGGCCTCATCCTCGCTCCTTTGGGGCGTTATCTTCGGGTCGATTTTCGCTGCGCTTGTCTGGTTCAACATACCGTTTCTTGTGAGGCTCATGGGAGCCTCGGGTGAGACCGCGGACCTCGCAAGTAACTATCTGCGGATCATCATACCCTCGCTGCCTCTCCTCCTCATCGGCATGGTGGGCGGCGCAATTCTACGCGCCTACGGAGATGCGCGCCGTTCAATGTTCGCAACCGTGGCGGGGGGCGTCGTGAACGCTGTGCTCGACCCGATCCTGATCTTTGGCCTTGATCTGGAGCTAACCGGCGCGGCGATCGCCAGCGTTTGCGCCCGCTTTGCCATCGCGTACTTCGCCTTGCAGCCACTCTTCAGACATCACGGCGGGCTGGAGAAACCGGGCACGGCCATGCTCATGCGCGACATCGCCCCACTCGCCGTCATCGCTTTCCCCGCCATTCTCACACAGCTCGCCACGCCTATCGGACAGGCCTATGTTACCCGCGCCATGGCAGAGTATGGCGCGGACGCGGTGGCTGGCATGGCCATCGTCGGGCGTCTGACGCCCGTGTCCTTTGCGGTCCTCTTCGCGCTTAGTGGTGCGATCGGCCCTATCATCGGCCAGAACTACGGTGCCAAGCTCTTTGATCGGGTGGAGCAGGCGTTCAAAGAGGGGCTTCTCTTCTGCGCCGCAGTCGTGGTCGTCGTCGCCATCGTCCTCTTTTTCCTCAGAGAGCCGCTCGCGAGCCTCTTCCAGGCGGAGGGGCTTGTGCGTCAGTTGCTCTTCCTTTTCTGCGGGCCTCTCGCGCTCATGTGGTTCTTTAACGGCGTGATTTTCGTCACGAATGCGAGTTTCAATAACCTGGGTCACCCCTTCTATTCGACATGGATAAATTGGGGCCGGCATACCCTGGGAACGATCCCCTTCGTCATAGTCGGCGCGTCGCTCTACGGTGCTCCGGGCGTCCTCATTGGGCAGGCTCTGGGCGGCGCGATTTTTGCTGCGGTCTCTCTGCTCCTTGTTTTCCGCGTGCAGCGTCTGGCGCGAGAGGAGGCGCTGGAGCCTGCCAAGCCCCATGAGCGTCAAATGCGGCTTCTACAGCTTTTCAATCACCGGCACTGAAGCAAGCTTTTCATCAAAGTCTGCGAGCATTTGAGCGCTGAATGTGTTCTTGAGCGGGATCGCGCGCTTGTAGATCGGCGCGTCTCGATCCGGATGAAGCCCTGCTGCCCAGCCATGGGTCGTGGCGAGAAATCGATCCATGCCTTCGGGGCCAAAGGCCGAAACAAAGCCCTGCAATACGACGTCGAGATAGCTTTGCAGGATGGGCGCAGGCCCCTCGGTAATATGGCGCCCGGGAACGGAATAGACGATCCCGCCCGGAACCTCGACGCGGTCATAATGCGCCTCCCTGATATCTAGGGCGGGCATGTCCTCCTCCGGCACATCCAAGAAAACACCTTCGATCTGGCTCGTGTCCGACCGTTCCACGGACAGGAACGCTGCAGGACGCGCGGCTGTTGGCACCCACAACCGGCGCCAACCTTTTAGGATAGCGGGTTCCGCGTCCCATGCATGCGTGGCTCGATTGACAAGCGATCCGTAGCCAAAAACCTTCATTCCCGGTTCCGCAGTACTTGTGCCGGGGTCGCCGCCAAAGGCCCGAGAGAGAACGCAAGTCCGGCGGCCAGCGTCGTGATGATCCCTGCGCCGATGATCGCGAGCGCGTTGCGCCAAATGAGCGTGTATTCGGTCTCGAAGATAAACGTCGCCACAGCCCAGCCACCGAGAGCACCAGCCAGCAGCGCCACGAGCCCTGCACCGAGGCCAAGGATCGCTGAGCGCCATGCAAAGCTACGAAGGATCGAAATACGTGATGCGCCAAGTGTCTTCAGAATGGCCGCCTCATAGGTTCGCGCGCGCTGGCCCGCGGCAGCCGCGCCGATCAGGACGAGAAACCCGGTAAGCAGCGTCGCGGATGCACCATAGGATGTGGCAGCAGCAAGTCCGCCCAGAAGCTCCGACACCCTGTCGATTGCGTCGCGTACTCGGATCGCCGTGATGTTGGGGAACTGGCTTGCGAGGTCACGGAGGATGGGTGCCTCGGCCTCCTCACTGGCGTACACGGTGGCGATATGAGTGTGCGGTGCGCCCGCAAGTGCGGCTGGGTTCATAGATAGAATAAAGCCTATCCCCGCGGTAGAGAAATCGACCTCTCTGAAGGAGGTGATCTCCCCCGTAATGTCGCGCCCGAGGATGTTGATCGTCAGCTCGTCGCCAAGGCTCAAACCCATTTCCATCGCCTCTTCGGCAGCGAAGGAAATTTGCGGCGGGCCGGTATAGTCTGCGTCCCACCATGTACCGTCTGTGACCCGAGTGTTGTCTGGCACATCTACGGAATACGTCACCCCGCGGTCGCCCTGGAGAACCCAGTGATCGCCCGCGACCTCTGCTGCAGGCTGGCCGTTAATGCGCGTGATGATCCCGCGCAGCATCGGCGCTGAGTCTATGCGAGACACCTCCGGATCGCTCTCCAGCCGGTCCATAAAGCCCGGAAGCTGGTCATTCTGAATGTCGACAAAGAAGTACGAGGGGGCAACGTCGGGAAGCTCTCCCGTGATGGCTCCGCGTAGGTTGCCATCGATTTGCCCAACCGCTGCGAGAACCGATAGGCCGAGACCAAGGGATAAAACAACGCTCGCTGCTTCTTCGCGCGGACCGCCGATGGCGCCAAGCGCAAGCCGCAAAGCTGTTCGGCCTCTGGCTGCCTTCGCTGTGGCGAGGCGCTTGGCCAAAAATCGGATCACGATGGACGAAAGCGCCAGCACGATGAGCGCGCCAAGGATCCCTCCAGAGGTCCACAGAGTAAGGAAGACAGTCTCAGAAAAGAAAGCCGCTGTCCCAACAAGAGCAGCCACAAGGAAGATCGTCGCCAAGAGGTAACGCCCGCTCGGCAGCAGCCGCCCGCTCGAAAGCGCGTCACGGAAGAGGGCGGCGGGCCGTATTTCTTCTGCGCGCGCAAGCGGCCAAAGGGTGAAGACCAGCGCGGCGAGCAATCCGTAGATTGCGGCCTCCAGCAGCGGGGCAGGGTAGATACCGAAGCTGGCCGGCACGGGCAAGCGCGCCTCGATGATCGGCGCAAAGACCAGCGGAAGAACTGCGCCCAGCGCCAGCCCAAGGGCTAGCCCCACCAGTGTGAGGATCCCTATCTGCAAGAAGTACGTCTGAAAGATCGTGCTGCGTGAGGCGCCCAGCGTCCTAAGCGTCGCTATAACCGAGGTTTTCGTGGCGAGATAAGCGCGCACGGCTGACGATACGCCAACGCCGCCAACGGCGAGGCCAGAGAGCCCCACGAGGATGAGGAACGCGCCCAGCCTCTCTACGAATTCGCTGATCCCCGGCGCTCCATTGCGTGCATCCGTCCACCGGAGGCCGCTTTCGGCAAAGCGCGCCTCAGCCTCCGCCTCAAGTTCCGCAAGGCCCGCTCCTTCCGGAAGTTCGAGGCGATACTTGGACGAAAAGAGTGTGCCGGGCTCAAGGAGGGAGGACTCTGCAAGATCATCCCGCAGCACGATTGTGCGCGGTCCAAGCCCGAAGCCACCGGCTGAGCTGTCGGGTTCTGTCACGAGCATTGCAGTGAGCGTGAAATCCTGCGTGCCAAGGCGGAAGGTATCACCAACGACTAGGCCCATGCGGTCGGCCAGTACGCGCTCCATGACGGCTCCGGGACCTTGGAGCGCCTCGGGCAGCGGCAGAGGCGGGTCTAGAACGACCTCGCCGATGAGCGGGTAGGCACTGTCGACTGCCTTGACTTGGGTGAGGCCGCGTTCTGTCACGCCGTCAACTTCGGCCACGGCCAGCGACCTGAAATCCACGATCTCGGAGACGGCGTCTGCGCGGGTCTCCATCCATACGCGCTCTTCTTCGGTGGCAAAGCGGTAGGTGAACTCAATCTCAGCATCCCCGCCGAGAAGAGCGGCTCCCTCACGGGCCAGCCCCGCCTCGATGGATGCCCGGACAGACCCAACGGCAGCGATGGCCGCGACGCCAAGCGCCAGACAGGCCAGAAAGATGCCAAACCCGCTGAGGCCGGTGCGCAGCTCCCGCTTTGCGAAGGTCCAAGCCAGTGTCACTGGGCGGCCTCGAGGACCTGCGCCTCATCAATGCGGCCATCGCGCAATTGCACCACGCGGGAGCACTTAGCTGCCAAGGTCCGCGAGTGCGTCACGAGAATGAGCGTCGCCCCGTGACGCTCCTGAAGACCAAACAGGAGATCTGTGATCGCCGCGCCATTTGTGCCGTCAAGATTGCCGGTTGGCTCATCAGCCAACAGGATCTGCGGGCGGGGAGCGGCGGCGCGTGCCAGCGCGACGCGCTGCTGCTCACCGCCAGACATCTGAGCAGGGAAGTGACCAATTCTGTGGGATAATCCCACGGCCTCAAGCTCCGCCTCGGCGCGGTCAAATGCGTCTTTCGCGCCCGCCAGCTCGAGGGGCACAGCGACATTCTCCAGCGCCGTCATCGTGGGTATAAGGTGGAACGACTGGAAGACCACACCCATATGTGCCCGGCGAAACCGGGCGAGGTCGTCTTCGGACATCGGCGTCAGGTCGTGGCCCAGAACGCTCACGTGGCCACCCGTGGCCCGTTCCAGACCGCCCATGACCATGAGGAGAGAAGACTTGCCCGATCCAGATGGCCCCACCAGAGCCAGCGTCTCCCCCTCGTGGACATCCAGCGTGATGGAGTGGAGGATGTCGACGATCCCCGCATTTCCTTTCAGCGAAAGCGAGACGTCGGCAAGGGACAAAATGGACATGAAGCGCTCCTTCGTTAAGGCGCGATATGGGGTGAATGTTAGAATGCGCAACATCATTGCAGCCGGTTTTGTGGCCCTTTCGCTGCCTGCATCTGCAGAGACGGTGACAATCGCGGCGCTCGGCGACAGCCTTACCCAGGGGTTTGGCCTGCCAGAGTCCGATGGCTTCGTGCCCCAGCTGCAGGCATGGCTGACCGCCCAGGGCACGGATGTGACGCTGATCAATGCAGGTGTCTCCGGTGATACGACGCAAGGCGGACTAAGCCGTGTGGCCTGGACGTTAACGCCAGAGGTCGATGCTATGATCGTGGCCCTGGGCGGCAACGATCTTTTGCGCGGGATCGACCCGGCGCTATCGCGGGCAAATCTTGAAGGCATCCTCAAAGTCGCGGCGGAGCAGGGCGTGGAGGTCATGCTCGTGGGGATGGAAGCCCCCGGTAACTACGGGCCTGACTACAAAGCAGATTTTGACGCCATGTATCCCGATCTCGCCGCGGCCTATGGCACGGTCTTTTACTCCAGCTTCTTTGCCGCTTTCGAAGGTGAGGGGGACGTTCCCGCGGAGCTCGGGGACTTCATTCAGGCCGACGGGATTCACCCGTCTGCCGCGGGCGTGGCACGGATCGTGGCGGATATGGGCCCGAGCGTTCTCCAGCTCGTTGAGACGGTGGAGTAGGTGCCGGGCCGCTTTTTCCTGGCGGCCAGCGCGGAGGAGCTGTCTGCGTTTTCGGGGGTGGAGGTCTCACCGCAGCCTGACCGCTGGAACGTGGCACCGGGGCAAGACATTCTGACGTTGACCTCTGACGGCGCGCAGATGATGCGCTGGGGTCTGATCCCGCAAGGCCGCAAGAATGCCCGCGGTCGCCCGGTCATGGAGGTGCTTGTGAACGCTCGCTCTGAAACTGTCTTCCACAAGATCGCCTATGAGGGCGTCGGACGCTGTCTCGTTCCCGCGCAGGGCTGGTACGAATGGACCGGCGAAAAGCGCAAAAAGACCGCCTGGCGCATAAGCCCCTCCTCTGGTGGTCTTATGGCTTTTGCCGCCATCTATGATGTTTGGCAGGGTCCCGGTGGCATCGAAGTGCCTCAGGTCGCGACCGTCACATGCGAGCCCAATGGAGATGTCCGTGACATTCACCACCGCATGGGCGTGATCCTGTCACCAGATCAGTTTGCCGACTGGCTCGGCCCGGATCAGCAGAAGGCCGCCGGGCTCATGCGCCCGCTGCCGGACGGATCGCTCACCGTTGCCGAGGCGCGGGATGTTGATTGGGACGGGCCCTGACCGGCACAGGCTGACCCGTGGCGCGGGCGTAGGTTCGCCGCGCAAGCCCAAGCAGCCAGAGTTGGAAGACAAAGAGCGCCAGCACCCCGACCATCATCCAGTAAATCGTGCCCATTCGCCTTGCCTCTCATTGATCCGCCGCGCGTCTCGCGCAGGCCTAAGCATGAGGGGGATTGGTTAGCGAAGCGTTAAGGCTGAGATGCCGCCGGAATTCCCCTTGCCCGCCACGCCGCGAGACAAGCACATTGGCGCCATAGCAAATGGGAGACCACACATGTCCGTCGCACGTGTCACAGAGATTATCGCCAGCTCCAAGAAGGGGTTCGACGATGCCGTAGAACAGGGAGTTGAGCGCGCGTCCAAAACGCTCAAGAACGTGGAATCCGCCTGGGTGCAGGATCAAAAAGTCGTCGTCCGGGACGGCAAAATTGCTGAATACCGCGTGAACCTGAAGGTGACGTTCATTCTGAACGACTAGTTGCCCTCAAGCTCCAGAAGCTCTTCGTATGTGTAAGAGATCTCTACCACGCCGTCGTCACCAGGCCGGAACCTAGGGTCCTGCGGAAGGCAACCGATGCCGCAGATCTGGCGGACCAGCATGTCTTCCGTGTCGACATACCAAAGACGCCCGCCCGGTGTAGCAACGAAGCCGTCGACACCTTCGTCTTCGTCGGCTTCCATATCGCCCACAGAGGGAAATTCCGCCGGGATGTCAGGGCTGTAACGACCGTGCGTGTGAATGGAGAACGCCATGACAAATCCGTCCTCCGGTCCCTCGTAAACGCAACTATCGCGCGCGCCGCGGGAAATCGGCGTTCCCACAAGATCGCCCGTCTGGTCGTAGGCAAGGTAGCCGCAATACTCCCTGTCGTCGTCAAAGGACGGCTGCTGCATGGAGCTCAGCACCTCCTTCGCAAGCGCCACTTCATCCGCCGATTGAGACTGGACAGTTGGCGCCATCGCGAGCGACAGCGCGGCAACAGTGGCGGCTAAACTCAAACGCATACGATCTCTCCTTACGCGGGCGGCCTTATCTGACACGGATGGCAGGATTATGACCTGCTCCCTTCGATCATCCCGACCCGTTTGGCGTGGCGACCGCCTTCGAATTCCGCCCCGAGAAATGCATCCACGATAGCAAGCGCCAGCGTCGGACCCACCACCCGCGCCCCGAGACTGAGCATGTTGGCATCGTTGTGAGTCCGGATCAGCGCAGCCGACGTAGGCTCCGCGCAGACCCCGCAGCGGATCCCCGGCACCTTGTTTGCAGCCATCATGATGCCTTGCCCGGTCCCGCACAGAATGATGCCCAGATCTGCCTTGCCGTCGGCCACGATCTCCGCTGCCGCGCGGCCGTGGAGGGGGTAATGGGTACTCTCCCCCGTTACCGGTCCGATGTCGTCCACCACATGGCCCGCCGCTTCCAGATGCGCAGCAATCTCGCCTCGTAGCTCGATGGCGGCATGGTCGCTGGACAGAACGATTCGGGTCATGGCTCAGGTCTCCTTTCCGCGCTTCTGACAGGGCCGCGCGTTGAGGGGAAGGACCTAACCAATCACCTCGAATTCCTCGCAGGAGAGAACCGGGACAGCGTGCCCGAACACCTCCGTCATCCGCCTATCAGTGGCGGCCAGAAGGTCCCCCGGGACGGACTTCCATTCGTCCCGTGTTTGCCATCGGATTGTCAGATGCACCCGCGTCCGGTCCCCCAGCTCAACCCATGTTTCCTTGCCGATATAGCCGGGCTGGGCTGCGAGCGTCGCGGTCCAAACCTCCGCATCGGCCTTGAGAAATGCCGCTTCGGTGCCGTCCGGGATAGAGACGGTGAGATGCTCGATGATCATCAGTCGCCACCCTTCTTGCTGACCTTGGTATTCAGGAACCACGTGAGGGTTCCGATGACGGCTGCGATCCCGAACCCGAGGCCCATGAGATCCGTCTCGCCATCCCAGGCCACGACGTGGCCCAGAAAAATCACGCCCATGACGACGATCACGACGGCGATAAGCTTGGTCTTCAGGTCATCGAGGGTATCGATCTTGAGCCACTCCGGCATCGCGATATTGGGCGAAATAAAGAGCCGGTAGAGCCCCACAGCAATGATCAGAAACACGGTGGCCATGAGAAAAAGATCAATGATCTCAATGAACTCAATGGCGAGCGCCTTGGCCCCCTTCCGCGTCACCTCCCCCGTCTCGATGGTGATGAGAATAAGCTGGAGTGCTTCAAGAAACCCGTAGACGAGCAGCGTCACAGCCGCAGCCATGGAGCCGAGGACGGCGATGATGATCATGTAGCGGCTGGAGCCGAGAAGTTGTCCGAACATATGCGCTGTGTAGAGGACTGGGAGGCCGCAGGTAACCTTTTCTTTGCACCCGCCCGCGCGCGTTAATGGCTGCCGAAAAGCGCCCGGGCAGGGGGCCAGAAACCGACCAGAAAGCGTATGGATAGCGTATGGCTCCGTATATGGCCGGGCGCGTTTACATTCGCGCACGGGGCGGCGGGGGCGTTTACCCTTTCTTCGCCCAAGCGGAGCGGTTCAGACGGCGTTGAGGTCCGTCATCTCGCCACGGGTCCGGACGAGCCCCTTCCAGTGGAACGCCCGGTCAAGACGGCGGGGCCGGAAGTCGAGGAACAGGTGGGGGGCCGGGTTGCCGTCCGCGAGATAGCTGTGCCAATGCGCCATCGCGAGGAAATCGATGAACTGGCGGCGGACATCCGGGTACTGGAGGTCCTTGACCGACCCCGCCTCCGCGGTGACCCCGGTCACGACAACGGCGTCCACCTCCCCCGCCTTGAGCCGCCGACGCTCGCGGTAATGCTCCATTACGTAGTAGGACCGAATGGTGGAGGCCGGCTTGCCCCGCCGCCACTGAACCGGAGTGTCGGCCATCGTTGTGTAGATGCAGAG
>JBCCPQ010000007.1:0-22002 GCA_039024825.1 Pseudomonadota bacterium
AGGTTCGTTGGTGGTCACGAAGGGCTCTTTGCCAGACCAGTTGCCCCTTGATTGGGTCGGCGTCAGATAAACTGTCCAGCTTTCAACTGCGCGCTTTCGATAGCGTGAAAAGAAGGGTGCGCCTTCAACGCGGGCCTTGGCTGTCTCTGCGTCCGGCCAGGTGCAGAGCACCGCGTATACGGCGGTGTTGGGGATAGGCGTAAAGCCTTCGCCAGTGCCAGACCCGCAGAGCTTCCAGAAGCCGACATCAGGCACGCGCGGCAAGAGTAACCGCGCTACGCCCATCATGGTGAAGGCCCACAGCTTAGGGCCCGCCCCGGCGAACCGGAAAAACGAAAGAGAGACGGTCTGGGTCATGCGGATTCCCGAAAATGTCAGCCTATCCTGACACATATATGCAAATATGGGAAGACAATGCCGCCTGTTCAGGGCAATATATGTAAATCAAAGCTGACAGTTTGGAATCGCAATGATCGCAGAGCAGGACGCACCGACGAAGGCCATCGTCATTGGCGCAGGGCTAGGCGGGCTTGCCGCGGCCATGCGGTTGGGAGCGAAAGGCTATGCGGTGAAGGTCCTCGACCGTCTCGACCGTGTGGGTGGTCGTGGGTCGTCAATCTCGAAGGGTGGCCATCGGTTCGATCTTGGCCCGACGATCGTCACGGTCCCGGAAGTCTATGAAAAGCTATGGGCGGCCTGTGGCCGTGATTTTCATTCTGACGTGACCCTCAAGCCGCTTGATCCGTTCTATGAGATCCGCTGGCCGGACGGGTCCAACTTTTTCGCCACGGGCGACACCAAGATCATGGAAACGGAGGTTGCCCGCCTCAATCCCGCGGATGTGCCCGGCTATCGTCGCTTTCTTGAAGACGCTCGCAAGCGGTATGTGGTGGGCTTTGAGGGGATGCTCACGAAGCCCATGCATCGGCTTTGGGAGACGCTGAAAGTCCTCCCTGAATTTGCCTTGCTTCGGGCAGATCGTAGCATTCTCGGCCTCGCCAGGAGGCGCGTGAAGGACGAGCGTCTTCGCATGGCACTGTCGTTCCACCCGCTCTTCATCGGTGGTGATCCGATGCATGTGACGTCGATGTATGCGCTTGTGAGCTACCTCGAGAAGGAGTTTGGCGTTCATTATGCCATGGGCGGCGTACAGGCGATCGCAGACGCCATGCGTCGCGTCATCGAGGATCAGGGTGGAGAGGTCCGACTGGGTGTGGAGGTCGATGAGATCACTGCGTCCGGCGGACGCGTAACTGGCGTTCGGGTGGACGGGCAAGGCATGCAAGCACCCGTCGTGGTGTCAAACGCGGATGCGGGCCACACCTACGCGCGATTGCTGCGCAATCAGAACATGCCTGGATGGACGCGAGCGGGGCAGGGGCGCCGGTGGTCGATGTCTCTCTTCGTCTGGTACTTCGGCACCACCGACACGCGCGACACGTGGAAAGATGTCGGGCATCACACGATCCTGAGCGGGCCGCGCTACGAGGGCCTCTTGCGGGACATCTTCATGAACGGACAGCTCGCCGATGACATGTCGCTTTACCTGCACCGGCCATCGGTGACTGACCCAACGGTGGCCCCTGAGGGAGGGGACACGTTCTATGCTCTCTCTCCTGTGCCGCATCTCGGCCATGGCTCCGTCGATTGGGCGGAGGAGGAAGCGATCTACAAGCGCAAGGTGGCGCGCGTCCTCAATGAGACCATTCCTGGCTTTCAGGATCACCTCACGACGGAGGTCGTCTTTACGCCCGAGACGTTCCGCGACCGTTATCTTTCCCCGCACGGCGCTGGGTTCTCGCTGGAGCCGCGGATCCTTCAATCGGCGTGGTTCCGTCCCCATAATGTGACCCCTCTCGAAGGGCTTTACCTCACGGGGGCGGGCACACATCCCGGTGCCGGGGTGCCGGGTGTGGTGTCTAGCGCGGAGGTCCTGGAGGGTCTGATCCCGGCCGCGGCGCATCCCGTCGCGTCCCCAATGAAGATGGCTGCAGAATGATTGATCCCGCTGATATGGACGCGTGCCGAGATGCGATCCGGCATGGGTCACTGTCGTTTCACACGGCCTCCAAACTGTTGCCGGCCCGGGTCAGGGACCCTGCTCTCGCGCTCTATGCGTTTTGCCGGCTTGCGGATGACGCCGTTGATCTTGGCGATGATGAGACGGCTGCGGTTCTGTCGCTGCAGGAGCGTTTGAACCTCGCCTACGAGGGACGCCCGAAGAACACGCCCTATGATCGTGCCTTCGCGGCCATGGTTGAAGATCACGCAATGCCCCGCGCCTTGCCTGAGGCTTTGCTTGAAGGGCTTGCCTGGGACGCGCTGGGCAAAGAATACCAGACCTTGAGCGGGGTTTTCGCCTATTCAGCGCGGGTGGCGGCGGCTGTGGGCGCGATGATGACCGTGCTCATGGGCGTTCGAGACGGAGATGCTCTTGCCCGGGCCTGCGACCTCGGTGTTGCAATGCAACTGACCAACATTGCCCGCGACGTGGGAGAAGATGCGCGGATGGGCCGGATTTACCTGCCGCGTGACTGGTTCGCAGAGTTCGGCGTAGATCCTGAGGCGTTTCTTGCCGATCCTCTGCCGATCCCGGAGGTGCGGCGCATGGTGCGACGCCTGCTGGCAGAGGCCGATCGTCTCTATTTGCGCGCAGAGGCGGGTGTGCCGCGGTTGCCTGCGTCGGCTCGGCCCGGGATCCTGTCGGCGCGGCTTGTCTATGCGGGAATTGGCGCGCAGGTGCGGGCGAATGGCTTTGACTCGATTTCGCGCAGAGCGGTGACGACGAAGCGCCAGAAGATGGGCTGGGTTGCCACCGCGGTGATGCGTTCCGCTTTGGGGGCCTTGATGCCGCAACCCGCGACGCTTTACGCGCGCCCGCTGCCCGAGGTTGCGTTTCTTGTGGATGCCGCGGCGACGCAGCAGACGACACATAGCCGGACGTCCGCGGTCCTGAGTGTTGTTGCCGAATTGCGAGCGCGGGAAGTGGCGCGACTGGCACCTGGGGAGTGAAGCGCTAACTCTGTCGTCGAATGTTTCGGACGCGGGAGCCGACCATGGATCTGACGGTGTTTCTTGTTTACCTTGCGGCCTGCTGTGCCGCTGCTGCGACGGGAAGTCTCTTTCCGCCCGACAAGTGGTATTTCGAAGATCTCCGTAAACCGGGCTGGACGCCCCCACCATGGCTCTTTCCGCTCGCTTGGAGCGTGCTCTACATCGCCTCTGCTGTTGCTGCAGCTCGAGTTGCGACGGCGGCGGACGGGATTTTGCCTGTCGCTATGGCATCGGCCTTTTGGGCGCTGCAGATCGCGCTGAACACACTTTGGACCCCGGTTTTCTTCGGATTGAAGCGTCTTGGAGCAGCAATGGTCGTCCTGTGTTTCCTTTGGGTCGCCGTTGCAGCAACGATGGTGGCGTTTTTCAGGGTGGATGCGGTCTCGGGCCTGCTCATGGTGCCATATCTGGTGTGGGTGAGCTATGCGGGCGCCCTGAACTGGTGGATCTGGCGCCAGAACGCGGGCATGGAGCCAGCCTAAGGCACTTTTGGACCGCGGCCTCTTTCAAAAGCCGCGCGCGGCGTCCGCGGGACAGATATGCGGCAAGCACTTGCGGATGATGTCTCACGCGGGTCGTAACTCTACCCCGAGCTTTATCGCTCTTCCCCGTGCGTCATCAGCCGGAGCCCAGCGTCATCCGAAAGGTGAGGTGGTTTGCTTCCCCTCGGCGCTCATAGATCAGGTCTTTTGCGAGTTCTCCGATGAGGAACCAGCCAAACCCGCCCTCGGGCAGATCGTCGACCTCAACGTCGAGGTTTGCAGGCATGCCGAGCGGTGTCTGCCCACCTGGCATTGGCTTTCCAAAATCCTGTAAGGAAATCGCAATGCCGTCCGAGACGTAGTTCATATCAAGTTCGATCTTGCCGTCGCCGCGTTCCTCATAGGCATGTTCTGCGACGTTGTTGAGAACCTCGGCTAGGACAAGCTCCACCGTTCCGCGTTCTTCCGGAAGGTAATCGCGCCCCTCCATATCGTCCATGAGCGCCTGAAGGGAGGAGCGAACTTCGAACGTGTCGGACAGGAAATGGATGGAAATGGCGGTTGCGCCAGCTTCGACTTCTATCATCCCGCTTCCCTCCTGCGCCTAGGACGCCAATGCAGGCACAGCTGCATTCACATCTGCGTAGATTGCAAAGACGCTGTCCATTCGTGTCAGCTTGAAGACTTTGTCGACCACTGGTGTGAGGCCTGCCAGTTCAAGGACATGCGCGCCGTTGAGGAGCTTTTTGGCCGCCACAACGGCGCCCAGACCCGAAGAATCGATAAAACTCACCTCCGACAGGTCCAGGACCACGCGTTCCGGTCCACCTTCGGTTTCTGCGCGCATTGCGTCTTTGAATTGTATGGCGACGGCGGCGTCGATCCGGGTGTCGATGACCTTGACCACGCGCGTGTCGGCGACATCGCTACTACTCAACTCCATGAAATGGCCCTTCCTGTCCGTTCGGGGAGACGCTACGCAAGAAGCGTTACCAAAGCGTGTGGATGCGAGAGGATTTGCCGTGAACGATGTCTTCATCACTGGAGCAGCGCGCACGCCCATGGGCGGTCTCCAAGGGGCGCTGAGCAGCGTTCGCGCGGCGGATCTTGGCGGGGCGGCCATTGCGGCCGCGCTTGATCGCGCAGGGCAACCCACCGTGGACGAGACAATCATGGGCTGCGTCCTGCCTGCCGGTCAGGGGCAGGCACCGGCTCGTCAGGCGGCGTTTGCGGCTGGCCTTGGCGAAGAGGTCCCCGCAACGACCATAAACAAAATGTGTGGCTCCGGGATGAAAGCGGCGATGCTGGCGTATGACAGCCTTGCCCTGGGAGCGCAGCGCACAATTGTCGCTGGTGGGATGGAGAGCATGTCGCAAGCTCCGTACCTGCTGCCTGGCATGCGCAGCGGCGCACGGCTTGGCCACGGGGCAGCGGTAGATTCCATGTTTCTCGACGGCCTCGAGGACGCCTACGACAAGGGTCGCCTCATGGGTACATTCGCGGAAGATTGCGCCGAGCATTTCCAATTCACGAGGGAGGCGCAGGATGATTACGCGCTCGGCTCCCTGTCGCGCGCTCTTGATGCGCAGAAGAGCGATGGTTTCGCCGCTGAAATCGTGCCGGTCAGCGTGAAAACGCGCCGGGGCGAGACAGTCGTCACCGAAGATGAACAGCCGAAGGCCGCCCGGCCGGAAAAGATCCCGCTTTTGAAACCGGCCTTCCGCGACGCAGGGACAGTGACGCCAGCGAACGCATCCTCGATCTCGGATGGGGCGGCCGCCCTGGTGCTGTCCACGGACTCAAATAGCGCGAGCGCCCGGGTTCTGGGACACGCTTCCCACGCGCAGGCGCCTGGGTGGTTCACAACCGCGCCGGTCCCCGCAGCGCGGGCGCTGCTCGAACGGATCGGCTGGGACATTGGCGACGTCGATCTCTGGGAAGTGAACGAGGCCTTTGCCGTGGTACCCATGGCCTTCATGCGCGAGATGGGACTTTCGCGCGAGGTGGTGAACGTCAACGGCGGCGCGTGTGCGCTGGGCCACCCGATCGGGGCATCAGGGGCAAGGATCATTGTGACGCTTCTCCACGCACTCAAAGCACGGGGGCTGAAACGAGGCGTGGCTGCGATCTGTATCGGGGGCGGCGAAGGCACGGCGGTGGCGGTGGAACTGCTCTGAAGGGCCAAATTTCTTGGACCAAGAAATTTGCTAAGAGTTTTCGAGAAACTCTTATGCGCTTTGGGAGATTGCGGGGGGCTCAATGGACTATCAGGCACTAGCTGCGCGCATCGCGGCGCTGACAGAGGGTGAAACGGACAGCGTTGCCCTCATGGCTACGATTGCGTGTGAGGTGCACCAGTCTGACGCGCGTTTTGACTGGACGGGCTTCTATCGCGTGGTTGCCCCTGAGCTTCTCAAGATCGGACCCTACCAAGGCGGGCACGGTTGCCTCGTCATTCCGTTCTTAAGGGGCGTCTGCGGAGCGGCGGCGCGGGAAGAGGCAGCGCAAATCGTCCCCGATGTTGAGGCCTTTCCCGGTCACATCGCTTGCGCGTCATCCACAAAATCGGAACTCGTTTTACCAGTCTTTGACATCGAGCGTCGGCTCATCGCGGTCTTTGATATCGACAGCGACCAGCCTGATGCGTTCTCCGGTGAAGACGCAGCTGGATTGCAGGCCATCCTCGACGACACCTTTGCCCGATCCTTGAGCTAAAGCCGCGGCGGGGGGCTGAAATCGATTGTTCTCGGCCCTCTCGTGAAAAAATGCTTGAAAATTTCATCCCGGCGCGGTGGATTATGGCTAGTCGCCGAAGGAGTCGCCCGTGAACCGCCAGACCGTGCAAGTCCCCACGTTGGGAGCCGATTTGCGAGCGTTGCGGAAGGCCCGTGGCTTAACCCTTCAAGGCCTTGCGGCGCGTCTCGGCAGGTCTGTCGGGTGGTTGAGCCAGGTCGAGCGGGAGCTTTCAGAGCCGTCTGTCTCTGACCTGAGGCAACTCGCACGCGCCCTCGATGTCTCCGTATCTTCGCTCTTTCGGGCTGACGCGGCTGCAGCCGAAGAGGCGGGATACGTCGTTCGCGCCGCCGCGCGCCGCCCCATCGGTTCGCGGGCGGCTGGCCTTGTGGAGGAACTCCTCTCACCAGACCTTACGGATGATTTTGAGATGGTGCGGTCTGTTTTCGAGCCCGGCGCGGCCCTTGCCATTCCGGTCAGCCGCCCCACGCAAGAGGTGGGATACATCGCCCAGGGTAAGCTTGATCTGTGGATCGGGTCCGGGCTGCACAAGCTCGAAACCGGGGATAGCTTCCGCATCCGAGGAGAGGCCTTCCGCTGGGCAAACCCCTATTCAGAACCTTGTGTCGCGATCTGGGTGATCGCGCCGCCCATCTATTAGGGGTCGCGTATGACGCAGGAGGCTTGGCTCATCTTCGCGACGTTCTGGATCGTTTTCGTGACGACACCGGGCCCCAATGCCGCAAACTGCATTCAGAACGGTATGGCCTTTGGTTTCCAGCGTTCGCTTTGGGGTGTTGCCGGGATCCTGACACAGGCTCTCCTTTTCCTTTTGCTGTCGGCGGCGGGCGTGGGGGCAGTCATCGCAGCGGCACCCGAAGTGTTCGTTTGGGTCCAATTTGCCGGCGCTGCGCTTTTGGTCTGGCTGGGTATTCGGGGGTGGATGCGCGCAGGGACGCCTGTGGTCCTGCCCCGGCAGGCCGGGTCGATTTATGGGCGGGCGTTCCTGATCGCAACAATTAACGCCAAGAGCCTCGCGGGATACATCGCGGCATTCTCACTTTTCGTGGCACCAGGGCCGATTTGGCCCCAGATGGTTGTGATCGTTCCCACAGCGCTGACGCTCACGGCGCTCTCTTACTGCGGATTTACAGCTTTGGGCGCGGGTCTTGGGCGTGCGGCTTTGGGCACCGTCTTCAACACCTGGATCAGGCGCGGGCTCGCGGCGTGTTTTGTTGCTTATGGCGCGGCGCTCGGTTCTGCCGCGTGGCAAGGGAGGTCGGCATGACTGTTGTCCATAGGGGGCGCTGCGAGTGCGGATCGGTCGAGTTTGACGTGGCCTTGTCACGGACGGCGGCCACGATCTGTCATTGCTCGCAGTGTCGCCGGACGTCTGGCCATCTATGGGCTGCGGTGCGAGCGGAATACAACGCGCTTACTTTTCTGAAGGCGGATGGACTGCGCTGGTACGCGTCTTCAAACCATGCGAACCGCGGCTTTTGCGCTACTTGCGGGTCCAGCTTGTTTTACCGAATGGATGATGAAACCGGCATCGGTATCGCCGCAGGAGCGTTCGACGCGCCCACGGGTTTCACCGTCGGTCGGCACATCTTCACCGCCTGCAAGGGCGACTACTACGAGATTGCGCAGGATGCGCCCCATTTGGAGGAGGCCTGAGAATGGCTCGCTCTGACCTCGGGAGTTGCATCCGGCATGACGCAGAAGCGGACGCGTTGCGTCCAGACACCTACAACTGCCAAGCGGCGGCCCGGCCTAAGACCTGTGTCGCTGAAGGCTGCATAATCTAGGGAGGAACCCGTTATGGCTGATCTGCCAAGCACCGCACGCGTGGTCATCATCGGAGGAGGCGTTGTCGGCGTCTCCGGGCTCTATCATCTCGCGAAGATGGGATGGACCGACTGCGTCCTTCTGGAAAAGAACGAACTGACGGCTGGGTCAACGTGGCACGCAGCGGGTAACTGTCCGTCCTTTTCGACAAGCTGGGCTGTCATGAACATGCAGCGCTATTCGCTGTCGCTCTATGCCGGCCTCGCTGAAGAAGTCGACTACCCGATGAACTACCATGTCACGGGATCCATCCGCCTTGCGCATTCCAAGGAGCGGATGCAGGAGTTCGAGCGCGCAGTGGGCATGGGTCGTTATCAGGGCATGGACCTTGAGATGATGTCCAATGCTGACATGAAGGATGCCTACCCGTTTATGGAAACGCACGACCTCGCAGGCGGCATGTGGGATCCCGATGATGGGGACATCGACCCCGCGCAACTCACACAAGCGCTGGCTAAGGGCGCGCGCGAGATGGGTCAGAAGATCATGCGCTTTTGCCCTGCAACCGGCGTCAGCCGTGACGGAGACGAGTGGATTGTTCACACGGCGCAGGGCGACATTCGCTGCGAATACGTCGTGAACGCGGCAGGATACTACGCACAGCGCGTGGGTGAGTGGTTCAAGCCCTACGGCGGTCGTACCGTGCCCATGGCGGTGATGAGCCACCAGTATTTCCTCACCGAGGAGATCCCCGCGCTGAAAGAGTGGACAGAGGCCAACGGCCGAAAGATCCCGCTCCTGCGCGACGTCGACAGCTCCTACTACCTGCGTCAGGACAAGAATGGCCTGAACCTCGGTCCCTATGAGCGCAACTGCAAAGCGCACTGGATCACGCCGGATGACCCGATGCCGGAAGACTTCTCTTTCCAGCTCTATCCCGACGATCTTGAGCGGCTTGAATGGTACATCGAGGACGCGATGGCGCGGGTTCCGATCCTGGGTGAGGGCGGAGTTGGCCGTAACATCAACGGCCCAATTCCTTACGCGCCGGACGGCCTGCCGCTTGTAGGGCCGATGCCGGGGGTCAAGAACGCGTTCGAGGCCTGTGTATTCACCTTTGGCATCACGCAAGGCGGCGGTGCTGGCAAGGTGCTGGCCGAATGGATCGTCGAAGGCGAGACGGAGTGGGACATGTGGGCCGTCGATCCGCGCCGTTACACAGACTACACCGATCAGCAGTTCTGCATCGACAAGGCGATGGAGGTCTACGGCCACGAGTACGGCATGCATTTCCCCTATAAGGAGTGGCCTGCTGGTCGTGACCGCAAGCTGTCGCCGGTGGACGCCAAGGTCCGTGAGCTGGGAGGCGTCATGGGCGCCTATAGCGGCTGGGAACGCGCAAACTGGTTCGCGAAAGACGGCGATGACACCTCGCTGGAAGCAACAGAGACTTGGTCTCGCCACGGACCCTGGGAGCAACGGATCAAGGAAGAGTGCGAAGCCGTGCGCGACGGCGTGGGCGTTCTTGACCTTCCGGGGTTCTCGCGGTTCTGCCTCCACGGAGAGGGTGCTGCGGAGTATCTTCGCGGGCTGATTTCCGGCGCGCTTCCGAAGATCGGGCGCATGAACCTTGGTTACTTCGCGGACTCCCGTGGGCGCATCCTCACCGAGATGTCGATCATCCGCATGGAGGAGGACTATTTCTACCTTATCACTGCAGCAGGTGCGCAGTGGCACGATCGGGAGGTCCTTCAAAAGAACCTGCCGGACAACCTCACTCTCTCGGATCTGACCACGGACTATTCCACTCTGATCGTCACTGGGCCGAAATCCCGCGCGCTCCTTCAAGAGATCGGTGTGGAAGCGGACTTGGAAATGGGGTGGCTTACGCATCAGCGCGCAACGGCTGTCGGCAAGCCGTGCTCTTTGCTGCGCGTGAGCTTCGCGGGCGAGCTGGGCTGGGAAGTCCATGCCAAAAACGCGGATATCCCGGCGATCTACGAGGCCGTGCTGGCCGCCGGGGCGACCCCCTTTGGCATGTATGCGTTGAACTCTCTTCGGATCGAAAAGGGCTACCGTGCGTGGAAGGGCGATCTGTCTTCCGATTACAGCCTTCTCGAAGGTGGGCTGAGCCGCTTCATCAAGTTCCACAAACCGCAGGATTTCCCCGGGAAGGCGGCCCTGCTGAATGAAAAGCAGCAGGGTTCCAAGAAGCAGTTCGTCATGCTCAAGGTTGAGGCCAACGGCCACGACGCGCCCTACATGGCGACGCTTTGGAACGGTGGTGAGATCGTGGGTGAGACGACATCGGGTGCCTGGGGTTACCGCGTCGGCCATTCCGTCGCGCTGGGCATGTTGCGTAGCGATCTGGCAACAGAAGGCACGGAACTGGAGGTTGATATCTTCGGCCAAAAGGTCCGCGCGACGGTGCAACCTGACGGTCCGCTCTGGGACCCAGAGAACGCACGCATCCGCGCATGATCGACGCGGAGGTCAAAGCCTTGATCGCGGCGTTTCCCCTCGGTTTCACGGCCACCGTGACGCCAGAGGGGGCGCCGGCGGTCGCGCCCAAAGGCACCTTTTTGGTGCTTGACCACGCGACCCTGGGCTTTGCCGATATCCGCTCCCCCGGCACTGTGCGGAACCTGCGGGCCAACCCGGCCTGCGAGGTTAACTTCATCGATATCCTCAAGCGTCTTGGAGCGCGGGTGGCAGGGCGGGCGCGCATCGTCGCGTCCGGCGATGCCGCTTTTCCTGAGCTTTCGCCGAGATGGGCTACTGTTTGGCCCGACCTTGCCCAGCGTATGCGCGCCTTTGTTCTGATTGACGTCACCGCCGTAAGCACCTACCGCACGCCACCCTATGACGACGGCGCGACGGAGGAAGACATGGTGGCAACGTACAAGGCGAAGTTCGCGGAGATGTATCAATGAGTGTGCTCATCCTCGACGGAGGCATGGGTCAGGAGCTTATCAAGCGAGCCGGGCAAGCGACCTCCCTCTGGTCGGTACAGGCGCTTATTGATCAGCCGGAATTGGTGCGTCAGGTCCATGACGAGTTCTTTGCGGCTGGGGCGGAGGTCGCGACCACGAATACCTACTCAGTGCGTCCCGACCGGATGAACCACCACAATATCGGCCACCGTTTCGAAGAGCTTCAGCACCTTGCTTGCAGGCATGCCGTCGAGGCGCGCGATGCCCATGGCGGGGGCATCGTTCTTGGGGGCATGTCGCCGCTTGGGTACTCATACCGGCCTGAGCAAGCGCCGCCGGTAGAGATCGCGGCGGGCGTATTCTCCGAGATGTGCGAAATCCAAAAGCCCTATGTCGATGGCTATATCCTCGAGACGATGGGCGGCATCGATGAGGCCCGCGGCGGTCTTCAAGGCTGTATGGACCATGGCAAGCCGGTTTGGCTTGCGGTGAGTACGTCGGATCAGGACGGCACTCGGTTGCGTTCGGGTGAACCTGTGGCGGAAATACTGTCTTTGGTTGACGAATTCGGTCCAGATGCGCTGCTGATCAATTGCGCGCGGCCCGAGGCCGTTACCGTCGCTCTTGGCGAGATCAAGGACGCAAAGACAAAGATCGGCGCCTATGCGAACGGGTTTACAGGGATCGTCGACGATTTCGACAATGACGATGCCACCGTCGACATGCTGACCGCGCGGACTGACCTTGGCCCTGCGGCGTACCTCGAACACGCAAAAGACTGGCACGCGCTCGGCGCCCATATCATAGGCGGCTGCTGCGAAGTGGGCCCGGACCACATCGCGGCGCTTGCCGCTCATTTCAAAGGAGACTGACCATGACCGTTCCCTCCCAAGCGCGTGTCGTCATTATTGGCGGCGGTGTGATTGGCTGCTCAGTGGCTTATCATTTGACTAAGTTGGGATGGGAAGATGTCGTGCTTTTGGAGCGTAAGGCACTGACTTCTGGCACGACGTGGCACGCGGCGGGGCTCATTGCGCAGCTGCGCGCGACAGCCAACATGACGAAGCTCGCGAAATACAGCCAAGAGCTTTATGGCTCCCTCGAGGACGAGACCGGGGTTGCTACGGGCTTTAAGCGCTGCGGTTCGATCACCGTGGCGCTGACGGAAGAGCGGCGAGAAGAGATCAATCGTCAGGCCGCCATGGCGCGGGCGTTTGGCGTGGATGTCGAGGAAATCTCCCCCGCCGAGGTTAAGGCGAAGTACGAGCACCTCAACATCGACGGGGTCACGGGTGGCGTCTGGTTGCCTCTGGATGGGCAAGGCGACCCGGCCAACATTGCGCACGCCCTCGCTAAGGGTGCCAAGCAGCGCGGGGCCAAGGTGATCGAGCGGACGAAAGCTACCGGCGTGACGCGTGCGGGGCGGCGCATAACCGGAGTGGAGTGGGAGAACGAGAAGGGCGAAAGCGGCCGTATCGCGTGCGAACACGTTGTGAACTGCGGCGGCATGTGGGGCCGCGAAGTGGGCCGGATGCTGAACACGAATGTTCCTCTCCACGCCTGTGAGCATTTCTACATCGTCTCCGAAGCGATTGAGGGCCTGACGCAGATGCCGGTGCTGCGCGTGCCGGACGAATGTGCGTACTACAAGGAAGACGCGGGCAAGATGCTCCTCGGGGCTTTTGAGCCGAACTCAAAGCCCTGGGCAATGGACGGCATTCCTGCGGATTTCGAGTTTGACCAGCTTCCGGAGGATTTCGATCATTTTGAGCCGATCCTGGAGGACGCAGTAAACCGAATGCCGATGCTTGCAGAAGCAGGCATCCACACGTTCTTCAACGGACCGGAGAGTTTTACGCCAGACGATGCTTACCATCTGGGCCTCTGCCCGGAGATGGACAATGTCTGGGTCGCGGCGGGGTTCAACTCCATCGGTATCCAGTCGGCAGGTGGCGCGGGCATGGCGCTGGCGCAGTGGATGGAGGACGGCGCGAAACCCTTTGATCTGGGCGACGTGGACATCACCCGGATGCAGCCGTTTCAGGGCAACAAGACGTACCTCTACGAGCGCTCTAAGGAGACCCTTGGTCTGCTCTATGCCGATCACTTCCCATATCTCCAAAAGCGCACGGCGCGGGGCGTGCGACGCACGCCATTCCACGCGCAACTCGCCGAACGCGGCGCAGTCTTTGGCGAGCTTGCGGGGTGGGAGCGGGCGAACTGGTTCGCGCGCGGCTCTCAGGAAGCCGAGTACCAGTACTCCTGGAAGCGACAGAACTTCTTCGAGAATGTGCGGGAAGAACACATGGCCATCCGCGAGGGCGTGGGCATGTATGACATGTCCTCTTTCGGGAAGATCCGCGTAGAGGGACCCGATGTCGTGGCGTTCCTGAATTACGTGGCCGGCGGCCAATATGATGTGCCGGTGGGCAAGATCGTTTACTCCCAGTTCCTCAACGCGCAGGGCGGGATCGAGGCGGATGTGACAATCACGCGTCTCACCGAAACCGCCTTTATCGTCGTGACGCCTGCAGCGACGCGTTTGGCAGACCAGACTTGGCTCGAGCGCCATCGCGGTGATTTCCTCGTGACGATAACGGATGTGACTGCGGGGGAGGGTGTTCTGGCAGTTATGGGTCCGAAGTCGCGGGAGCTGTTGCAGGCTGTGTCGCCCGCCGATTTCTCCAATGATGTGAACCCGTTCGGTACGGCTCAGGAGATCGAGATCGGGATGGGACTGGCCCGGGTGCACCGCGTCACGTACGTGGGCGAGCTTGGTTGGGAAGTCTACGTGTCGTCGGACATGGCGGGCCACGTGTTCGAGACGCTCGCAGAGGCGGGTGAGGGCATGGGCATGAAGCTTTGCGGGATGCACATGATGGACACCTGCCGGATCGAGAAAGGCTTCCGCCATTTCGGCCATGACATCACCGCGGAAGATCACGTCCTCGAAGCCGGGCTTGGATTTGCAGTAAAACGGGACAAGCCTGATTTCATTGGCCGTGACGCAGTGCTCAGGAAGCGCGAGGAGGGGCTTGCGAACCGCCTCTTGCAGTTCAAGCTGACTGACCCGGAGCCACTGCTTTACCACAATGAGCCGGTCGTGCGGGACGGCGAGATCGTGGGCTATCTGAGTTCTGGTGCCTATGGGCATGCCGTCGGTGCCGCCATGGGCATGGGGTACGTGCCGTGCAAAGGCGAAAGCGCCGATGAAGTGCTGGCGTCGAGCTATGAGATTGACGTCATGGGGACCCGGGTGAAGGCGGAGGCGTCGCTCAAGCCGTTCTACGACCCAAAGTCTGAGCGCGTGAAGGCATAGTCCGCGGGCCGGCGGGCGGTTCCACCCGCCCACCCCCGCCCCCCGGCCCGCGTGTGGCGAGGGTCTCGCCAAACGGCGGGACTGGTGCTGGCAGCGCGGCCGCGATAGTCGGCTTCCATGACCGAAAACCGAGATACTCCTGAAGGGCTCGCTTTTGCGTTGGGGGCCTACGGCTTTTGGGGTTTTCTACCGCTCTACCTCAAGCTGCTTGACCATATACCTGCGGTGGAAGTCGTGGCGCACCGTGTGATCTGGTCGGTACCAATCGCTGGCGCCGTTCTCGTTGTCCTGGGCCGGACAGATACGTTGCGTGCGGCTCTGCGTGATCCGCGCGCCCTTTTCATGGCCTGTGTTACGGCGGTACTCATTTCGATTAATTGGGGGGTCTACGTCTACGCCATCGCGTCTGATCAAACCGTTCAAGCGGCGTTAGGCTACTACATCAACCCGCTCTTTTCTGTTTTGATCGGTGCAGTGTTCCTGCGGGAAAAGCTCGACGCCCTGCAGTGGACAGCGATCGCGACTGCTGGGGCGGCGGTCATCGTTCTGACGTTGGATGCGGGGGAGGTTCCACTGATCGCTCTCGTCCTCATGCTGTCCTTTGGGTTCTACGCGCTCTGCAAGAAGCAGCTTCCCATCGGGCCGAACCAGGGATTTCTGCTGGAGGTGCTGATCCTGTCGGTCCCGGGAGTGATCTATCTTGGCTGGCTGGAGGCTTCTGGCGCGGGCTCCTTTGGAGACGACACCCTTCTGCTTCTTGGATGCGGTATCGTGACGGCGGTTCCCTTGATGCTTTATGCGAACGCGGCCAAGCGCCTGAGGCTCTCAACGATTGGGATCATGCAGTACATCGCCCCTACGATGATCCTAATCATCGCTGTTTTTTACTTTGGGGAGCCGTTTGGACGCGCGCGGGCGATAGCCTTTCCAATGATCTGGGCGGCGCTCGTTCTCTATTCCATCTCGCTCTTTCGTCAGGTCCGCCGTGCCCGTGCCTGAGCCGGCCTATGACCCGCCCTTGGGTCCTTTGAGCATCCTGCACCAGGACCATGAGCTCTTGGCCGTCGACAAGCCAAGTGGGCTCTTGAGTGTTCCTGGTAAGGGCGACCATCTCTCTGATTGTCTTTTGGCGCGTGTGCAGGCGGAGGTGCCAAGCGCCCTTCTCGTGCATCGGTTAGACCGAGATACATCCGGGGTCATGATCTTTGCGCTGAGCCCCCACGCGCAGCGGCATTTGGGTCTTCAGTTCGAAAAGCGGATCGCCAAGAAAGTCTATCTGGCTGAGGTGTGGGGCAGGCTAGAAGGAAGTGGTCGCGTGGACCTCCCCCTGATTGTTGATTGGCCAAACCGTCCCCGGCAAAAGGTGGACCATGAAACGGGTCGCGCAGCGGTAACCGAGTGGCGCGCGAAACGGAGCGGAACCACGTCTCGGGTTGAAATGCGTCCGCAGACTGGGCGTTCACACCAGCTTCGCGTCCATATGGCCGAACTTGGCCATCCGATTCTCGGCGATCCGTTTTACGCACCACCTGAGGCGCAAGCCGCTGCAGATCGCCTTATGCTTCACGCTTGGAAACTAGCCGTTCGGCATCCCGACGGGGGCGAATGGGTGGATTTTCGGGCGAAGCTTCCGTTCTGAGCAGCGGCGGCATCCTGCTTAGATCCAAATAACCCTCGGAATACCGACCAAAAAAGATTACGCTAACGTAAGCGAGGTTAGTCATGACTGAGGTTGGGGTTCGGGCAGCGCCCAAAGATCCGGAAGATGCTGTTCATATTGCGGAACATGTCCTGGAACTCACAGGACGTGCCCTGCTGAAGCGCGATTTCGACGCGCTGCGTAAGTGTTTTGCGGTTCCAACCGTGGTGGAGACTTTCGAAGGGCGTCGCACCCTGAAGACGGTGGATGATCTCCGCGCCGCATTTGAAGGAGTGTGCGCCCATTACCACGGCCTCGCCATGACGGACCTCGTACGCCGCGTTGTGGCTGCTCAGTTCGATGGAGCCGATGTGATCCGCACGACCCATGAATGCCGCGTTTTGGCCGGCCAGAACCTCGCCCAGGCCCCGTATGCTGTCTACTCCCGCCTAGAGAAAGACGGAGAGGATTGGCGCGTCGCAGAGAGCATTTACATCATTGATAACGCGCCAATTTTTACCCGTGCCCTGAGCTTTGGAACACCCCCACGAATTCATGAGGGTACTTAGCAGCCGCTGATGGCTTTTACCTCCTGGAACTCTTCGATTCCGAAGAGACCGCCTTCGCGGCCATTGCCCGATTGCTTCATCCCGCCAAAGGGCGAACCGCGCCCGAAGCCCTTTCCATTTGTTTCGATCATACCGGCCCGCAGGCGCCGGGCGAGGCGAAGGCGGCGGTCATCGTCCGTGGTCTGCACGTAGTTCGTCAGGCCATAGGGTGTGTCATTGGCGATGCTTACGGCTTCCTCTTCGCTGTCGAAGGGAATGATTGAGAGAACCGGGCCGAAGATCTCTTCGCGGGCGATGGTCATGTCGTTGTTTACGTCCGCAAAGACTGTTGGGCGGATGAAGTAACCGCGATTGAGGCCATCAGGTCGCCCGGTGCCACCAGCAACGAGGCGCGCACCTTCGTCGATGCCCTTCTGGATCAGGTCCTGGATCTTTTCGAACTGAACTTCGGAGACAACGGGACCAATGTGGCGGCCTTCCTCGGAGGCGCGGTTCACTTGGGTGGACTGCGCGGTTTCGGCGGCTTGTTCCACGGCTTCTTCATAGCGGGCGCGCTCCACCAGCATCCGTGTAGGTGCATTGCAAGACTGGCCGGTATTGTTGAAACAGTGGCGCGCGCCTCGAATGACAGCTTTCTCATCGGCATCTGCAAAGATGATATTTGCGCCTTTGCCGCCAAGCTCCAGACTGACGCGTTTGAGGTTGGACACGCTTGCCGCTGTGATCAGTCGTCCAGCGCGAGTTGACCCCGTGAAGGAGATCATGTCGACGTCCATATGTTCTGACAACTGGGTGCCGACGCCCGGGCCATCGCCGTTGACCATGTTGTAGACACCTGCAGGGGCGCCCGCCTCGTGCATGATCTCGCTGAAGACGAGGGAGGAAAGCGGGGCCACCTCGGAGGGCTTGAGAACCATGGTGCAACCCGAGGCGAGGGCAGGGATAACTTTTAGCGTCACCTGATTCATGGGCCAATTCCATGGCGTGATCATGCCGACGACACCGATGGGCTCCCGGTGGATACGTTCGCCCGACTTCTCGTCACGGATCGTCTCCCATTCGATCTGGTCGAATGCTTCGAGAAACCCCTTGATGTGCCACGTACCGGATGTTGTTTGGGAGTTGCGCGCAAGGTCAATTGGGGCGCCCATTTCCATGCTTATGGCTTGTGACATCTCCTCAGAGTGTTTCTTGTAGACGTCATAGATGCTCTCGATGAGGTCCTTGCGCTCTGCGGGGCTTGTCCGAGACCAGCTTTGCCAGGCACGGCGGGCCGCTGACACCGCGGCATCCGTGTCCGCCTTGTCACCAAGGGAAATGGTAGCACAGGCTTCCTCGGTCGATGGGTCGATCACGGTGAAGTCATGAGGCGTGGCCGGGTCAACCCAGGCGCCGTCGATGTAGAATTGGCGTTTCTCGATCATGGACTGGTCTCCCATTCAAGCGTATGCGGCAGCCTTGTCCCGAGGCCCGCACCGCGTCAAGGTCGCGTGTTCTGTCCTTGCGCGGTGACGCAGAACGGTGTCCCTTTTCTCCCTCCGCCCCTCAACATCTGGCTGAGGCGCGCATAGGTTGGCGCGGAATCAGACAAAGGATGCTGCACATGGCACTTCGCATCAACGATACGATCCCTGACCTTACGGTTACGACGGACAAGGGCGATATCTCGCTTCATGACTGGGTTGGAGACAGCTGGGCGATTATCTTCTCGCACCCGAAAGACTTCACTCCGGTGTGCACCACAGAGTTTTCGGCGGTGGCGAAGCTTGCAGGTGAATGGGCCTCCCGCAACACCAAGGTCCTTGGCGTGTCCGTTGATGGCGTTGAAGACCACGTAAAGTGGAAAGCCGACATTGAATCGCTGGAAGGCGCAAAGCCTGACTTTGCGATCGTGGCTGATGACGGTCTCGAAATGGCAAAAGCCTTCGACATGCTGCCGTCTGAGGCGGTTTTGCCGGATGGTCGTACACCTGCGGATTCAGCCACCGTGCGATCGGTCTTCATCGTAGGCCCTGACAAGAAGCTGAAGCTGTCGATGACATACCCGATGACGGTGGGCCGGAACTTTTCCGAGATCCTGCGTGCGCTGGACGCGCTGCAGACGTCAGGAAAAGAGAATGTCGCCACCCCGGCCAATTGGTCTGTGGGGGATGACATCGTCGTTCCGGTGGCTGTGTCCGACGCGGACGCGATTGCAAAGTACGGCGCGATTGAGACGAAGCTTCCCTACCTGCGCACGGCGAAGTTGCCAGCTTGAGGTCGCTGCGCGGCACTGTTTGACGCTTCACGCGTCAAAGGCGCCCGCCCACCGACCCGGTGAGACAATGTTGAAAAAAAGGCCCGGTCGATTTGACCGGGCCTTCTTCGTTTCTGGGAGGGCGGATTACTCCGCGTCTTCCTTCTTCGCTTCTTCGCCAGTCTCCTGGTCCACGACCTTCATGGAGAGGCGCACCTTTCCGCGGTCATCGAAGCCAAGGAGTTTGACCCAGACTTCCTGGCCCTCTTTCAGGACATCGGAGGGGTGGTTCAGGCGGCGGTTCTCGATCTGGCTGACATGCACGAGGCCGTCGCGCTTGCCGAAGAAGTTCACGAAGGCGCCGAAGTCGACGATCTTGACGACCTTGCCTTTGTAGACTGCGCCTTCTTCAGGCTCGGCTACGATGGCGTGGATCATCTCGTAGGCTTTCTTGATGGCCTCGCCATTGGGCGATGCGATCTTGACCACGCCGTCGTCGTTGATGTCGACCTTGGCGCCGGAGACTTCCACGATCTCGCGGATGACCTTGCCGCCCGAGCCGATCACTTCGCGGATCTTGTCGGTGGGCACGTTCATCGTCTCGATGCGCGGTGCATGGACGGAGAATTCCTGCGCCGACGTGATGGATTTCGCCATCTCTCCGAGGATGTGCATCCGGCCTTCCTTCGCCTGGGCGAGGGCGGCTTTCATGATCTCGGGCGTGATGCCCGCGACCTTGATGTCCATTTGGAGGGAGGTGATGCCGTTCTCGGTCCCTGCGACTTTGAAGTCCATATCGCCGAGGTGGTCTTCGTCGCCCAGGATGTCCGTCAGGATCCCGTAGGAGCCGTCATCTTCCAGCACGAGGCCCATGGCGACACCGGCAACCGGTGCCTTCAGCGGGACGCCTGCGTCCATCATGGAGAGCGACCCGCCACAGACGGATGCCATGGAGGAGGAGCCGTTCGACTCGGTGATCTCGGAGACCACGCGGATCGTGTAGGGGAAGTCGGTTGCGGCGGGCAGAACAGCCTGCAGCGCGCGCCAAGCGAGCTTGCCGTGACCGATTTCGCGGCGACCCGGCGAGCCTACGCGACCAACTTCACCGACCGAGTAGGGTGGGAAGTTGTAGTGCAGCAGGAAGTTCGACTTGTAGGTGCCTTCGAGGGCGTCGATCATCTGCTCATCGTCGCCAGTGCCGAGCGTGGTGACTACGAGGCCCTGCGTTTCGCCGCGGGTGAAGAGCGCGGAACCATGGGTCCGGGGCAGCATACCCGTTTCGCACACGATATCGCGCACTTCGTCGAGCTTCCGTCCGTCGATACGGCGGCCGTTCTTGACGACGTCACCGCGTAGAACACCAGCTTCGAGTTTTTTCAGCGCGGAACCGAGGTTCTCGTCAGCCTGCTGCTCTTCGGTCAGTGCGGCGATGATTGCCTCCTTGCACGCGGAGACGGCTGCGGTGCGCTCCTGTTTGTCGCCGATGGCATAGGCCTCGCGCATCTGCGCTTCACCTGCTGCGGCCACAGCTGCGTAGAGGTCGGCGTAATCCGGAGGCGTGAACTCGAACGGCTCTTTCGCGCATTCTTCGGCAAGCGAGATGATCAGGTCGAGGACCGGCTGCATCTGCTCGTGGGCGAAGGTCACGGCCCCGAGCATTTCTTCCTCGGTCAGTTCGTAGGCCTCAGATTCCACCATCATCACGGCGTCTTTGGTGCCCGCGACGACGAGATCGAGACGCTGCTCAGGGTTCTCGCGCAGCTTGGTCATGTCGTCGACGGTCGGGTTCAGGACGTAGTCACCGTCCTCAAAACCAACGCGGGCGCCGGCGATCGGGCCCATGAACGGCGCGCCGGAAATCGTAAGCGCGGCGGAGGCCGCGATCATGGCGACCATGTCGGGATCGTTGACGAGGTCGTGGGACAGCACTGTGCACATCACGAGCACTTCGTTCTTGAAGCCCGGGACGAACAGCGGGCGGATCGGACGGTCGATCAGACGCGCGGTGAGCGTCTCTTTCTCCGTCGGGCGCGCTTCACGCTTGAAGAAGCCGCCGGGGATCTTGCCTGCGGCGTAGTATTTTTCCTGGTAGTGGACGGTCAGCGGGAAGAAGGATTGCCCCTCTTTCTGCGTCTTGGCGAAGGTGACGTTCGCCATCACCGAGGTCTCGCCCAAGGTGGCGATGACAGTGCCATCAGCCTGCCGCGCGACTTTGCCTGTTTCGAGCGTAAGCGTTTCCTCACCCCACTCGATGGATTTCTTAACTTCGTTGAACATTTTCGTATCCTGTCTGGAGGCGCTCCCGGGCGGTCCCGGGTCCTCCGTTTCCATGGCGGGCCCATCCCGCCGACCCCTGTCCTTTGCACAACGCCGGGGCCAGAACGTCACGTCTCAGATTGGGCGCGCATACAGGGTTTGTGCTGAAAAGGAAATGCCTTAGCCGCGTGGTGCTGTGACGCGGTGGAACTGACTGAGGGCGAAGAAGGCCACTCAGCCAGCGAGCAGGATCAATTGGCCTCACTAGTAGCTAGAAGACCGCGTGCCCCTGGCGATCATCAACTACCTCTTGCCGGGCGAGGGCCGCGAAATGATCGGCGAGTGTGTCAGAGCCGAATTCCGGCGTGGCGTCCGCGTCATATCTTTCACCGTCCCAAACCAGCATCGACTCGGTGGCGTAGTAGTGCCCTATCTGCGCCAGAGCAGCCTTCTCCCGAAGCCTGACCGCCCAAAGGACCCCACCGATGACTTTCAAAAGGGCAGGTGGGACAGAGCGGGTTCTGAAGGGCACTTCGAGCGCTGCTGCAAGCAACTCGCCTTGCGCGCGGGCCGAGAGGGCAGGCCCTGGGCCGCCAATAGGGAGAATGCGGTTCTCCATTTCCGGAGCCGTGAGAGCGCGACAGATGTATCGGGCCAGATCGCGGTCAGAGATCGGTTTACATGCGGTGAGCGTGCCGTCCCCGAATGTGAGAAACGGCTTTCCTGCCCGGAGACGGTCAGCCTGCCCTGACAAGGACTTGAAGTAGGCCGTGGGTCTGATGATGGCGTAGCGAAGTCCTGATCCCGCGAGTTTCTCCTCAAACGCGAGCTTGGCGTGTTGGAAAGCCAAGCGCGGTTTCTGCACACAGATCGCAGAGAGTAAAATGAACTTTGGGACGTTGGCAGCCTTTGCAGCCTCAAGAGCCGCGGCGTTAAGATCGTGGTCCACGTGCCAAGCATCGCGGGGAGTGCCGGTTCGTGACGCCAGGCAGG
>JBCCPQ010000008.1:0-21868 GCA_039024825.1 Pseudomonadota bacterium
CGAAGTTGTGCTTCATCCCAGCCCCCACCCATAGTTTTGCAGGAAAGGTCTATGCCGGTAAGTGGCACACCTTGTTTAGACAGAAACTCTATTGCAGGTCCTTTTCCAGAGTTGCCAGGTGCATGCGTTGTTATAATTGACCAAGCGCGGTTGACACCATCTGCCTTGCGTTCTGCGCGCTCTTCTTCCCAAATTCTGGTTTCTTGTATTTAAGCTGAAACACCCACTACAATTGCAACCATTGTTGCAAAGGCGATAGCCTGTGAGAAGCTTCTAGCGAAGCGCCTCGTGAGTGAGTTCCTACGATGTTGAGTTGCGCTCATGGCTTTGTCGGCTTTCCGCCGAGCTACGATTGCAAGGTTTAGTTGATGAACTCGATGCATATTCTCCTCCGGTCCCGAAAGACATATGCGCAGAATTCCGAAATTTAAGAATGCCGTCCTGAGAACCAGGATGTGGGTGGCCGCGTCGACAGAAACAACTTCGCCGCCTCGAACGTACTGCGCAATCGCATGATCGACGCCTAGGAAGGTCACCGCATCGACTTACCTACCAACCCAAGCATCGATGGCGAGAACGGGTACGAAATGTGCGCTTTTACCGGTAGCGCATCGCTCGCTCTGGTTATGCATGATTTTGTGCTGGCATTCTGCGAGATTGCAGAAGAACGTCGTGCCACAGATTTCGAAAGGGATAGAGCCATGGGGATTTCAGAAACAGCACACGCGTTTTTTGACGCCTGCGAGACAGGGAAGGGCTGGGAGGCTTGCGCGGAGTACTGCGCGCCCGATGCCACGTTCTCAGCGCAAGCCGATGCGCTGGGCGAAGTGACAACGCTCGAAGGATATGCGGAGTGGATGAAGGGCCTTCTCGTCCCGATCCCCGATGGTCACTACGAGCTCAAGTCATTCTCCGCCGACGAGGGGCGGGGCGTTGTGACGGCCTTCGCGGTCTTCCACGGCACCCACAGCGTTGACGGCCCGGTCCCGGCGACCGGCCAGACGGCGGCGTCAGACTATGTCTATGCGATGGAGTTCGACGGGGAGAAAATCAAGCACATGACGAAGATCTGGAACGACGGGATCGCGCTCAAGCAGCTTGGCTGGGCCTAATCTGGATCTAGAGATCAGTAGCTGAAGGGGACGGGTTTCACCGTCCGCCCGAGCGCAAGACGCAGCACGTTCTTAACGCTGCGCTCGGGCATCTGAACCTTGGCGTGGTGCGCCATGACGTTGGAGGCTGCAAGGTCCGCTAAAAAGTGCTTCTTGAGCTCATGACTGCTCTCGTTGCGCTGCATTTTCGTCTTGGAGGGTGGAAAAACGTCCACTGGTTGGCCGGAGAAATCCGCGCAGGTGCGAATTACGGCGTCACTGGTCAGCATGTCTTCGTAGAAAGCATGCACATGATCGAGCTGCTTTGCCGCGAGGTAGCTCCGCCAGAAGTCATAGCTTTCTCCGATCAGAAAGTAGAGACGGCAGAGCTGAGCAAAGTCGTAACGAACCGGCTTTCCGCCGCTTGCTTTGCTCGCGCTTGTCCATTGACCGCTTTGCATCGCGCGACTGAAAGATATGGCCTGAAGGGCGCGGTCCCGGCGTTCAATGAAAAGGAGAAGAAGCTCATACTCCTGCGCGAGGCGGGACAGCAGGTCGATGCCGTAGATCAGTTGGATCGCGTAGAGGTGCCGGGGAAAGAGCTTGAGACCCAGTTGACCGTTTTCGGTACTCCCGGCCTCGATGACCTGACGATAGAGCGCTTCAAACGCCTCGGTGCTTTTTCCCGGCACGCACGGGCGTAAGTCGAACCACTCGTCGATCTTGCCCATGTTGCCCGCGCCATTGATGCGGGAGGCGAGGTAGGTTGTTCCGCTGCGTCCCTCGGAGAGGATCACAATCGCCTTCTTTTTGTCCGTGCTCACTGGGAACGACCGCCTTACCCCAGCGCGCGGATCGCGTAGGTCTCGAGGACTTCGAGCGGCACAACCTCGAGCGCGCGCTTGTGCGTGGCTTCCAGTTTGACGTTCGGCGCGCAGCCTTCCTCATGGGCCTGCATGAAACGACCGGCGCAGAGGCACCACTGGTCGCCAGGCTTGAGGCCCGGAAAGCGGTATTCCGGGCGGGGGGTGCTCAGATCATTGCCCACGTATTTGGAGAAGGCGAGGAACTCTTCTGTCATGACGGCGCAGACGGTGTGGCTGCCCTGATCGGCGGCACAGGTGTTGCAGGCCCCATCGCGAAAGAACCCGGTGAGCGGGTCCAGAGAGCAGGGGGAGAGCGGACCGTCCTGGACGTTCAGGCTTTCATCTTTTTCCAGCATCATTCCCCTCCTGCCGCGGCCAAGGCGCGGAACATCTCTATGTTGCCGTCGAGCACGCCCACCGCGTCGAAGGACCGGTCGGCCCCGAAAGACAGGACGACAGCGTTATCTTGAGGGGAGATGTAGATGTGCTGCCCGTAGACGCCAAGGGCGAGGAACTCGTGGCCCGGCTCGCTGGTGTCGGTATCCGAGGGCATCCACCACTGGTAGCCGTACTGCAGGTCCCCGACTGCGGTGCTTGCGGAGGCGGTGGTCGCTTCTGCGAGCCATGCTTCGCTGACGATCCGCTGGCCGCGCCATGTTCCGCCATTGAGGACCATCTGAGCGAAGCGGGCGTAGTCACGCGCGGTGAAGTTCAGTCCGCCGAGGACAAAGGCGACCCCGTCGCCGTCGGTGATATAGGCCCCGTCCTGTTCCAGTCCGAGCGGCGCGATGAGGCGGTCTGTGATCAGCTCTGGCACGCTTTGGCCCGTTGCCCCGCGCAGCACCATGCCGAGGACATGGGTGTCGATGGAGACGTAGCGAAAGATCTCCCCCGGCGGGCCCGCGACAGCGTCGATGCCTTCTGCAAAGCGGTCCATGGAGCGGCCCAGGGCCAGCGTGCGGCCCATGCGGTTAATGTCGCTCCAGAAATCAAAGTAATCCTCGTTGAAGGCCACGCCGGAGGACATCTGGAGCACGTCGCGGATGCTCGCGCCATCATATGCGCTCCCTGCGAGGCTTGGGGCGAAGTCCGTGACCGGCGCGTCGAGGTCTGTAATCTCGCCGCGGTCCACCGCCGTCCCGACGAGGACAGAGAGATAGCTTTTGGCAACCGACCAGGAGATGCGGCGATCCTCCGGCCCTGTGCCGCGATAGTAGCGTTCGAGTACGATTTTGCCGTCCTGAAGCACAATGATGGCCTGCACGGCGCGGTCGTCGACCCAGTCCTCATAGCCATTGGGGGGCGTGATCAGGGGTCCGTCCTCGAACTCAGCCAAGGGGCCATCGCCGCGAGAGAGCTCTGTTGAGTAGAAGAGATCCGGCATCCGGATGAAGTTCGCGTCGATCTTGTCGCCGTCAAAGAGGCTGTTCACCGCCATGAGCTGTTCGATGCGGTCGCGATAGAAATAGCCAGCGGCGACGGCGACGACCAAGAGCAGAACGAGGGTGCGGATGACGAATTTGAGCATGGACCTGCCTTTTTTCGCCATGCTGAGCGGGAATGAAGCCTGGTGCAAGCCTCAGTGTGGCACAGGCTTTCTCAGGGTGGCGGCGCGCGCCAATCGATCCAGCGTCCGTGGAAATCAGCGCGGCCGAGGTCGATGTGATGATCCCCCGGCCAGAGGCGAAGCGTAAGGCCCGCGCCGGGGCCTGAGCCATCAGCCTCCATCCGCAGCCAAGCGATGGGGGCAACGTCCGTGGCGGCCTGACCAGCTGCGGCAATGAGGGCCTCGCCCTCGTTTTGGGCCGCAGTGCTGAGATACTGCCAGGCGACGGTGGAGTAGATCAGGTGACAATGCCCGGCGCGTGCAGTCAGGCGTTGCGCGAGCCAGGGCAGAGCGTCGCCTTCGTCAAGGATCGCTTCTGTATCCGGCGCGAGAAAAAGGGCGATGGCGGCCCGCGTGCGCTCCAGCCTGTCTGGTTGATCCGGCCAGAGGTAGGACGTAAGCCGCAGGGCGGCGCTCGCATCGCGAACATGTATCGGGCGAAGATCCACGCCCCGCGCTTCCGCCACATAGGCCGGGCAGTTCTCGGGGGGCGTTCCACGCCAATCCGGGCTCAGGATCACAGGCGCATTCTCCGGCCCAAGCGTGCGCCCGGCAGCCTTCAGGCACATGAAGTCCCAGTTGAGATTGAGGCCCGCGCTTGCCCCGATCTCAGAGGTGACAAGCGGGCACCCAAGCCGCGCGGTCAGCCAATGTCCGGCGGCGATCAGGACGGCGGCGCGACGGACTTCGTTCGTTTGCGGCGGGCTGTCGAGCGCGGTTAGGAGCGCGTCCTGATGCGCGCGGCACGTCTCTTCAAGCGCCTCTCTCAGAGTGGCTAACGTCACATCATGGGGCGGGTAAGCGGCGGAGAGGGACGGGGCAGCCCCTCTCAGGTGAAGGAGGTGGAGGCCGCCAGCGAGGCGCAAAGGCACGGAATCCGCCTGCGGGCCGAGCGTGTCTTCCGGCCAAGCCCCCAGACGCTGGCCCAGCACGCTTGCAGGATCAACGGCCTCCGGCAAAAGGGGCAGCATACGACCCATGAACGGGGACCCGAGATCATCGCAGGCGCGCGCCTGCCATTCGAACGCAGCCTTGAGCGCGGGTGTCACCAGAAACGGTCCACGAGCCTTTGGAGGGGCGAGCGGGTCTCTTCCGGCGGCTCGTCCTTCTGCGGCGGGGCGGTCTCTGGCGCTTTGGGCTTTGGCGTCGATGTCGAAGATCGCGGCGGGGCGGTGCGGAGGGAAACGGCGTTCATGAAACGGCCATTGTCCCCTTGTGCGAGTTCTGAAGCGCCGTCGGAGATGCCGCGTAGCAGGTCCTCCAGCCAGTCGCCGTCCGCCTTCGCGAAGTTGCCCAGAACGTAGCCCGAGACCGCGTCCTTGTGGCCCGGGTGCCCGATGCCAAGGCGCACGCGGCGGTAGTCTTCGCCCACGTGGCCGTGGATGGACCTAAGACCGTTGTGGCCCGCATGGCCGCCGCCCTGCTTTACCTTCAATTTCGCTGGCGCGAGGTCGAGCTCATCATGGAAGACAGTGAGATCGGCCGGGGTGAGCTTGTAGAACCTCATGGCCTCGCCCACGGACTGGCCGGACTTGTTCATGAAGGTTTCGGGTTTGAGCAAAAGAACCTTTTCGGTGCCGAGACGGCCTTCGGATACGGAGCCCTGGAACTTCCCTCGCCAGGGCGCGAAACCGTGATCGTCTGCGATGCGGTCCAGAGCCATGAAGCCGATATTGTGCCGGTTCATCGCATACTTGGCACCGGGATTTCCCAGACCGACAAAGAGTTGCATGGCGTAGCCCTCCGCTCCCGGGCGCTCCCTATCACGTCCTGCGGCGGGGGACAGCGTGTGGTTCGGTCTCAGGACGCTTTTGGTCGACGCAGGAGGTAGAGACCGAAGAGCCCGAGACCCAACCCAAACGTGCCCAGCGCGTAGCCGAGGCGGCGCATGGCGCGTAAGGTGGCCTCTGTCTCAATGCGCGGCACGGCGGGGTCGATGAAGCCTTGCACGCGGTCCCCGAGGCGGTGGAGCGGGCGCAAGCTCGCTGCGCTGGAGAGGTCCCGGATGGGGCCGTCCGCAGTGACGGCTTCTAGGACCGGCGCGAGGAGGGTGGAGTTCTGGCCTTCCCTCTCAACGAGGTCCACGACAACGACGTCCACCGGTTCCGCCCGCCACGCGAAACTGACGGCGTTGAACGTGACTAGCACGCCAAGAACAGCAAAGATCGCGCCCATGGCGAGAAAGCCGAGCCCCCAATAAAAGCGGCCTTCGGGGTCGAACGGGTTCAGTGTCATGGCGCGGACGCTACTTGACTGCCGCGCAATGAAAAAGGGCCCCCGGTCGGGAGCCCCTCGCGCCGTCAGGTGCTGTGCTAATCCGCGCGGATGCGACGGGTCAGCCCAAGGCCGCCGATGGCGGTGAGTAAGAGCAGAATGCCAGCGGGCAGCGGCACGGGTTGGACGCGGATCTGGTCCTGGCCGGAGTTTGAGTAGGTCTCGTAGGTAAAGGATGTCGCCGCCACCGGCCCGAGAGCACTCAAGAGAGCATTAGCCGCGTCGCGCACGTCCATCGTCATGACCATGTGGTTGCCAGAGGCCACATCAAAGGTCCCGCTGGTTTCTGCCACGATCTCCCAAAGCGCGGTCTGAAACGCCGCGGCGTTGAGAGCACTGTCGAGGGCCGTGTCATACGCGACCTCAAAGAGTGCCCCGACGTTGCCCATGACCTCCGCGCTGAGCGGGTTCATGCCCGTGGTGAAGACCTCCATGAGATTGAGGTCCACGCCCGGCTCGATGCAGAAGGCGATGAAATCCTCGATGCCATCATTGAAATGAAATGCCCCTGCGTAGACCCAGCTCTTTTCACCGTTGAGCTCCCGGTAGATGAGCTCTTTGAGGTCATTCTCGCCAAACAGGCCGTCATCTGATGCGGACAGGGAAATCGTCGTTGCCGTTGCGTTGCTGGCAGTTAGGGCGAGCGTCGCCCCAACTGCCATAATCTTTAGAAACTCTACCATCACACCACTTCACACCCATACATACACACCCGCAGCACCCTACGGATCACGGGCTTTGAACCACAGGGGAAAGACGGCGAAACTTCCCAAATGAGGCAGTTTCGGGTCGGTTTTGGGGCAAGGCGTCAGAAACGCAGAAACAGTGCTGGGAGGCCGTCCGCAACTGTTTCCCGAAATCGGCGCTTAGGTGATTCTCTTTGGCGCAATCGTGACAAAAAAAGGGCCCCGCAGGGCCCTTTCGTTTGACGCCGGGGCGGGAGGGTTACTCCTCGCCGCCGCCCTGTTCGGTGGTCTCGACCGCGTCGGCTGCGACCTCCTCGCCGTCGTCCTCGTCGTCGTCAGAGCCGCCGATGCCTTTCGGCGCGGCGATGTTGCCGATCACGAAGTCGCGGTCGATCGTGGGCTTCGCGCCTTCCGGCAGCGTGATGTCGGAGATGTTGATCGTATCCCCGATCTCAAGGCCCGACAGATCCACGGTGAGCTTCTCAGGGATGTCTCCTGCGGTCACGATCAGCTCGACCTCCGGCCGCACTACGATGAGCGCGCCGCCCTTCTTGAGCCCGGGCGCGTCGCCTTCATTCTCGAACTCCACGGGGATGAAGAGGTTGATCTTCGTCGTCCGGCGCAGGCGCATGAAGTCGACATGGGTCGGCAGGTCCTTGACCACGTCGCGCTGCACGTCCCGGCAGATCACCCGCACGTCGTCATGTCCGTCCACCTTCATATTAAAGAGCGTGGACTTAAAGCGACCCTCCTTCAGCTTCTTGAGAAGCACGTTGAAGGGGATGTTGATGGGGAGCGGATCGGTGTCGCCACCGAATACGATGCCAGGTACGTCGCCGTTGCGGCGGGCTTGACGGGCGGCCCCCTTGCCCGTCCCCGTCCGTACCGTGGCGTGAAGATCAGGGATCTCACCAGCCATTGGTATTTCCTATCATGTTGAGGCAGGCGTCCTCCAAGGGTGTACGCCCGCGTGGAGCGCGCCGGATAGCGGGGAACGGGGGGCTTGAAAAGCCCTAATCGTCGACGCCCGCGCGCCGTGCAGTGACGGCCAGGGCAGCGATGAGGACGAGGCCCACAATCACGTGCGCGGCCAGGATTGTCTGGATCTGCCCGCGGCTCAGGACCTCTGCCGCCTCAAGGCCCAGCGACGTGGCCCCGAGGGTCAGTGCGAAGATGAGGCTTGCGGTGAGACTCTTGAGCGAGATGAAGGTGGCGCGCACGCGGTCCGGCAGTTCGGGCTGGAGCCGGGCGAGGATCAGCGGCGCGAGGTAGGCCGACGGTAGCATCCGCGCAAGCAGCACCAAGACGATGAGCGTTGCCCCTGACACGGCGAGGGCTGCCGGGATGGCGAGTTGCACGCCAAAGGCGGCAAGGAGCGTCAGCGACAGGCCAAGGTTCCGGCGTACCCGCTCCACGGCCAGTGAAGCCAAAAGCGAGAACGCGAGCATAGCCGCGATGATCGCGGCGGAAATAAGGGGTGTCTCCTCCGGCAGGCCCAGCGTGGTCATCGCGGTCAGAAGGAACGGCTGCCCGTAGACGAAGCCGATGTGACCGAAGATATGGACTGCCGCGAACAGCACGAAGAGCCAGACCAGGACTGGCGTGTGAAAGGCCCGCGTGAGCGCCGCCCAATCCCCCCGGGCACTCGTCATCGTTCGGTCATGGGGTGGCTCTTCAAAGAGAAAGGCGATGGCCAGCATGGCCAGGAAAGAGCCAGTGGTCAGAATGTAGGCCAGCGAGAAGTCGATGCGCGCCGCTAGACCGCCGAGGAGGGCAGAGACAAGGAGCCCGCCGAATGTTGCCCGCCAGGCCCGTAGCTCATGCCGCTCAACCTCGCTTTCGCGGCTTTCCCGCGCGAGGGATTCGTAGAGGATTGCCGTGTCGGTGCCGCTGGCGAAAGCAAAGCTCGCGCCAAGGAGGACCTGCGCAAAGGCGAAGACGGCAAAGCTATCGGCGTTGATCTGAAGGCTAGCGGCCCCAGCGCCGCAGGCGGCAGCGATGAGCAGCGTCCGCCGTCGCCCGAGACGGTCTGATGCATACCCCGAGGGGACCTCAAACGCCATCGTGCACAGCTCGAAGATGGCGTAGAGCGCCACTGCCTCGGCCCCGCTGAGCCTGTCTTGGAAATAGAGAAACCAGATGGCCTGCCAGAAAAGCAGGTTCTGGGTGAATTTGAACCACGGGTAGAGAGCGATATTGCGGCCCATGCCAGTACGTTAGGCGCAGTGCCCTAGGGTGTGCAATGCGCACCGCCCGGCGTGATAGATGCGCGGTGCATCGCGGAGTTTGCTTTGGGGCTTGCTTTGGGACGCGCGGGGTGAAAGCGCGGGAGCATGAGCACCCTGTCGGCCCTCTATCTCGCCCGTGTGCCCGCCATCGCGTTTTTCGTGCTGGGGTGCTTTTGGGGCACCTTTGCGGCCTCGGTACCGGACATCAAAGGCGCGCTCGGGGTCAATGATGCAGTCTTTGGGTTCCTTCTGCTGGGCAATCCCATCGGGCTTGTGACGGCCATGTGGCTTGCCCCGCGTCTTGATGCGCGGCTCCGCCACCGGGCGCTTCAGGCTGTGACGGCGGCTTTTGTCTGCTGCTTTGTGATCCCCGGGCTTGCGCCCACCCCCATGGCCTTTGCCTGCGGGATCGTCGTGCTTGGCGTGACCTCCGGTCTGACGGACGTCATTATGAATGCGCGGGTCAGTGAGCTTGAGGCCAAGCACAAGCGCACGCTCATGAATGTCTCCCATGGAATGTTCTCGGTGGCTTATGCGATCTCTGCCCTTGTGACCGGGTTCCTGCGGGATGCCGGTCAGCCGCCGGTGGTGGCGCTGGGCATCGCAGCGGTCACGGGGCTTGCGCTGTCGACCCTCTTGCGGACGGAAACTGCCGATGTCGGAGAGGAGACAAGCGATGCGAGCGGAATGCCTTGGGGGATCGTGATCCTCTGCGGTCTCATTGTCCTCGCCGCCTTCCTCACGGAAGGCACAGTGGAGACGTGGTCTGCCTTGCACATTGAGCGCACGCTGGGCGGCGATCCCCTTGCGGGTGCGCTTGGCCCCGTGATGCTTGGCGTTACCATGGCCATCGGGCGCATTGGCGGGCAGGGGCTTTCTGACCGCTTTGACGATGGCAAGGTTATCATATGGGCGACGCTGCTGACCTCGGTTGGGGCGTTCATCGGGGCCTGGGCGCCGACGCCGGGCTGGGCCTACCTCGGATTTGGCGTGCTCGGTCTCGGTGTTTCTGTCATCGGACCGCTCGGGCTGGCTCTTGTGGGCCGCATGGTTCCGCCCCGCCATCGGACGGACGCTATCGCGAAGGTCGCCGTCATGGGGTTTTCGGGCTTTTTCATCGCCCCGGTGCTCATGGGGTCGATCAGTGAGCTCACCTCGCTGCGTGTATCCTACACGGTTGTGGCCGTGGGCGTGCTTGGCACCATCTTTCTCGTGCTGCGCCTCAGGCGGGCAGGCTGAGGCGTCCGGTTTCGGCAACCCGCGCAAAGAGGTCGAACTCCTTCGCCCGTACCTCTCGCAGTCGCGCCTCCATGGGTGCGCTCAAGTCGATGTCCGCGGGTGGGGAGCTGTTGCGGTGGGGGAGCTCGACTGCGCCGAAGATGTCCTTGAAGTAGGCGAGCATGACGTCCGTCCGCTCAATGCACAGGATCTCGTGCACGCCCAAAGCGCCGCCCTTGCGCGTGAGGAAAAAGTGCTGGTTGCCGACCGCAGCGGGGGGCGGGGGTGTGTCGGCGAGGGTCATTGTGATGAACTCCTCAAACGTCATCCCACGCGTGCTGGCGGCCTCGCCCGCGACCTCGTGGCGTTGGCGATAGGCATACCAGGATGCAAGGCGCGCAAGGGGGTCGCGCATGACGGCCACGCGCGTGTAGTCTAGCACGCGCGGACGCCGCTCCTGCGCCCAGGTTTCAAAGCGGCGGACGTTCATGTGTTTCTTGGTGGGCGGGTTCGAGAATTCTATGTCCGCGTGCGGCCTCAGCGCCTTGTGCAAAGACGTCGATCCCGTGCGCGGGACCGAAAACACGACGAGCCTGTGCTCGTGGAAGATGAGCATCAGGAGGCGGCTTGCCAGCGGTGATCGAAATCGCGGGGCAGCATCAGGACGTCCCGCCCAAGGTCGGTGACGTCGCGCTTTCCGCAGAGCGCCATGGTGGTGTCGAGCTCTTTGTGGATGACTGATAGCGCGTCGGTGACCCCCGCTTCGCCCTTTGCGCCAAGGCCGTAGACGAAGGCGCGTCCGATCATGGTGCCTTTGGCCCCGAGGGCCAGCGCCTTCAGAACGTCCTGGCCAGAGCGGATGCCACTGTCGAAGTGCACTTCGATCTTGTCACCCACAGCATCCATAATGCGCGGGAGCATCCGGATGGAGCTCATGGCGCCGTCGAGCTGTCGTCCGCCGTGATTGCTCACCACGATCGCGTCCGCGCCGACGTTGGCGGCCATGCGGGCGTCGTCCTCGTCGAGGATGCCCTTGAGGATCACCGGGCCGTCCCACCAGCTCCGCAGTTCCTTGACGCGCTCCCAGTCGAGAGAGTGGTCGAACGCTTCCGCCGTCCAGGACGAGAGCGAGGAAGGATCGGTGACGCCCTTGGCATGTCCCACGATGTTGCCGAAGAAGCGGCGCTTGGTCTGGAGCATCTCCAGCCCCCAGCCCACCTTCATTGCCATGTTCGCGATGCTTTTCGGGGTCAGCTTGGGCGGCGCAGAGAGGCCATTTTTGATGTCCTTGTGACGCTGCCCCACGATCTGCAGGTCCACCGTGATGACAAGGGCGGAGCATTTGGCGTCTTTGGCCCGCGCGAAGAGGCGCTTCATAAAGTCGTCGTCTTTGAGCGTGTAGACCTGAAACCAGAACGGTTTTTCGGTGTTGTCGGCCACGTCCTCGATGGAGCAGATCGACATCGTTGAGAGCGTGAAAGGGACGCCGAATTTGCCGGCCGCGCGGGCGGCGAGGATTTCCCCATCTGCATGTTGCATACCGGTAAGGCCCACCGGCGCAAGCGCCACGGGCATGGCCACATCCTGGCCGACCATCTGACTGGCTGTGGTGCGGCCCGTCATATCCACCGCGATCCGCTGGCGCAGTTTAATTTCATCAAAATCAGAGACGTTCTCGCGGAACGTCTGCTCCGTCCAGGAGCCGCTCTCGCAGTAATCATAGAACATCTTCGGCACGCGGCGGCGGTAGATATCCTTGAGGTCTTGGATGTTGGTGATCGGCGGCATCAGCTCTTCCCGGGTTGTTGCCTGCAGCACTACCCAAGCGCGCTGCGTCACGCAACGCGGCGGGATGTCTATCAGGATGCTCAGCGATCTCCGAAACGGCAACCCGCCCGAGGTCTTTGATAGACGTCGGGCGCTCTTCACGTGACCGCGGCTTGACGCTAGTTCGATGAAGAACTATATGGTTCGACATCGAACATTATGGAGGCTAGCATGGCACTTTCACGACGCAAGACTTTGGCACTTCTCGGCGGTGGGTTCATTGTGGCTGCGGGGGCAGGGGCAGGGGTGGAGATCACCCGGACGCCACGAACGGCCAATGCGCCTTGGACGGCGGCGGGCGGCTATGACGATTCGCGCATGCGTGCGCTCAGCTACGCCATCCTCGCGCCCAACCCCCACAACCAGCAGCCGTGGTTGGTGGACCTGGGCACGCCAGATGAAATCACGCTCTTCATCAATCAGGACAAGCTCCTTCCCCACACCGATCCGTTCTCCCGCCAGATCACCATCGGGCTCGGTTGCTTCCTGGAGGTGCTGCGCATGGCCGCCCTCGAAGACGGTCTCGACGCTCAGGTGGAGGTGTTCCCCGAAGGCTCCGACGCAGCGGCGCTTGATGGCCGTCCCGTGGCGCGTGTGCGTCTCGTGCCTACGGGGGCAGCGCGCGATCCTCTCTTTGCCCATGTCCTCACACGCCGTTCGCTCAAGGAGCCCTTTGACGTCAGTCGCCCTGTGCCCGCATCCTCCCTTGCGGCGCTCGAGGCATCGGTGCCGGACGCGATGATCGGGACCTCGGCGTCCCCGGAATTCGTCGCCGATTACCGGGAGCTCACCACGGAGGCGCTAGAGATCGAGCTCCTGACCCCGCGCACCTTCAAGGAGAGCGTGGACGTCATGCGCATCGGCGCCCGCGCCACCGATGCCCAGCCAGACGGCATCGACCTCACCGGACCGATGATCGAATTCGCGCGCCTCGGCGGGCAGATGACAGAGGCCAAGCTCATGGACACCACGTCCATGTCCTTTCAGGAGGGGATGCGCGCGACCACAGACAACACAAAGACGGCAATGGGCTACGTCTGGCTCGTGACGGCGGGCAACATGCGGGCCGATCAGATTGCCACAGGCGCACACTGGGTCCGCGTCAATCTAGCCGCGACGGCGGAAGGATTGGGGTTCCAGCCCCTGTCCCAAGCGCTTCAGGAATACCCGGAGATGGCGACGCTGTACCAGAAAGTCCACGATCGCCTCGCACCTGACGGAGGAACCGTGCAAATGCTGTGCCGTCTGGGTTATGGTCCGGATGTGCCAGCCAGTCCGCGTTGGCCGATTGACGCGAAAGTTATTGATGTCTGACGACGCTTCGAACCCGGTTTTCGAATTGTTCAACGAAATCGGGATCATCAACCAACTCAGCCGTGCCTTTTTCGAGGCGCGGCTTCCCAACGGCATGGTTCTGCCGCATTTCAGCGTGCTTAACCATCTCATGCGCGTGGGGGAGGGGCGCACTCCGCTCCAGATCGCGCGGGCGTTTCAGGTGCCTAAGAATTCCATGACGCACACGCTGGCGGGCCTTGAAAAGCGAGGCTTAATTGAGGTCCGCCCACACCCAAGTGACCGGCGTTCCAAGACAATCTGGCTCACCGATGCCGGGCGCGCCTTCCGCGGAGAGGCGATGGCGCGGGTTGGTCGCGACATGGCGCCCGTCCTGCCCGAGATGGAACCAGAGGACGTTCAGCAGACGCTGGCCTTCCTTAAGAGCCTTCGCGAAGTCCTCGACCGCGCGCGCGATTAAGAGCCATCCCCGGCGTGGGTGCCTCCAAAGCAGACCTAATTCGCCGCCAGAACGCCATTCTCCTTCCGCAAAGCCAGCCTATCTCGCGCCCTTATGGTGGCTGTTGTTCATACGTTAGGGTATCTTGCCCCGCCTTTGGGGCTGTTGGGGGTCTACCTCCTTTATCTGGGGATCACGCGTGATCCGGCAGAGATCTGGCTGATCCGCTTTGGCATCCCCCTCATCATTTTCGGACTTCTGATGCGCCCGGGACGGGGGCATCCGCTGGCCGCTGCTTTCGGGCTGCGGGGAACGCGTCCAAACGCCGTGGCAAAGGAAGAAACGCCCGAGCCGCTCCCTGTGCCAGAAGCTGTGCCCGACTTGGGAGAGCCGCCTGCGGCCGCTCCGTCGGCCTATGTGCCGGATGTTTATCCGGCGCACGCACCGCGAGACGATGCGATCAAGCTGATCCCGGCGCGCGACGGCGCGCAGGGCCGTGCGGATAGCTGGCTCGGCGGTGCGCCACATCTGCCGGTAGACATGGATTGGCCTGTGCTGGGTGATGTGCCCATGCTCTTTGCTGCGCAAATCTCTTTGGCGGGGCTGCCGGACAATCTCTGGCAGGGCCTCGGCCCGCGTCAGGGGTCGCTCGCTCTCTTTCTTCCCGATGGCGGCAACCTTGGCCGCGAGACGCGGATTCTTCATCTGACCGGCCCGCTTGAGCCTCGCGACTGGCCGCCCATCAAGACGGGCTTTGACTACGGACACAAGGGCAACGTGGCCCGTGATATCCTGCGCGCAATCCAGGACGGGGTCGCGCCGCATCCGCCGCGCTTTGACCTGTCACCGGAGGCGCATCGCGCAGACCCCGCCACACGGCGGCCGCGTCCCGAGGACCGCGCGCGAGAGGACCTCCGCGATGAGAAAGACCTCCGCCATGCAGCTATCACGCCCTTTGACCGGGCTTCAGCTCTGGCACTCGTCCTGGCCCATGCGCGGGTCCAGCAGACAGCCCTGAATGCACGAACATTCCGGGAGCCTCAGGCCACGCTCGACTCCCGCGCCGCCGCTCTGGCTGTCCTGAAGGCCGTTGAGGCGACGGTGCTGTCAGAGGAGGAGTTCACGCCGGAAGCGGCGGACGCATTATTTGACGTTTTGTCCTCCATCGAGACTGAGCATGTGCGCAGTGCGGCCAACGGGGGCGGGATCGCGTACCGCCCGATCCTGCGCGACCCACGCGCGCGCCCGGCATACCTCGCCGCGTTTGAAATGCTGGTGCAGCTGCGGCTTCGCGATGATCCTGAGAGCCTTCCTCGTGACGTCCTTGCGCGCTTCGACGCAATCTGGCGCGCCGATCAGGCCCGTGACTACGCGACGATGGGCGGGCGGCCCCATGGCGGATACGAACGCGGGCAGGGGGCCGACACGATCTTCCTTCTGGAGCTGACCTCGAGTGAGCGCCTTGGCTGGCAGTTCGGTGATGGCCGTGACCTCGGTCTCTTCATCGCTGCGGACGACTTGGCCCAGGGCCGGTTTGACCGCGCTTGGGCCGACGTATCCACCTGAGGGTGGTGCATTCGGGGCGGGGGCTCTGTGTGCCAACGCGCCTTTCGCGCGCTTTCACTTGCGGGTTTGAGCGCGTAGAGCAGAAATATGCGCTCCCAGCCCCTCTCCGAGGCGCGCGCCGGTCCAATCTGGCGGCGGCCTGAGGCATTCCTCGTGTTAATGGCAATCGCCATGCCGCTTTCGTTTTCGGTCTGGTCGGCGCTTCTCAATAACTTTGTGATCGAGGTGGCGTCTTTTGATGGCTCCGATATCGGTTGGCTGCATACAGTCCGCGAGATCCCCGGGCTGCTGGCCGTCGGGGTGATCGCAATCATCATCTTTATCCGGGAGCAGGTGCTCGCGCTTTCCATGCTGATCCTGCTTGGGGCGGCGACGGCTGTGACGGCGTGGTTTCCGACCATGGGCGGCCTTCTGGCGATCACGATGCTCAGCTCTATCGGCTTTCATTACTACGAGACTGCGAACCAATCCCTCCAGCTCCAGTGGCTGGAGAAGGATCGCGCGCCGCAGGTTCTTGGCTGGCTCATCGCGGCGGGATCGGCGGCGACCTTTGTGGCCTATCTTGTGATCGTGCTGACGTGGCGGGCCTTCGACCTCGACTACAACACGATCTACATGGCTGCGGGCGGCCTCACGGTCGCCATCGCGATCTACCTCTTCGTGGCGTTCCCGCAAATCGAGGCGCCCGTGCCGCAGCTCAAGCAGATGGTGATCCGCCGCCGCTACTGGCTCTATTACGCGCTGGAATTCATGGCAGGGGCGCGCCGTCAGATATTTGTGGTCTTCGCAGGCTTCATGATGGTGGAGAAATTCGGCTTCGAAGTGCACGAGGTCACGGCGCTTTATCTCATCAACCTCGTGGTCAATGTCATCGTCGCTCCGGTCCTGGGCCGCGCCGTGGCCTACTTTGGCGAACGTAACACGCTCAGCTTTGAGTATCTGGGCCTGACCCTCGTTTTCCTCGCCTACGGTGGCCTCTACTACTTTAGCTGGGGCGTGGCGGTGGCGGCGTTTCTGTATGTCGTGGACCATATCTTCTTTGGTCTCGCCTTGGCCAAGAAGACCTACTTTCAAAAGATCGCGGGAGCCGAGGATATCGCGCCCACAGCGGCGGTGTCGTTCACGATCAATCACATCGCTGCGGTGTTTTTGCCCGCGGCGCTAGGCTACCTTTGGCTCGCGTCGCCTGCGTCTGTCTTTCTGCTCGCGGCCTGCATGGCGCTGATCTCGCTGATCCTGTCGCTTCTTATTCCGCGCCATCCCGGGCCCGGGAACGAGACGATCCTCACGCAGCCTCTTCCAGCGGCGGCCGGTTGAGGTCTTCGCAGACCGGGGCGATGTTGAAGGCCGTCATGACGCCACCCATGAACGTCATCGTGACCGCGCTTTCGCATCCGTCTGCCGCGCGCGCGGTCCCGCTCACGGTGATGCCGGTGGCAGTGCTGGACTGGAAACCCGTGAAGGAGACCTCCTCATAGACCGCGACGCGCCCGAGGCTTTCGGCAAGGCTTCCCGGTGGGAACTGCTCCGCCAAACCGGGATGCATCATTGCGCGCATGGCGTCGAAGTTGCGGTCAGAGACGTGTCGGATGAAGGTGCGTGCCTCCTCGCGTTGATCGGCAGAGCCCCGGATACCAAAGAAAACGAGGCCGCCGATGATAACGACGCTACACAAGATCACGAGGCCGACCTGTTTCATGACTGACATGTCTCCGACGGGCAGGGGCTGAAGGTAGCCGACAGAGTATCGCGCAGCCCCGGCGCTTTTTGCAAGCGGCGGGATGCCTCCGGCGGAGGTATTTGGGGAAAGATGAAGGGTGGGTTTTGCTCGCGGGCTCGGCCACCTATCTGTGAGGAAACCTGAGAGAGGAGGCGTCCCATGTTTGGCATGCTCATGAAGAAAGCGGAGATGGTCCCCGAGGCGGAGGCGCTGCCCGGACGCGACTTTGCGATCCCGACAGCGTCTGAGCATTTCGTGAATGGCGCGCCGCTCAAGGGCCCGGTGCCGGACGGTATGGAAGAGGCCATGTTCGGCATGGGCTGCTTCTGGGGTGTCGAGCGCATGTTCTGGGGACTTCCGGGCGTCCATGTGACGGCTGTGGGCTATGCCGGGGGGTTCACGCCAAATGCGACCTATGAGGAGGTTTGCTCCGGTCGGACGGGTCACAATGAGGTGGTGCGCGTGGTCTACGATCCCGCGCAGATCTCCTACGACGCGCTGCTGAAGGTGTTCTGGGAAGGCCACGATCCGACGCAGGGCATGCGGCAAGGCAATGACCGGGGCACGCAGTACCGGTCGGGCATCTACACCTATTCCGAGGCGCAGAAGACCGCGGCGACTACGTCGCGCGAGGCCTTTGCCCCGCGTCTGGCGGAGCGGGGTTACGGGGCGATCACGACCGAGATCGTGGATGCGCCGGACTTCTTTTATGCCGAGGATTACCACCAGCAGTACCTGGCCAAGAACCCCAATGGCTACTGTGGGATCGGAGGCACGGGAGTGACCTGCCCCATTGGCACCGGCGCCTAGGGGGCATAAGGGCGGGCTCCAGACAGGAGATCCCGCCCATGCCGACCTATACTGCACTCACGACACTTGAGGGAAAGGACAAGGCCGAAGCCCTCGGCGAAGCGCTTGAGCGTCTGGAGCCCACGGGTGTCGGCGTCTTCGAGGTGGAGGACGGCAGCGGCCTTTGGGAAGTTGGCGGCTACTTTACCGATGCGCCGGATGCAGTGGGCCTTGATCTCATGGCTGCCGCCTTCGGTGCGCGGAGCTTCACAGTGAGCGAAGTGCCTGACGTGGATTGGGTCGCCAAGGTCCGCCGGGAGCTGAGCCCTGTGCGCGCCGGACGCTTTTTTGTCCATGGGGCGCACGACGCAGATCATGTCCCTGCAGATGTGGATCCGCTCCTGATTGAGGCGGCCATGGCGTTTGGCACCGGGCATCACGGGACGACGAAGGGCTGTCTTGAAGCGTTCGACAGGCTCCTTGATGCGGGCGCCCAGTTTCCGCGCGTGGCCGACATTGGCTGCGGCACGGCGGTTCTGGCCATGGCAGCGGCCCGGGTCCTGCCGGGCGTGATCCTTGCTGCCGACATCGACCCCGTGGCCGTGGAGGTTGCCGAGGCCAACGTGATTGCCAACGGGCTGAGCGGTCGAGTTGTCTGCGTTGAGGCCCCGGGCTTCGATCACGACACGATCCGCGCCGCGGCCCCCTTCGATCTGATCTTCGCCAACATCCTGAAAGGACCGCTCATCGACCTGGCCCCCGAGATGGCGCGCCATGCGGCGCCGGGAGGGCGGGCGATTCTCTCTGGAATTCTCTCGCACCAGTCCGACGAGGTGGCGGAAGTTTATTCACAACACGGCTTTAATGTGGAGAATGAGGCAGAGATTGTTGACTGGGTGACGCTGACGCTTTCCATTAACCCTTAATAATAAGGGTTTTTTCGTCGAAATTTCTGCGTCTGCCCCATTCATGCCACATTTTAGAGCGATTTAGACCACGTGGTCGGGGGCGATCACGGAGGCTGCCATGTCTTTTTATGTATCGCGCGGTTTCGGCAAGCGTATTAGCCGTATCGAGCGTAAACACCGCAAGCTTGCTCGCGGCGGTGTTACTGTTTTGCGTTCCGACGGCCTGATGGTGCTTCGCCCGCGCCGCACCGGGTTTGCCCGCCTGCTGGCTTTTGCACTGATCACGGCGGCGGCGTTCTGCTGCTTCAAAGCAGTGGTCTATGTGTCTGAAGGTCCGATTTCCTATCAAGCACGTCTCGACCGGCTCGAGACTGGCACAGGGCCCGAGGCCATGGCCGCGCGGCTCATGGAGATCGATCCGTTGACGCAGACGCTACTGACCCACGGAGAGCCCTACATTCTGCGCGGATTGCAGGAATGGAAGGAATTCCGCCCCACGCTCATCGCTGAGTATTGGGGTCGCGTTTAACCATCGCATTGTTTTAGGTGACCGGCCCCACGTCGGGGTCGATTTTAAAAGAAAAAGGCCGCGCTCAGGAGGTATCCTAAGCGCGGCCTCATTGTGTCGGACCCCTGCAGTGATGGGAGAGAGAGGGGGGAAGCGGGGGCCGACGGAGCTCCTAGCGGTACTTAGCGACGAAGAGGTCGATATCCGCCGGGATCATGCCGATGTCGTTGAGCTGTCGCACGTTGAGCGACTTGAGCGCCCGGCGTGTTTCGCGGGCCTCTTGCCAAGAAATGACGGCGCTGAGCGCGCGGAAGAAAATACTGCGCAGGCCACCGGCGCTGGCGGTGGCGATCGGGCGGTTCGTGTCGAATGCGGCCATGGTGTCCTCACAGGGCTTGTGGAGTTGGGCCGATCCCAACTCTCATATCGCGCAGGTAGGCCCGGAGAACGCACCGAACAAGCAGCTATTTTCGCATAGGAGACATGCCGGGAGCGCATGGCTTCTTCGCTTGGTAAATGACTGTAAGTAAACACTGAATCAGAGCCGTGGCGTGTCGCATTCCGACCTCGGAATGGCGAAATTGACCCTCCAAAACGCTTTGAGCCCGCCGCAAGGCGCTTGGCGGATGTTCTCCTTTCGTGCTAAGCACTTGTTAAGTAAAAGAACGAGGCGCGGCAGATGCGGATTCTAGGGGTCGATCCAGGGCTCAGATCCACCGGTTGGGGCGTGATCGAGATGCGTGGTTCGCGACTCAGTCACGTGGCCAACGGTCAGATAAGCAGCGGCGACGGGCCCCTGTCCGACCGGCTGATGAGCCTTTTCGATCAGCTCAGCCGCGTCGTGGCCGCCCATGTGCCCGACGCCGCGGCCGTTGAACAGACATTCGTGAATAAGGACGGTGCGGGCACGCTCAAGCTCGGACAGGCGCGGGGCGTGGTGATTCTCGCCGTGGCGCGTGGCGGACTGGCTGTCGGGGAATATGCACCCAACGCGGTCAAGAAAGCGGTGGTGGGGGTCGGACATGCTGACAAACGGCAGGTCGCGCACATGGTGTCCCTGCAACTTCCCGGCGCTGCACTGGCCGGGGCAGATGCCGCAGATGCACTGGCCATTGCGATCTGCCACGCGCATTACATGCAAACCACGGGCCGGCTCGAGGCTGCGCTGCGAGCCAGCGCATGATCGGCAAGATCTCCGGTCGGATCGACTACAGGGCCGGCGATCATGTCCTGATCGACGTGCGCGGAGTTGGCTATCTTGTCTATTGCTCGGAAAGGACCCTGGCTGCGTTGCCGGGCCCGGGGGAAGCGGTGGCGCTCTACACCGACCTTCTCGTGCGCGAAGACAATCTGCAGCTATTCGGCTTTCTGAGCCTGACTGAGAAGGAATGGCACCGCTTGCTGACCTCCGTGCAGGGGATCGGTGCGAAGGCGTCCATGGCGATCCTGGGCGCGCTGGGTGGCGACGGAGTTGGCCGGGCAATTGCCCTTGGTGACTGGAATACCGTGGCGACGGCCAAAGGCGTCGGGCCGAAGACTGCGCAGCGAGTGGTCAATGAGCTCAAGGACAAGGCGCCTGCCGTTATGGCCATGGGATCTGTGGGGGGACCTGCGCCCGCTGAGGGGGCCGATGACGTGATTGATGCCGAGGCCCGCCCCCCCAAGCAGCCGCCGACGCCCACCGAAAGCGGTGCGCAGGCCGCTGCCCTGTCAGCCCTCGGTAATCTGGGCTACGCGCCCGGTGAAGCCGCCGGAGCCGTGGCACAGGCCGCTGGCGACGGCTCGGTCTCCGAGGCAGATCTCATCCGCGCGGCCCTCAAGCTTCTTGCGCCGAAGGGATGAGCATGGATCAAGACGGACCAGATCCAACCCTGCGCGGTGAGCGCCGTCCCGAGGATGCAGACCGTGCGCTGCGCCCTCAGAAACTGTCCGAGTTCATCGGCCAACGCGAAGCGCGCGCCAATCTGAGCGTGTTCATCGAAAGCGCGCGGCGGCGGGGCGAGGCGATGGACCATGCGCTTTTCCACGGGCCCCCTGGCCTCGGGAAGACGACGCTGGCGCAGATCATGGCGCGCGAGCTCGGCGTGAACTTCCGCATGACCTCCGGCCCGGTGCTCGCGAAGGCAGGTGACCTAGCGGCCATCCTCACGAACCTTGAGGCGCGCGACGTCCTTTTTATCGATGAAATCCACCGCCTGAACCCCGTGGTTGAGGAGGTGCTTTATCCCGCGCTTGAGGATTTCGAGCTCGATCTTGTCATCGGGGAAGGACCCGCTGCCCGCACCGTGCGGATAGAACTGCAGCCCTTTACGCTGGTGGGGGCGACGACGCGGCTCGGGCTGCTCACCACACCGCTCAGGGATCGATTCGGAATTCCAACCCGCCTTGAATTTTATACTACAGATGAGCTCCACGAGATCGTGACGCGCGGTGCGCGTCTTCTCGGCGTGGAGTCCGATGCAGACGGCGCGCGTGAAATCGCCAAGCGGGCGCGTGGAACCCCCCGGATCGCGGGCCGGCTCCTGCGGAGGGTGGTGGACTTTGCCGTGGTGGAGGCTGACGGTCGCATTACGCGTGCCGTGGCCGACAACGCACTTACGCGCCTCGGCGTCGACGCGCTGGGCCTCGACAGTGCTGACCGCCGCTACCTGTCGTTGATCGCAGAGAACTACGGCGGCGGGCCGGTGGGGGTAGAGACGATGTCCGCTGCCCTGTCAGAGAGCCGCGACGCGCTCGAGGAGGTGATTGAGCCCTACCTTCTTCAAATGGGCCTCCTTCAAAGGACACCCCGCGGCCGCATGCTGGCCTCCAAAGCCTGGGCGCATCTGGGCCTGCCGGTCCCCAAATCC
>JBCCPQ010000009.1:0-21221 GCA_039024825.1 Pseudomonadota bacterium
GGGCGAGGCAGCCATGTTGATGAAGCTGGGCGCTATCATCGCAGCCAGCGCCATGGCGCTTAGCGCCAAGGGCACGCGCGGCCCGCTCGTAGGAGCCTCCACAGCCCAGATCGCGAGCAGCAAGGCCAGCAGCGCCAGCCATTGCGGGTCATTCCCGAAGTTCTGGTAGGTGATGTAACTCCCCGCGAGGGTAAGGAGGAGCACAAGGAGGCCCTCCACCTCATACCCGCCCCGCCGGAGCAGGATCACTGAGCCAAAGGCAACGGCTGTCCCCAGGAGATAGGCTGGGGCCGTGAAGATCTGCGCGAGGTCAAGACCCGGCTGGGCGCGGATCTCTGACCGCGCCACGGCGAGCAAGTCGCCCACATACGCCACCCAGTACCCGATCCCGAAGAGCCCGGTCAGCAAGACCGCCACAATGCCCCCCGTGACAAGCGCAATGGCCAACGCCATCCGCTGCCCGGTGACAAGCATGCCAAGGACGACAAGGGGCGCCAGAACCGCAAAATAAGTCACCTTCGTCAGCGCCAAAGCCGCCATGAGAAGCCCGATCAAGGGCCCCTCCCACGCCGCGCCGTCCTCGCGCGGCAGAAAGGCCGCAAAGACCACGATAAACGCGATCGCCCAAGCCCAACGGTTGTAATGCATCGAGACCGACACCGCGATCTCCGCCTCCCCGTGGACGAGAGCCATCGTCAAGGTCAGTACCAGCGCCGCCAAGGCGAGTGCCCAGCCCGCCTCCACCCTCGGGCGCGCAAACGCCCAGGCCAGCGCGCCCAGAACCGCCCCCAGCCCCACCTGCGCGACCAGAAATGCCTGCCCCACGCTCAGGCCCGCCTTCACGAGCAAAGCGATGGGCCAGAACGCCAAAAGCCCGATGGGTGTCATGAAATCACGGTGCGGGACCTGCCCCAGCGCCAGCCGCTCCACGATGTCGATCATGTGCAAAGCGTCGCCCGAATGCTTCGTGATCGCCAACGCGCCCGGCAACATCAAGGCCACCGCGAAAACGGCCCAGAGCATGACCAAAGCGGCCATCGCTGTGAAAGGTCTGCTCATCTCGCCTCCCCGCATTCAGCGGTGTTTAGGCCACAATATCAGAGCAGCAATTCCCCATAAATGCCCAATTGGCCCGCTACCCCCCGACCGATACCAGAGCAAAAGGGTGGCGCTCATGAATATGCAGGTTTCGAACGTGATGGCTCCTCCAGCCCCGAAGCGGCTGGAAGACATGCGTCTGTCCATGGTGATGATGCGAGACGTCCTCCTGAAGACGATCTTCCGCAAAAACCTCGAGAACGTGTCCGAGATATCAGAGGCCATCGCCCTCCCCGTGCCGGTCGTGCAGGAACTCGTGGACATCTGCCGCACGCAGAAACTCCTTGAAGCCACGGGCACGCTCAACGCAAACAACGGCGGGGAGATGGGCTATCAGCTCACAGATGCGGGCCGTGGCCGGACGCAGGACGCCCTCGCCCAGTCCGAATACTATGGCGCGATGCCCGTGCCGATGGACGTCTACGCCGAACAAGTGAAACGCCAGTCCATCCGCAACATCCAAGTGACGCGCGAGCAGCTCATCGGGGCCATGGGCCACCTGATCCTGCCTGATGACCTCCTAGACCAGCTCGGACCCGCGGTGAGCGCGGGCCGCTCGTGCCTCATGTACGGCCCCCCAGGAAACGGTAAATCCTCTATCTCCAACGGCATCCGCGACGCCATGGGTGACAAGATCTATATCCCGCGCGCCGTCGAGTACGCAGGCCAGGTCATTACCGTTTACGACCCCATCGTCCACACCGCCGCAGAGGCCGAGGTCGACGACCCCAACAGCTTGCGCCGCACAGCCAACCGCTTTGACACGCGCTATGTCCGCTGCGACCGCCCCACCGTCATAACCGGCGGTGAACTGTCGCTCGACATGCTCGACCTCGTCTACAACCCGACAGCGCGCACCTACCAGGCACCGCTTCAGCTCAAGTCCTCCGGTGGCATCTTCATCGTCGACGACCTTGGCCGCCAGGAAGAGCCGCCGCAAAAGCTTGTGAACCGCTGGATCGTTCCGCTGGAAGAAAACCGCGACATCCTCGCGCTTCAGTCCGGCGAGAAGTTCGAGGTTCCCTTCGACACGCTCGTCATCTTCTCCACCAACTTCCATCCGAATGAAATCTTCGACAAAGCGGCCCTTCGCCGGATCTTCTACAAGATCAAGATCGACGGCCCGAACCAGGAAAACTTCCTCAAGATCTTTGCCCTCGTGGCCAAGAAGAAGGGGATGCCGCTTGATGAAGAAACGCTCATCTATCTGCTGGGAGAAAAGTACAGTGAGATCGACAACGTTTACGCAAATTACCAGCCAGTCTTCCTGATCGACCAAATGATGTCGATCTGCGAGTTCGAAGGCATTCCATATCAGATGAGCCCGAGCCTCATCGACAGGGCGTGGGCCAACATGTTCGTGCGAGAGGAGCATATCGAACACTAGGCTTTTCAAGATGTTACCATTTGACGTTACGTCAATTGCTTGCCCATACCAGATGGAAACCCTACGACTAAGACACGTCTAATCGAAAGGAGCCGCGGTGGGCTTTCTTGAACGATTAATACGCAGGGTGTTCGATTTTCAGAACCTGGGTATCTGGGTGCTGAGCTCCGCTGTGGCCGGGTACATGGGCCCCTTCGGTACGTTCGACCTGCTAGAAACGTCCGAGCGCACGGTTCTGTGGTTCTGCATCGTGGGCTGGGGCCTTTTCCTGATCGCAGTCTCGATGTCTTGGGCGGACGAATACTTGCCTGAGGCGACCTACAAGCAGGAAGAGATCGGCCGCCTCGTCATCATGCCGCCGCTCATCATCGCGCCGCTTTATCCTGCTGTGCAGGCGTATCTGGATCCGATCCCGATGCCGGTAAGCTTCCTGGAGGCTGTGCTGGCCTGCTACCTCCTCGGTGGGATCGTGACCTGCGCACGCTTTGCCATTCCCTTTGGCCGCAGCGCCCACGAAAGCGAGGCTATCGACCCACGCCCCCGGCTGTTTAAGCGCCTTCCAGACGGGATCGACGGCCCCATCCTGCGCATTTCAGGAAAAGATCATTTCGTAGAGATCGTGACCCCCTGCGGCCGCCACGAGGTTCGCATGCGCTTGGCAGATGCCGTGGAAGAAATGGACGGCGTCGAAGGTTTCTTCACCCATCGGTCACACTGGGTCGCCCGGCACGCCATCCGCGAGGTTGAACGCAAAGGTGGCAAGTTCTTCGTCGTCAGCACTGACGAGGAACGCATCCCTGTCAGCCGCGGCAAGATACCGGAGCTTGAAGAAGCCGGCATCGTCTGACGCAAAAGCCTTAGCGCGGCATCGGGATCGCGTGAGCCTGCCGCCCGGTAAGGACCGCACGCGCACCTTCCTCCATCAGGTCACGCAAAGCTTCATCGTGCGATGAGAGCCCGCCCGTGTATGTGCCGTACGCCGGTAAGACTACCCGGCGCGCATCATAAAGAAAGCACGCTCGCGTAATGACACGTCCTCGCGCGTTCAGACGCGCTTTTGGGTGATAGTGCCCGCTCACTTCGCCCGTGGCACCGGCCTCCGCGATATGGCGAAACGTCAGCGGCGGGGCCACTAGTTCAGCAAGATGCGTGCCACCAAAATCCACCGGGCCCGGGTCGTGGTTTCCCTCAATCCAGATCCATCGACGACCGGCCTGAAGCCGTGCCAGCCACAGCCGTTCCTCTTCGTCCAGGCTTTCCGCGGCGGCGAGATCGTCGAAACTGTCGCCCAAGCAGATGACCGTCTTGGCGTTCGTGGCCGCGATGTCGCCCTCCAACCGCCCAAGCGTGTCACGCGTCTCATAGGGCGGCAGCAGGGAGCCCGACCGCCGTGCGATCCGATCCGACTTTCCAAGATGGAGGTCAGACACCACGAGCATGCGCTCTGCAGGCCAATAGAGCGCGCCGGAAGCCCGCGCCTCAAGCGCCGCTCCCGAGAGGGTGAAAGAGTGTACGTTCATGATGCGTTCTTCGCGCATCGCCGTCGCCACGGCAAGAGGTTAACGCAGCACTCCGCGGGCGCCGTAGAGGCAATGACCTGTTAACTAGTTGACAGCTGTCAACTTTTTCCGGGTTTGCCTCAGAATGGCACCGCCCAACGCTTCTTCTCCGGCTTATCGATCTGGTCGAGGCCCGCTGTCTCCATCAGCCGCTCCGCCTCCTCCGCCATGAGCCGTTCATCTGCGAGCCCTTTCACCGGCACCCGCCCTGCTTCTAGAAAGAGCGGTGCCGCCAGAGGCGTCACACGGCGCAGGACCCGGTGATCGATGCGGTCGCCCACGCGCTCCAACATCTCTTCAATGCGGCCGAAGTCCACGAGACCACGCGTCGCCTCCTCCCGGGTGATCTGCATCAGGACATGGTCAGGATCGTACTTCAGGAGCGTGTCATAGAGGATATCGGACGAGAACGTCGCCTGCCGCCCCGACTTCCGGCTCTGCGGCGTGTTCCGCTCAATGAGACCGGCGATATTCGCACTGGCCTTGAAGGTCCGCTTCATGACGGCGTTCCCCGCCAGCCACGTCTCCAGGCCTTCGACCAACCCCTCCCGCGAAAAGAGAGGGGCTGGATCCGTGACACTGTCCAGAGACCAGATGAGCGTTGCGTAGTCTGTCGCGACAAACCCCATGGGCCCGAGCCCCGCCTCTTCCATCCGTTGCGTGACAAGAAGGCCCAGAGTCTGCATCGCATTGCGCCCGGCAAAGCCGTAAACCACGGTCTGCGCCCGTCCATCATGGGGAAAGCTCTCCACGAGCAGACGATCCGCTTCCGGAAGCTTGGAAACTTCTCGCTGGAGCTTGAGCCAGTCGCGCGTGTGATCCGGCAATTCGGGCCAGTCGTCTTGCTGGAACATGCGCAAAATGCGGTGGGTCAGGCGGGTCGACGTCGCGAACTTCGTCCCGAGAAACGTTGCAATCTTGGGTTTGTCGGACGCACGGCGCGTCACCTCCACCGTCATCTCTCGCAGCCCTTCGTAGCGCACGATCTGACCCCCGATGAGGAACGTGTCGCCAGGCGTCAGCGTCGCTGCAAAACCCTCCTCCACCTCGCCCAAAGGCCGTCCGCCAGCCCGGTTCTTGAGCCGCACCTTCAGCGTGTCGGTGTCCTGTATGGTTCCGATATTCATCCGGATCCGCTGAGCCGCGCGCGGGTCGCGCAGCTCCCAGCGCCCATCGTTCCGGCGCCTGAGCCGCTGCCACCGATCATAAGCCCTAAGCGCGTAACCCCCCGTGGCACAGAAATCGAGGCAGGCTTCAAACTCCTCCCAGGCGAGATCCGCATAAGCGCCGGCCATCCGCATCTGATCATAGAGCGCCACATCCTCGAACGGCCCCGCGCAGGCGGCGATCAGAATGTGCTGGCACAGCACGTCGCGAGGTCCCGCGCCGCGTCCATCACCATCAAGGTCATGCTCCGCCACGGCCCTCAAAGCCGCGATGCATTCCACCACTTCGAACCTGTTCGCAGGAACAAGGAGCGCCTTCGACGGCGCATTGTATCGGTGATTTGCGCGCCCGATCCGCTGGACAAGGCGCTTCACGTTCTTTGGTGCTCCGACCTGAATGACAAGATCGACATCCCCCCAGTCGATCCCGAGATCGAGCGACCCGGTACACACGATTGCGCGCAACGACCCCTCCACCATGGCCGCCTCGACCTTCTGGCGCTGCTCTTTGGAAAGGGAGCCGTGATGGATGCCGATGGGCAGCGCCTCCTCATTGGCGAGCCACAAATTGTGAAAGAAGAGCTCTGCCTGCGCCCGGGTGTTGTGGAAGATGAGTGTGATCTTGTGCTTCTTCACCTCCTCAAGGATCGCAGGGATCGCATACTTGCCCCCGCCCCCCGCCCAGGGCGGCAGCTCATCGGTCTCGAGCATGGCGATGTCCGCGGGGGGACCGGCATCGGCCTCGAGTATCGCGCAGGGCTCGGGATGCTTGGCGAGGAAACGGGCGATGCTCTCCGGGTCTTCCACGGTCGCGGAAAGCCCGACGCGCCGGATCCCGGGCACGATCCGCTCCAGCGCTGCAAGGGCGAGCATGAGTTGGTCGCCGCGCTTTGATTCGTATAACGCATGAATTTCGTCGATAACAATGCGCTTAAGTCCCCGAAACATCCGCGGGGCGTCCTCATAGGACGTGAGCAGCGCCAGAGACTCCGGCGTCGTCAGCAAGATTTGCGGCGGGTCTACGCGTTGCCGCTTTTTCTGAGTCTGCGTCGTGTCGCCGGTGCGATCCTCGATCCGGATATCAAGACCAATCTCTTCCACCGGGGTGCGAAGGTTCCTTTTGATATCTGCCGCAAGGGCCTTCAACGGAGACACATAGAGCGTGTGCAGTCCCTCGTGGGGCGTCCGGGCCAGATCCGCTAGGGTCGGCAAAAACCCGGCAAGCGTTTTGCCGCCCCCGGTGGGCGCGATGAGGAGCGTGGCCGCGGCATCCGCACGCTCCAGCATGGCGCGCTGATGGGGATGCGGGGCCCAGCCTTTTGCGGCGAACCAGGCTTCTATCTTCTCAGGAAGGTCCATGACGCAGACCTAGGGGAGAAGGGTTTTGCGAAAACCCTTCGCAAATTCCTGGCGCAGGAATTTGGCACTAAGGCGACGATCTGTCCGTGCCAACAGCCGCCTAAGCCGGGTGCCAAGGATTTGCGCCAAATCCTTGGTAAAATCCTTCGCAAGGATTTTACGCCGTGAGGCCCTCGGGCTCCGCAAGCCCGTTAGCGCGGCAGCATGCCGTCACTGTGTTCGCGAGAAGGCACGCAATTGTCATTGGTCCAACCCCGCCCGGCACGGGCGTGATCGCGCCTGCCACGGCCGCACAGCTCTCATAATCCACGTCGCCCACGAGACGGGTCTTGCCATCGCCCTTCTCTGGCGCATCGATCCGATTGATGCCCACATCAATGACCGTCGCGCCGGGCTTAATCCAGTCGCCGGGCACCATCTCCGGCCGCCCAACGGCTGCCACGACGATATCCGCGCGGCGCACAACATCCGGGAGGTCCTTCGTCCGGGAATGGGCGATCGTCACGGTGCAGCTATCACCGAGCAGCAGCTGCGCCATGGGTTTTCCCACAATGTTGGAGCGCCCGACAACCACAGCATCCAGCCCCGAAAGGCTCCCGTGGTAATCCCGCAGCATCATCAAACAGCCGAGCGGCGTGCAGGGCACCATGCTCTTTTGCCCGGTCCCCAGAAGCCCCACGTTGGAGATATGAAAGCCATCGACATCCTTCGCAGGATCGATCGAGTTAATCACCAGATCCTCGTTAAGGTGCCCCGGCAAAGGCAGTTGCACGAGGATGCCGTGCACGGACGGGTCCTTATTGAGCTGATCCACGAGGGCCAGAAGTGTGGCTTCGTCAGTATCTGCCTCCAGGCGGTGCTCGAAGGAGGCCATGCCGACCTCCACCGTTTGCTTCCCCTTGGAGCGCACGTAGACCTGGCTCGCGGGATCCTCACCCACCAGTACGACGGCCAGGCCCGGTGTGATCCCGTTTTCTTCTTTCAGGCGAGCCACATGGCTGGCGACCTGCTCCCGCACGCGGGCGGCGAAAGCCTTACCGTCAATGATCTCAGCGCTCATGCTTCTACCGCCTCCGCGTATTCGTGAACTGTAATGACGATCTCAGACTTCACGGAGCTCGCAATGAAACAGGCCCCATGGGCCTTGTCGTGCAGCGCGCGCTCCTCGTCCAGCGTGGGGCCGGAACCGCTCCAGACGGTATAGGGCTTCAGGTCCACGCGCGCGACCCACAGGCCGCCCTCGCTCGTCTCTTCCATGTGCCCCACAGCGTGATCGGTGTAGCTTTCGGCGACAAACCCTGCGCGGCGGGCGAAATCGAGGAACCAGAGCATGTGGCAGGACGCCAGCGAGGCGACAAAGGCCTCCTCCGGGTCCACGGCCTCGGGCTGGGACAAGGGAACCGGGACAATATCCGGGGAAGCTGACGCCGGCACCTGCGCACCGCCGTCAAAGTGCCAGCTATGGGCGCGCGAATAGGCGCCCGCGGCCACATCCCCGGATGCTTCCCAGTAAATCTCAGCCACATGGGTCATAGGTCACCTTTGTGTTTCGGGTCGGTGGGCGGGCGCCTTTGACGCCGGAAGCGTCAAACAGAGCCGCGCGCCCGACCGCTTAGAACAGGCCTTCGATCTGGCCCTCGGCATTGAGGCGGATCGCCTCGGCGGACGGCACCCGGGGAAGGCCGGGCATCGTCATGATCTCCCCGCAGACCGCCACGATAAAGCCCGCACCCGCGCTCAGCCGCACTTCCCGCACCGGGACGCTAAAACCGGTCGGCGCTCCGCGCTGGCCCGGGTCAGTGGAGAAGGAATACTGTGTCTTGGCCATGCAGACCGGCAGATCCCCGTAACCCTGCTCCTCCCAGAGCTTGAGCTGATCGAGGATCTTTTTGTCCATCACCGCCTCGTCGGCGCGGTAGATCTTCTTGCAGATCGTCTGGATCTTCTCAGCGAGCGGCATCGCGTCCGGGTAGATCGGCGCAAAGTCCGCCTCACCCTTTTCGATCACCTCCACGACCTTTTCTGCCAGCGGCGCGGACCCCTCGGAGCCCAGCTCCCAGTGGCGCGACAGCACGGCCTCTGCGCCCTGCTCGGCCACGTAATCCTTCACCGCCTGCACCTCAGCGTCGGTGTCGGTGACGAAGTGGTTGATCGCCACGACCACGGGCACGCCGAAGCTCTTCAAGTTCTCGATGTGCCGGCCGAGGTTCGGGCAACCAGCCTTCACCGCCTCCACATTCTCCGCACCCAGATCAGCCTTGGCCACGCCGCCGTTCATCTTCATGGCCCGCACGGTGGCCACGCAGACCACCACGGAGGGCGCGAGCCCCGCCTTACGGCACTTGATGTTCATGAACTTCTCGGCGCCGAGATCGGCACCAAAGCCCGCCTCCGTCACCACGTAGTCAGCCACCTTCAAAGCGGTCGTCGTGGCGATGACGGAGTTACAGCCGTGGGCGATATTCGCAAACGGGCCGCCATGGACGAAGGCCGGGTTGTTCTCCAGCGTCTGCACGAGGTTCGGCTGCATCGCATCCTTCAAAAGCACCGTCATCGCGCCGTCGGCCTTGATGTCGCGGCAATAGACGGGGGAGCGGTCACGACGGTAGGCCACGATCATGTCGCCAAGGCGCTTCTGCAGGTCCTCCAGATCGGTCGCGAGGCACAGGATCGCCATGACCTCCGAGGCCACGGTGATGTCGAAACCTGCCTCCCTCGGGAAGCCGTTCGCCACGCCACCCAAAGACGCCGTGATCTGACGCAGCGCGCGGTCGTTCATGTCCACCACGCGGCGCCAGGTGACGCGGCGCAGGTCGATCTCCAGCGCGTTACCCCAGTAAATATGGTTGTCGATCATCGCGCTGAGCAGCGAGTGCGCGGAGGTGATCGCGTGGAAATCACCGGTAAAGTGGAGGTTCATTTCCTCCATCGGCACGACCTGCGCGTAGCCGCCGCCGGCAGCGCCGCCCTTCATGCCGAAGTTCGGGCCCAGCGACGCCTCACGGATGCAGACCATGGCGTTCTTGCCGATCCGGTTCAGACCGTCGCCAAGCCCCACTGTCGTCGTTGTCTTCCCCTCGCCCGCGGGCGTCGGATTGATCGCCGTCACGAGAATGAGCTTACCGTTCGTGCGGTCCTTAGTGCCGTTGATGAAGGCCTGTGAGACCTTCGCCTTGTCGTGGCCGTAGGGAAGGAGATCGTCAGAGCCGATCCCGATCTTGGCCCCGATCTCCTGGATTGGCTTTTTCTGTGCCTCGCGGGCGATTTCGATGTCAGATTTATAGCTCATCGCGCCGCCCTCCCAGCGGTATTGGTCTTCTCAAAAGCCGCCTAACGCGGAATCACCGAAACAAGGCACCCCAATTCCGACATCCTGCGCGCCGCAGGCGTCCACCGGCGGCCACCCATGCGCACAATAGGAAACCTACGTCCCCCGTGCCACGTCAACATGAGCCCATGCGCGCTGGTCCGGGATGTGGAGCGTCAGGACTTCGCCCACCGCGAGCAAACCCTCGCGTTCCACACTCACGGTAACGCCCCGCCGGCCGTCGGCAGCCTTCTGAAACGCGCCGCCCTTGCCCGGGTCGGTCTCATTGATGACACGCGCCGGCAGGTGGCAAGGCCGGTTCTCCATGTCCACGATCAGCGTCACGCCCGATGGACCCTGCAAACGGGAGGACGGCGGTAGATGCGTGAAGTCGGGCAGCCCCTCGACCATGAGCGATGCCCCGATCTGATGCGGCTCTAAAGCGTCCACGCCCATGGCCGCGGCAATGTCCCGCAGTTCCTCAGCGCTCACCACGCTCAGCTGGCGGACGTTGCGGATTTCCGTGCCCTTGGGGTGCTGGGACTTCACACGGCTGCAGGATGCGCGAGTAAGGCCGCCGTGCTCCTCCCCCGCGATGCCTGCGAACGTCAGTTCCGCACGCTCCATGCCTTCGGAAGCCAGCGTTGCGGTGCGGTCGGTTACGCGTCCGATCCAGCGCACAGTTCCGCTGAATGTCGTAGGCTTAAGGGCTGGCATGTCAGGTCCTCCGTGCCTGCCTGACTGCCAAAGAAAAACCCCGCCGTCGAGGGCGGGGTTCTTCTTCTTCCGTGCGGACCCTTACGTCGGTTCGGGCTCTAGGTCCCCACCCGACGGTGGCGTGTCTTTCTTCCGGCCTTTGGCCTTCGGAATTGCGGTCACCGACGGCGTGCCGGAGATATCTCCGTCATCGTCATCGTCGCCGCGGGTAATGGCTTCCCCGTTCATGACCTTGCGGATTTCAGGGCCGGTGAGAGTCTCGTACTCCAGGAGGCCTTGGGCGAGGTTCTCCCACTCCTCCTCATGCTCCGTCAGGATGCGCTTTGCAGTCTCATAACCGGTGTCGATCAGCTCTTTGACCTTCTGGTCGATAATCTTCTGGGTTTCCTGGGAGTGGCTTGTGCCACCGCCGTAGGAGCCCAGGTAGCTCTGCTGTTCGTTGGCATAGTCCACGTGGCCCAGCTCCTCGGCGAAGCCAAATTGCGTGACCATTGCACGGGCGATCTTCGATACCTGCTGGATGTCGGAAGTTGCGCCGGAGGTGACGTTCTCTTCGCCAAACTTCAGCTCTTCAGCGACCTTGCCGCCCATCGCCATGGCGATTTTGGACGTGTACTTGGTCTTTGACACGCTGAGCTGATCACGTTCCGGCAGGGACAGCACGAGGCCCAGCGCGCGACCGCGCGGGATGATCGTGGCCTTGTGGATGGGGTCGTGCTGCGGGACGTAGAGGCCCACAACAGCGTGACCCGCTTCGTGGTAGGCGGTGAGCTTTTTCTCGTCCTCGGTCATAACCATGGAGCGACGTTCGGCGCCCATCATGACCTTGTCCTTGGCGTTCTCGAAGTCCTCCATCGTCACGAACCGGCGGCCCACACGGGCAGCCATCAGCGCGCTCTCGTTCACGAGGTTTGCCAGATCAGCACCGGAGAAGCCGGGCGTTCCGCGCGCGATGATGCGCAGGTCCACGTCGGGGCCAAGCGGCACCTTGCGGGCGTGGACGCCGAGGATCTTTTCGCGCCCCTTGATGTCCGGGTTCGGCACCTGGACCTGACGGTCAAAGCGGCCCGGGCGCAGAAGCGCCGGGTCGAGAACGTCGGGGCGGTTCGTGGCTGCGACGATGATGATGCCTTCGTTGGCCTCGAAGCCGTCCATCTCCACGAGGAGCTGGTTGAGCGTCTGTTCTCGCTCATCATTGCCGCCGCCGTAGCCCACGCCACGGGACCGGCCCACGGCGTCGATTTCGTCGATGAAGACGATGCAGGGCGCGTTCTTCTTGGCCTGCTCGAACATGTCGCGGACGCGGGAGGCACCCACACCGACGAACATCTCAACGAAGTCAGAGCCTGAGATCGTGAAGAACGGGACGCCTGCCTCACCCGCGATGGCGCGCGCGAGGAGCGTTTTACCGGTACCCGGCGGGCCCACGAGCAGCGCGCCCTTGGGGATCTTGCCGCCGAGGCGCGAGAATTTTTGAGGGTTGCGCAGGAACTCCACGATTTCTTCGAGCTCTTCCTTGGCCTCGTCGATGCCCGCCACGTCGTCAAAGGTGACGCGCCCGTGCTTCTCGGTCAGGAGCTTTGCGCGCGACTTGCCAAAGCCCATGGCACCGCCACGGCCCCCGCCTTGCATGCGGTTCATGAAGTAGACCCAGACACCGATCAGCAGCAGGAACGGCAGCAGCGTCAGGAACAGCGTCTGGAAGATCGAGTCTTCCTGAGGCTGCACATTGAATGACACGTTGTTATCGATCAGCAGCTCGGAGACGTTGGAATCCGTGGGCTGGACGGTCGTGTAGCTGCGGTTGTCCGTCCCCTGGAACGTGATCCTCTCACCGTCGATGACGGCGGTGCTCACGGAACCGTTTTCGACGGCTTCCACAAAGTCGGAATAGCTCAGCGTGCTGAACTGCCCGGTGGCAGTGTCGCCCGAAAAGAGCCTGAACAGCGCCAAGAGCAGCAGGAACAGGACAATCCAGAAGGCGAAATTACGTGCGTTGCCCAAGGGTCACTCCTCATGAGGGATTGGGGGCGGGGTCTGCCCCGCGGACGTCCCCATGAAGATAGACATAATCGCGTCAGGTTCAACGCGAAGTGAGCAATCGCCTGAATCGCCAGTGCTCCGGCGCCGGATTCCAGTGCTCATTTGCGCCCAAACGAGGCGTTGCGAGCACTGTGTCGCCGTCCCAAACCGCCGGGCAAGGCCACAGCACGCGGGCAGGAAGGCGAGTGTTATTGCGCAGTTGCGCGGCGCCGGCCTCTCCCAAGGGCCTCACTTCCAGGGTTCCGGTCCAGTAAGTGTTGCGCCAGCGGCCCCTCTTTTTCGGCTCGTCCTTAATCCGCTCATATTCCGCGACGATGTAGAGAAAATCCCGGTGCGGATAGACAAACGCCCCGTGCAGAGTCGACGCGCCGCCCGCCAGAGCGCGGTCGAGAACATCTTCGAGCGAAGAAAGCCGCGGGCGGTAGAGCTCTTCGCCCACATATTGCAGCGCCGCGGCGAGAAGGCGCAGTTGGATGTCCTTGGACAGCTTGGCGAAAAGGTCGCGGTCATAGACCACGTCAAAGAGCATCGACCCGTCGCCGCCGACGAGACAGGCGTTATGGGCCTCGAGCGCACGTTCGCCCAGCGCCTCCCGCGCGCGGCCCATTCGGGTCGCCGTCGCGGCAAGCTTTTCCTTCGTCAGCCCAAGCTCGGCCAGCGCGGGCAGCGCCTGACGCATCCGCACCCGCTCGAAGGTCGGGTCGTCGTTTGACGGATCATCGGCATAGTCGATCTTCATGACCTTGAGGTAGTGGCGCAGCTCGTCGCGGGTTTCACCCAGGAGCGGGCGCAGGATATCGAGCTCATAGCCCGGCACCGCCACACGCGGCGCCATGGCTGAAAGCCCGTCAACGCCAGACCCCCGCGCGAGGCGCATCAGAAAGGTCTCGGCCTGATCGTCGAGCGTATGGGCCATGAGCAGGTTTTTGGTGCCTCTGTTCCCATCCAGCCAGGTGCCGATGGCGTTGAGGCGCCCCTTGCGGGCCTCGTCCTGCAGATTGCCCGTGCCGTCCCAGTGCCAATCCAGGACGGTATGCGAGCAATAGAGCTCCTCGCAGGCCGCCGCGACCAAGGCGACTTCGGCCTCGGCCTCGGGCCTGAGGTGGTGGTTCACCGTCACCGCGCGGATGCCGACCGAGCTTTCGCGCCCCCAGTAGCGTGCCAGATGGAGCAGCGCCATGCTGTCGCCCCCGCCCGAGACGGCCACCGCAATCGTGGACGGGGGGAAAATGCCAAAAAGGGCCCCCATCTCTTCATAGAAGCGATGGAGCAGACCTCTTGGCGGGATTATTGCGTTCTTGTCGGCCACCTCAGCAGCCGAGCGTGCCCTGCGCGCTCACCGCGCGCGCGGCGGCGTCACCGCCGGGGAAGCGGTTTATGACCTCGCCCAGCGTCACGCAGGCCTCGGAAGTCTGGCCCAGCGCACCAAGGGAGGTGCCCAGCTTGAAGAGCGCATCCGGGGCGCGACGCCCCACGGGATCGGCGCTGAAGGCGTTGAGGTAGGCCCGCGCCGCGGCACGCATCTCTCCCAAGCCCTCATGGGCCTCTCCGGCAAAGTACTGCGCGTCGATGGACAGGGGACCGCCGGGATAGGTTTCAACGAAGGCGTTAAAGCGGTCGGCGGCTTGCGCATAGTCGCCTGCCTCAAGCGCGCTTTGCGCGGTCTGAAAGTCTGCGTTTTCGTTAACGGTGAGCCCTGATGTGTCCGGGGCCGCAGCGACGGGCGGCGCAGGCTCCGCGTCAACACCGCCCAACAGGGGCGTGTCGCCCAGCTCGCCGATGTCGCAGGTCTCATCGAGCTCGCAGAGGCGAAATTCCAGATCGCCCACGCGGTTCGTCCCGTCGCGGACAACGCGGTCGATGCGGAACTCAAGCTCCTCGGTCTTAGCGGTGAGGGACTGCACGCGCGCCTCGATGGCGTTCACGCGATCAAGGACAGATCCACCCTGCACCCCGCCCACGGAGCCGGAGGTATTCAGCTCCTGCTTCAGGCGCTGGAGGTCAACGAAAAGGACAGAGAGCTCCTGCTTGATATCGGCGAGCGTCTGATCCTCCTGCGCCAGCGCAGGCGCGGCCAGAAAGATTAGAGCAAGGGCAATCCGGCGCATCAGCTGAGCGGTGCTCCGCTGGAGATGACCGTGACGGCGCGGCGGTTGGCGGACCAGCAGCGCTCCTCTGCGCACAGTTCTGCCGGGCGCTCTTTACCGAGCGGCAAGGTGCGCAGGCGGGTGCCCGCGACGCCCTGGGTGACGAGGAACTCGCGCACGGCATTGGCGCGGCGGGCAGACAAGGCAATGTTGTATTCAGTTGTCCCCTGCTCATCGGCGTGGCCTTCGATAATCGCCTCATAGTCGCCATTGGTCAGAAGCCACTGGGCCTGCTGGGTGAGGATCGTCTGCGCCTCCCCGCTGAGCGTGGATTGATCGACGGCAAAGAGCACGCGGTCTCCAATTGTCTGTGAGAAGAACACTGGAGAGGTGGGGTCGGACGCCGGATCAAGGACGTCCGCGCCTGCGCTTGCGCCCGCCCCTAATGCGCCGTCACCAGCGGGGTTGTCGAAACGGGCTGGCGACGAACAGGCCGCCGCGAGGATCAGGGTGGATAGCGCCATCAGGCGAAGAATATGGGTCATGGTTCTGCTCGTCCCTCTTTTGCCCCTTCGTTAGCACGGGGCATTGAAATCTCGAAATCACGTCTCGCTTACGGCTGGAGCGGCCCCCAAGCGGGATCAGAGGCTTGGCCTGCCAGTCCCACGCGCTTGAGGTTGCGGCCGGTAATGTCCACGGAATAGATCGACGGCGCTCCGTTCTCCCCCAGCGTCTCGCGGGTGAACATGATAACGCGGCCGTTGGGGCTCCAGGTCGGGCCCTCGTCGAGGGGGGAGGCGCTCAGGAGCCGTTCCTCCGTGCCGTCGACGCGCATGACGCCGATGGCGAAGCGACCGCTGATCTGTTTGGTGAACGCGATGAGGTCTCCGCGGGGGGACCAGACGGGCGTCGAATAGCGTCCCTCCCCCTGGCTTATGCGGCGCGGCTCCCCGCCGCCTGCGGGCATCACGTAGATCTGCTGCGTGCCGGAGCGGTCGCTTTCAAAGACGATCTGGCGGCCGTCGGGAGAGTAGGACGGCGCGGTCTCGATGGAGGGTGCCGACGTCAGGCGCTGGCGCTGCCCGCTCGCCAAGTCGATCGTATAGAGGTCGGAGTTACCGCCCTGTTCCAGGCTGAAGACGGCCCGTTGACCGTTTGGTGCAAAGCGCGGGGCAAAGCCCATGGAGCCGTCCCCGGTATCAAGCGAGCGCCGTCCGACGCTGGCCACGTCGAGGACAAAGATCTGCGGGAAGCCCGTTTCGTAAGACGTGTAGAGGATGCGGTCTCCCGTGGGCGAAAAGCGCGGGTTAAGCACGATGGAGGAGCTGTCGGTCAGAAACTGCACGTTCGCTCCGTCGTAGTCCATGATCGCGATACGCTGTCGACGGTTGCCCTTGGGCCCGCTCTCACTGACAAAAACCACCCGGCTGTCAAAGTACGGCGCCTCGCCCGTGATCCGGGAATAGACCTGGTCGGCGACCTTGTGCGCCATGCGCCGCCATCCTTCCGCCGTGCCGGCAAGCTGCTGCCCCTGCCCCAGCTCTGCGCCGGAGAAGACGTCAAAGATCCGGAATTTGACCGTAACCTGCCCGCCAACGACGTTGACCGCGCCGGTGATCATCGCCTGTGCGTTGATCGCGCGCCAGTCAGGGAAGCGGACCGGAGCCACGAAAGCCGCACGCTGGGCGATGAAGCTCGTGGCGGGGATCTCCCGAAAAAGCCCTGTGCCAGACAGATCAGAGGCGATGACGCGGGTGACGTCCTCCGCCAGTTGCCGTGCGGCATCGCTTTCAGCCTCGAAGGTAGGGATCGCGAATGTGAGGGGTTCAATCACGCCCTCGGTAATCTCGAGCCGCAAAGGCCCGTTCTGAGCGAGGGTCTGAACGGGCGCCGCAAGGCCCCAAACGACAGCAAAGACAATCACAAGAAACCGCATCACCTGATCCTCATCTGCTCTGGATTGAAGGTCATTTCGATCTGCCTCCATTGCTCATACTTTTCCCGCGGCAAGTCAAAGCCCCGCGCCCCGCAGCGAATGATTGCGCGGCGCGCCGCCTCGAACGCCTGCTGAGCAGCCTGGGCCGATCCGCCGGAGGAGGAGATCATCCGAACAGACCCGTTGTTGGGTGTCCCGTCGACATTCATGTCGACGCCGACCACGACGACAGTCTGCAGCGCATCGGTGGAGAGCGAGCCCACGTTCCAACACTGCGCGACGGCGACGCGCAGCGCGTTCGTCTCCCCCGACGTGAGAGGCGGCCCGGTCGGGCGCGCCGGGGCCTCGTCGGTCTCCAGCGCCTCGGTCAGGGCAGCCGCGAGCGGATCTTCTTCTTCAGCCTCGGTCTCCGTCGCTGGAGCCTCGTCCGTTTCCGCTGTCTGCGTTGGCCGTGCCGGGCGCGCCTGGGGACGCAGGGAGGACGCGACCGCACCGCTAGGCTCCTCTTCTTCGGCCTCGGTGACGGTTTCGGTCGTGGCCTCCTCGGGAGACGTGGCCTCCTGCTCTTCTTCGGCGACTACCTCTGCCTCGGGGTCCTCAACAGGCACTGCGGCCTCCTGCACCTCTTCGGCGACCTGAGTGTCAGCCTCGGGCGCGGCGATGGGTTCGGGCGCAACGCGGGGCGCGGGACGTGGGTTTGGCCGTGTGTTGCTCACCGGGGCGGCGATGGCCTCCGGCGCCTCAGGCAAGGGTGGAATGATGACTTCTTCGCTCACTTCCGGCTCGGGCTCCGGCGCGGGGGGTGCGGGGACAGGCGTGGGCGGCGCCGGTGCAGGCGGTGGCGGCGCAGGCTCTGGCGGCGGCGCTGGCGCGGGCTCCGGCGGCGGTGGCGCAGGAGAGGGCTCTGGCTCCGGTTCCTCAGGTGGTCTCAACGCCACCGGCTCCACCGGGACCTCCGGCGCGGCGGTTGGCGGAAAGAGCGCGGCAAACTCCGCCTCTGAAATCACGGAGACTTCCTGCACATCCTCCATCGGCAGCGGATCGGCATCGAAACCCGGCCCAAGGAACACAAAGGCCAAAAGCGACCCGTGGCCAAAGGTGGAAAGATATCCGCCGACGGACATCGGGCCCTACCCGTCCTCGCCCGTCACGATGGCGCCATCGAGGGTCGGCCCCCCAAGGTCCGTCACAAGGCCGATATCGGGAAAGCCGCCTGCATTGAGCGCGCCCATGACCTGCACCACGCGCTCATAGGGTATCGCCCCGTCGGCGCGGAGGAAGACCTTGTTATCCGCCCGCTCCTGGGCAATGCCGCGCAGGCGGGTCAGGAACTCCGCCTCGGGGACCTCGGTCGTCTGAATAATGATGCGCCCATCCTCTGTCAGAGTGATGGTCAACGGCTCCTCGCTCTCAGACGTCAGCGCGCCAGCGGCGGTCTGCGGCAGCTCAACCGGCACGCCCACCGTCATGAGCGGAGCGGCCACCATGAAGATGATGAGAAGCACCATCATCACGTCGACAAACGGCGTCACGTTGATCTCGGACATCGGGCGCGAGCGACCGCGACGGCGACGTCTGCCCTTGCGCTCTGCCTGTTGAACCTGCGCGCCCATCAGCTGTCGAGCTGCCTGCTCAGGATCGTTGCGAATTCATCGGCGAAAGCCTCATAGCCCGAGACGATCCGGTCCGCATCGGCGCTGTATTTATTGTAAAAGATCACCGCCGGGATGGCCGCGAGAAGGCCAAGCCCCGTGGCAAGCAGCGCCTCGGCGATGCCCGGCGCTACTACGGCGAGGGAGGTGTTCTGCTGCTCGGCAATCTCGATGAAGGCATTCATGATCCCCCAGACGGTTCCAAACAGGCCCACGAAGGGGGCAACGGAGCCCACCGTTGCAAGGATCGGCAGCCCCTTCTGGAGTGTGTCGCTTTCCTTGGCGATCGCCACATCCATGGAGCGGTCGATCCGCGCCTGCGCCCCGGCGATAAGGCCGCCGTCCTCCTTGTGCGAGCGGCGCCATTCCATCATGCCCGCGCTGAAGATGGTCTCGGAGGCACCTTTGGGCTGCATGTTCAGACCGTCGAACAGCTCGTCCAGAGGTTCGCCTGACCAGAATGCCTGATCAAAGGTCGCCGCCTGCCGCCGGGCGCGGCGGTACTGAAGCGACTTATTGATGATGATCGCCCAGGCCCAGCCCGACGCGACCACGAGCATGGCCATGACGACCTGAACGATGATCGTCGCACGGGCAAAGAGCCCCCACATGGAGAAATCCGCTGCTGCTTCCATACCTGCCTCTTTACGGGGCTGTTTCGCCCTCATTTAAGGCAATCTACCGCAAACGGGAGGGGAAAGCTACGTTACTTCGCCCCGCCAAGGCCGGCGATTGCGCGAAGCTCCGCCGGGAGGCGCTGGGGACGCCCGTTAAGGCCCATGGCGACGACCGTAACCCGCGCGTCGAACAGCATTTTCTCGCCCCGCATGACCGTCTGGCGCAGGATCCAGCGCGCAGTGGTCTGGCTCTCGCTTTCCGTGGTCACAGTGAGTTGATCACCCAGCATCGCGGGGGCGAGGAAATCGCTCTCGATCCGACGCACGACGAAGACCGTCCCTGCGTCCCGCAGTGCGCGCTGATCCACGCCGAGCTCCGCCACCCATGTCGACCGCGCCCGCTCGATGAACTTGAGGTAGTTGGCATGGTAAACGATCCCGCCCATGTCGGTGTCTTCGTAGTAGACGGTGAGGGGGAAGGTATGGGTCATCTCAGTTCGAAAAGTGCATGCCAACGGCGAGTGCCGCAGCCACCATCACCGACATGCCGCTCCATACCATGGCGGCCGTGTCTCTTGTTTCCGAGTGTCCGTAGCGCAATGCAATGGATTCCCGGAAGGTGAGCGTGGCGGCGCAGGCTAAGAGGACCATACCGCACCACCCTGCGGCGACCCAAAACCCTTCATACGGACCGCCTTCGGCCGACACTGAGGCCCAAATGAGCGCGCCACCAATCGGAACCACAATGTGATAGCGGCGAATGATGATGTCGTTGTCGGCAATCGGTGTGCGCGCGAGTTTGTGGAAAATGAGGACAAGAACATAAACTTGCAAGGCAGCGATGGGGATGAACGCTGCGGACATCGCAATGAAAAATGTCAGGGCGTTTTGCTCGATCACTGCTTCCCCGCCCCTAGCCGCGCCGCGAGCCGGAGGGCGTGGCTCGCATCCTGCGCTGCCACCGGCATAACCGGATCGTAAGCCGCGCGGATAAGGTCGGCGATGTCGGGGCGCAGGATCACCTTGTCCCCGATCTGGGCGAGCGGCGAGAGGTCCATGAACGCGGTGTTAGACCACAGGAGGATCGTCTGCACCGCCTGGGAGAGCGACAACGTGTCGGCTGAGACAGCCGCCATATGCACGTCCATCCGCACAAAGACGAAGGCCGCCTTGATTGCACCGTCTTCGTCAAAGCGGAAGATCCGGTACTGATTGGCATCTGCCGCCTTGAGACGGGTCAAGAGCGGGCCGAGGTCCGGCACGAGGGCCCCCAGATGCGGCACCTCCCCCAGCTCATCCCAGTCCCGCACAAAGAAGACCATCAAGTTCACACCAAGCTCCGGGTCGACGTCGGCCATCTTGTGCCCCGCAAGCACAACCACCGCCTCAATCGCCGCCTTCACGACGTCGAGCGTCTCCTGCTCCACACCGAAGACCACCGGCGCAATCGCCCGCCCCCATCGCGCAAAAACGTAGGAACCATCGCCCCGCGTAAAGAAGGTCTCGACCTCAGCTGCATCCATGGTGCCCGGTTACCTCTTGCGGGAACGAGGGGCCAGCCCCTCGCGCTCCCCGAAGTATAGGGCACAAAGAAAGCATGAAGAGCTCCTGTCATCTTCTTTGTGCCCTGTACTTCCGCCGGAGGCATACAGACCGCTCCTCCTGAGCCCTGCCCTCTCCAGGGCGCGCCCCGCGCGAAGCGCGCTTCCGAAGGTTCGAGCGCGCAGCGCGAAGAAGGGAGGCGGGCGGGCCCGATCTCAGGAAAAGAGGTCGGACTGGGATTTGGGGACCGGCAGGCCCAGATGCGCCCAGGCTTTGGAGGCCAGCATGCGGCCGCGGGGTGTCCTTTGAAGGAGGCCCATTTGAAGAAGGTAGGGTTCGATCACCTCCTCCAACGCGTCGCGGCTCTCTGACAAGGCAGCGGACATCGTCTCCACCCCCACCGGCCCACCGCCGTAGTTCTCTGCGATCAACGACAGGTAGCGGCGGTCAGCACTGTCGAGGCCCAGCGCGTCGACGCCGAGGCGCGTAAGCGCGTTGTCGGCCACGACACGCGTGATGCGGCCGTCAGCCTCCACCACGGCAAAGTCTACGACCCGCCGCAGGAGCCGCCCCGCGATCCGGGGGGTTCCACGCGCCCGCTTGGCGATTTCACGCGCGCCGTCTGCATCGGCCTCCACGCCGAGAAGACGCGCACCGCGCGTCACGATCTCGTGGAGCTCATCTGTAGTATAAAATTCAAGGCGGGTTGGAATTCCGAATCGATCCCTGAGCGGTGTGGTGAGCAGCCCGA
>JBCCPQ010000010.1:0-21144 GCA_039024825.1 Pseudomonadota bacterium
CCTCCCTCCCTCCACCGAAATCCGCGTTGACGCCCGTGAAGGCGGCCGCGTGGTGGAGATCCTCGCCAATGAGGAAGAAGCGCTGTGGGGCGAGATCCTCGAATGGTCGCCCGGCCGCCGGTTTCGCATGACATGGCAACCGGGCCGTAGCGCCGATATGCCCACGGAGGTGGACGTCACCTTCACGCCCCTCGGAAACGGCTGCCGCGTGGAACTGGTCCACATGGGCTTCGAGGCCTACGACAATGGTGCAGAGATCAAGGCTATGTACGACGATGGCTGGGCGCTTCTGGTCGGGACGCTCTACGCCCAAGCAGCCCTTCCCGTCCACTGACGCGCCAGCCGACCGGGCGACCACGGCGCGCTGAAAAACATTTGTCGCCGGAAAGTCTTGCGCCGCGCCACCGGGCACTAAGTCCGGGGCATGAAGGATTTTCAGCCGACCCGAACCGCCGCCCTCGAACGTCTCAACGCCTTTCTCCCCAAGGCAGGACGCGACTATGCCGCCAAGCGAAACTACGATGTGCCGGGACACCCGCATGTCTCCGCACTCTCTCCCTACATCCGGCACCGCGCCCTGACCGAAGCAGAAGTCCTCGACGCGACCCTTGCCCGCTTCGCCCCGTCCACGGCCGAAAAGTTCATTCAGGAAGTCTACTGGCGGACCTACTGGAAAGGCTGGCTGGAGCTCCGGCCCGAGGTCTGGGACAGGTACCAGCACGAGCTGGAAGAAGACGTGGCCACCCTCGACAAAGACCGCGCCCTGCGCCGCGCCTGGCAGGACGCATGCAACGGCGAAACCGGCATCGACTGCTTCGACTACTGGGCCAACCAGCTCACCGATACGGGCTACCTCCATAACCACGCCCGCATGTGGTTCGCCTCGATCTGGGTCTTCACGCTCGGTCTGCCGTGGACGCTCGGCGCGGACTTCTTCCTGCGCCACCTCCTGGACGGCGATCCGGCCTCAAACACGCTCGGATGGCGCTGGGTGGCGGGGATCCAGACCCGTGGCAGAGTCTACGCGGCCAAGGCGGACAACATCTCCCGCTACACAGAGGGCCGCTTCAAGCCGCACGGGCTCGAACGAAACCCCCAACCCCTCGACGATGCGCCCTTCGGCCCGCCGGGCCCGCTGCCCCTGTCAGACCCAGCGGACACCGGGAAACGCACCGCGATCCTTCTCCATTGGGAGGATCTGAGCCCGACAGCCTTGATGCGCTCTGACCACGCAGAGGTTGTCGTGCTGAAGCCCTTCGACCACGGCAGCCCCTTGGAGCCTGCCGAACGCGTCCTGACATTCCGCGAGGCTCTTACGGATGATGCAGCCCAGCGCTATGGCGTATCCGATGCGCCCCGCCTCCTCTCCTCGGACCTCGCACCATGGGCGGAACGTCACGGGATAGAACAACTCGTGACCGCCCACGCCCCCACAGGGCCCATCGCGACCGAACTCGCCCAGGCCGAGCGTAGCCTGGCGCAAAAAGGGATCGCTCTCAAACGCCAGGTGCGCGCCTTCGATGCCGAAGCCTGGCCCTACGCCACAAAGGGCTTCTTCAAGTTCAAGGAGAAGATTCCCAGCTTCCTGAAGTCCCGGCAAGCGGCCAAAGCCGCCTGAGGCGACCCATGCCGCACGTACTCATTACGGGGGCCTCGGACGGCATCGGCAGGGCTCTGGTTGACGTCTATGGCGCCGAGGGCTGGGAGATCACGGCAACGGGTCGACGTGCGCCGGGCGACCTCGCGCGCCCCATGCCCTGCGCCTACGTGCCCTGCGATCTGACCCACACGATGGAACCGGTGCTCGCCGCGCTGCCGCCCCGGCTGGACGTCGCGATCCTGAATGCGGGGGCAGGCAAGGTCGCAGCACCGGAAGAGCATTCCGCCGACGACATTGCGCAGATGATCGCCCTCAATGTCACCGCACCCCTGCTGCTTGCGCAGGCGCTGCTGCCGCGCCTTGAGGGGGGAACGCTTGCCCTCATCGGCTCCACCGCCGCGCGCGGTGCGCACAAGGACTTTTCGGTCTATGCCGCGACCAAAGCGGCCCTCACGGGAGCCGCGAGAAGCCTCGCACTGGAATGGGAAGACCGCGTGAAGGTCCTCACGCTTCATCCCGGCCCCACAGCCACCGGGATGCACGACAAGGCGGGCCTCGGCGACATTGCCGCCCGCCGGTTCTTCACCTCTCCGCAAACCGTCGCAAAATCCCTGGCAAAGGCGATAGCCGCCGGCAGGAACAAGAGGTTCGGCCCGGCCTACACGCTGCGCCACGCCCTCGCGGGAGGCCGCGGATGACGACCATCGTCACCGGCGCCGCCCACGGCCTTGGCCGCGCACTGGCACGCGCGATACACGCCGGCGGCCAGCCAGTCCTGGCCGTTGACTACGACAAGGCCGCACTCGCCACCCTGCCCTGTGGTACGCTCCACCTCGATCTCACGGACGATGCCGCTCCCGCAGCTCTCGCCGCGCACGGCCCCATCTCCTGCATCATCCATTCTGCCGGCATCTCCGGCACGGGCCCCTTTGAAGCGATCCCGCCGCACCACCATGCCCGCATCCTGGCCCTCAATCTCGAAGCCCCCATGCGCATCACCTGCGCCCTCCTCGCCGCCAAGGCCATGGAGCGGGACGGCATCCACGCCTTCGTAGGCTCCCTGTCGACCTTCACGGGCTATCCCGGGGCGGTCTCCTATGCCGCCTCCAAGGACGGGCTCGCAAGTTTCGCGCGCAGCCTCGCTAAAGCGCTCCCCAAAGGCCAACACGCGGCCTGCATCTTCCCGGGGCCCATGGCCACGGACCACGCTGCCCGCTACGCGCCCGAAAACTCGGCAAAAACCGTCGCCGCACGGCAACCTGTGGAGGACGCTGCCCGCATCATCCTGAAAGGGCTCGCAGACCGACGGCCGGTGATCATCCCCGGCGCGAAAGCCACACTCCTGGCGCGGATGGGCCAACTCGCCCCCGGCCTGACGGGCAAGGCCCTGCGAAAAGGGCTCTACGAAAAGCTCACCGAACCCCGGCTCTAGGGCACACGGGTCGGTGGGCGGGCGCCTTTGACGCGCCAAGCGTCAAACAGAGCCGCACGCCGACGCCAAGACGATGGGCTGACCATGGGGCGTGGCATGGGCCGCTGCGTGCCAAGCAGCGGTCAGATCAGCCACCTCCGCCGCCGTCGCCGCGCCGGTTTCTACAAGAAAGCCCTCAAACGCGCGAAGCCAGGCCCGGTAATACGCCTCGTTTCCGGTCTCGGACACGCCCTCAAGCTGCGCTCCGAACCGTGCGGCCCAGTCCCGCCACGCAAAAGCACCCGTCTCGTTCAGAGCCACGGTGAGGCCAAAGAGCTGCGCCTGCCAGGGCGCATCAAAAGGGCGGTCGGGCTCACGCATGGGTCAGATAGGGCTCAAAGGCGTCGATGGTGATCTCGGTGCCGGGCTCAGCCCCGCTCCCCCAAAGCTCTTCACCGGTGAATGTCACACCGTACAACCAACAGGGCGCCTCACCTTCAAAATGGGCGTTGCTGTCCGGGTAGACGTGAAACCCACGGATGCCCGTGACCACGCCCGTGCGCCCCATGGCATAAGAGGGAAGCCGCGTATGCCCCCTCACCAGGCCGCGACGAAGACGCACCCGGTCGCCGACCGCAAAAGCGGCCGGACCGGCGCCGGACCGATCCACGGGACCGCCTTTTGACAGCACCGCAAACACCGCATCGGCGTCCAGCTTGCGCTCGGGACGCAGACCGGGCGTCTCCATCCGGCCCGAGGCACGCTCGCGTTCACTGACTTCTCCATGCGTCGCGAGAAGGGCTTCCAACGCCGTCAGCCAGATATCGTAGTAAGACGCACTGAGATAAAAGGCCGGCGGAAGGCTCTCTCGCGCGTGACGACTGGCGTCGAGGTTCCAGTGTCCGAGAACGCCTGCACAGAGCGTCAGACCGAGGGCGCGCCCCTCCCAATCCGCATGAAATACAGGCTCGTCCTGCTCGACCACCACCGGGCCAAATCCCGCGCGACCGCCAAGGTCATGGGGGCCGTTCATGCGTCCGGATCCCGTGCGAGCCCGGTGCCGATCATGCTTTCCCGCGTCACCAGCGCGGCCAGAGCGGCCTCGTCCAGCCCCTCCGTCCCAGCGGGACGTTCCGGGATCACGAGATAGCGCACCTCCGCCGTCGAATCCCAAACCCTGACCCGGGTCTCCTCGGGGAGCTCCACGCCGAAGTCCCGCAGGACCGCGCGGGGCTCGGAGACCGCCCGCGCGCGGTAAGGCGGGGATTTGTACCAAACCGGCGGCAACCCGAGGACGGCCCACGGATAGCACGAGCAAAGCGTACAGACGACGAGGTTGTGCACCCCCTCACCGTTCCAGACCACTTCCATGTGCTCCGCCTGACGACCAAAAAATCCCATGCCAGCGATGGTCGCCGTCGCGTCCTCGCGCAGCGCCGATGCGAAATCGGGATCCGTCCAGGCCCGCGCCACGACCTGGGCCCCGGTCCGCGGCCCAACCTTCTCGGCATAGGTCTCAATGATCGCGTCAATGGCGGCGGGGTCGACCAGACCCTTCTCCACCAGAATGGTCTCGAGCGCCCTCGTGCGCGCCTCAGCGTCGCTCAGTTCATTGTCATGGGCGTGGTCATGCATGGGCGCAGCATGGCGCGACACAGCGCCCCGGGCAAGCCTTCAGCCCGGCGCAGGGAGCCCGAGCGCAGCGCGGCCTTCGGGCGTCTTCATGGAGAAATCACCGCCCGCATGCGCAGCACCATCCGGGCCACTGAGATACACGATGGCCTTCGCCACCCACTCGGGCGGGATGTGAACGTCCGGGTCGAGCTGGCTCACCGGGTTGATACCCGAGGCCTTGATCTGCACCTGCATCTCCGTGGCCACAGTCCCCGGCGAAAGGCCCACAACCGTGATGCCGCGCTCCCCATGTTCCTTGTGACCACACTTGGTAAGCGACAGAACCGCCGCTTTCGTGGCGCAATAGTGAGACCACCCCTCCAAAGCGCCGGTCGCAGCCCCTGAGGAAATGTTGATAATCGTCCCAGACCCGGCCATGGCAGGCACCGCAAAGCGCATGCCGTAGTAAACGCCCTTCAGGTTGACATCGACGACCTTGGACCAGGCGTCAGGATCGCTCTCTTCCAACCGCGCAATGGGGTCGATGAGGCCAGCATTGTTGACGAGCACATCGAGCCCGCCGAACGCGTCCACCGCACGGGCGATGAGCGCCTCAACCTGCCCCGCATCGGAGACGTCGCAGGCCTGCGCGATGGCCTCCCCGCCCGCATCCGCAATGTCTCCGGCTACTCTCTCGATGTCGCCCAGGGACCGTGCTGCCAGCACGATCCGGGCGCCCTGCGCAGCCAGATGGCGTGCCGCCGCTTCCCCGATGCCCCGGCTCGCGCCGGTGATTATGATGCTTTTGCCTGAAACACTCATGGACCTCTCCTTCCGCTTCGGGCGCATGCGACGCCTTGCGTGAGACGCGCACGGTATCGCCGCAGCGTGCGCTCACCAATACACGCTCAAGCACAGGCCGCACGCCGCAGGCGCACGTAAGTCAAAGTTCTCGACCCGCCCGCAGCTCATTCCAATGCAGCACCGCGCGGGCGCCCAAAGTCGCAAGCGGCCCCGGTGGCAACCGCCGCGGCGCGGGCTCGGCCATGACCTGCCGTGCCACGTCTGACGGCTGGCCTGACGCCGCCTCGGCTGCCGCGAGGCCCGACAGAAGGCCCCGCACCGTGCCAAGCCCATTTTGCACGCATGCTGCCCACAGGCCCGGCGCGACCTCCTCCACGACCCCGACGCCGTTGCGCGTGAGGCAAAGCCGCCCGCCCCACCGGTACTCCATGCCGACGCCCGCGAGCATGGGAAAGCGCGCCGCAAAACTCCGGTCATGGCTCCGCGTGATCCGCGCAAGGGCTGCATCGCTCACCTCGAGGTTCGGCTCAAAGGTAAACCTGTTGCGAATGAGGATGCGATCGCCGCCCGCACCAGAGAGCCGCCGCACCGTGGTGCCCATGGGGTCCGCAGGCGTCAGGTTCCACCGCTCCCGCCCCCCCAGCGCGGCCAGCTCCGCAGCGGTCAAGGCGCGCGTCATGGAGGCATAGGTAAACACATGCATCAACTCGCGTTTCTTGAATCCGAAACTCTCCAGATGGCCGTTAACCGCAAGGATCACGCGCGGCGCGGTGACGCTGCCCCTTGTCGTCGTGGCAGCCCAACCGTCCGGCGCGGGGTCGAGGGAGGTAACCGGGCTCTCCTCATGTATCGTGACGCGATTGGACCGAAGCCGCTCCGCCACGCCCCGAACGAAGGCCGCGGGCTGGATCATGATCGTACCGGGCGTGTAGAGGCCGCTCTGATAATAGCCGGTGCCCGTCACCTCCTGCATCTGCGACGCGTCGAGCATATCGTGATCTTCACCCAGACGGCTCAGGTGGCGCGCATAGGCGATGTTGTGGGCATGGCCCTTTGCCGTCGCGGCCCCGTTGATCTTGCCACAGGGATCAAACGTCTCGCGATCCAGCCCGTATTCGGATGCCATGCGCCGCGCGAGGTCCATCGCGTGGCGATTGGCGGCGATCTGCGCGCGGTCACGGTCAAGATCACCGCCGTAGTCTTCGCTCGTCAGGTCATGGGGCAGATCAATCATGAAGCCGGAGTTGCGACCGGCAGGCCCTGATCCCACGCGCGTCGCTTCCAGAAGGACGATCCGGTCCGTGGGATGCATCTCCGTCAGGCGGCGAACGGCACCAAGCCCCGCAAAGCCCGCACCGATGACGACCCAGTCGGCCTCCGCCTTGCTCCGGAGCGCGGGCGCAGGATCGCGGTGCGGCAACACGCGCTCCCAGCCCGCTGGCCCCGGATCTTTCGGAAGGCGCGCCGCGCGCAGGCTCTGGCTCATGGGGTGCTGAACAGGCAGATCATGACGCCACCAAAACCGCGACGAGAACGAACAGCACACCGTAAAGCCCGAGGATCGACCAGTAGGTCACCGGCTGGCCCGCCCGCGTTATGCGCTCAAGGAGCCACGTTTCACGGGCGCGCAGGCCCTCCGCCACCCAGACGCAGAGAAAGATCAGCCAGGGCCACACTTGTCCGGACAAGCTGGAGACGGCCACGAGCGCAAGACCTGCCCAGGCTTTCCAGGGGAGACTGCGCTGCGGAACGTGGGTGCCCATCAGGAAGAACGCTGCCCCATCCGGGTCGCGGCACAGGGTGGCGGGGCCTTCGGGCAGGGTGACGTCGACCACGCGTTGGCCGCCCATGGCCTCCAAATCGGGCGGGGCAGGACCAGGAGCGAAAAGAACCGCCCAGAACTCCTCTCTTCCGCGGATGGCAGGATCCGGGATCTCGTGGCAGTGGAACAGGAGCTGACCATTCAGCGAAACCCGGCTGACCCCCTCCACGAAGGGGCCGAACGACCACCCGAATAGCTCTTCGTAAAAGCCCGTGATCCGCGAGGCATCAGAGATGAAAAGTGCGTGCCCCACCCGCGCCCCCGGCCCTTCCGAGACACCCGCGAGCGCCGGTCCCTCATAGACGGTGAAGCCCGCGCCAAGAGGATCGCGGATCAGGGCAATCTGTCCATCTCCATAGGGCTCAGGACCCACTTCAACCTTTGCGCCAAGGGCCGTGGCCGCGTCAGCCACCTGAGCGGCGCTCTCCACCGCGATATAGCTCATCCAGAAGGACGGCATGCCGATCTTCTGGAATGTCTCCGGCATGGTGAAGATCGCCGCCACCGGGGCACCCCCCGCATGGGCCATCCCGTCGGCGAAGCCCCATCCCAGAACATGGGCGTAGAACGTCTCCGCCACCTCCTGACGGAAGGTGGCCAGATCAGCCCAGACAAAGCTCCCCTGCACGCTCAATGCTCCTGATTGAGCGCTTCGGCAGCCGGAATTTCCCGCTCCCGGCGGGCGATATAGTCGCGCAGTGCCTCGTCCACGCCCGCATCAAGCCGGGGCTCCTGATATTCGCCCAAAAGTTGCCGCGTGTAGGCAAGCGCGCGTTCGTTCACCTCCACAGACCCTTCCGCCTGCCATTGCTCAATGGAGTTGTTGTCGAAGAGCTCTGGCATGAAGAACGCCCGCTGGAAGTTCTCCAGCGTATGCGCATGGCCAAGGTAATGACCACCCGGCCCCACGTCGCGCACGGCGGCCAAAGCCTCATCGAAATCGTCCCAGCGCACCCCTTCGGCCATGCGGTAGCCCATGGCGCATTGCTCCGCATCCACGACGAATTTGGCCATGGAGCAATGCATGCCCGCCTCGTTCCACCCTGCCGAATGCCAGATGTAATTGCAGCCCGCATGCAGCACCGCCATCATCGTCGTCGCGCTCTCGTAGCCAGACTGGGCGTCAAAGGTCTTGGCCCCGCCCAGCGTGTTCGACGACCGCCAGGGCACACCGTAATGCCGGGCCATCTGGCCGATCATGTAGTTCATGAGGCTGATCTCAGGTGTCCCTGCCATGGGGGCACCCGACTTCATCGAAACCGTACTCAGATAATGTCCGTAGATCGCTGGCGCGCCTTTTCGGATCACTTGGGTGTACGCCAGCGCGCTCAGCGCCTCAGCATTAAGCTGCGCCACGGTGGGCGCAACGCTTGCAGGCGTATTCGCCCCGCCAAGAACAAAAGGCGAGCACAGCACAGGCTGGTTCGCCCGGCTAAAGGCGCGCATGGCGCCGAGCATGGTCTCGTCCCACACGAGCGGCGAATTGCCGTTGCAGTTCCCGGTCACAACCTGATGCGTCTCAAGGAACTCCGCACCGAACAGAATCCGGCACATATCAATGACATCTTCGGCGTTCTTGGGGCTCGTCGTCATCCCCATGAACGTCTTGTCGGAATGCTTCATCGAGGAATAGGTGATCCTCAGATGGCGGTGCGAAATCGGGTGATCCATGGGCTCTACGATGTGATGCGCAGAGGAATGGATCGCGGGCAGCATGTGGCTGAGCTTGTGGAAGTTCGCGAGGTCCTCCAGCGTCGGCCCGCGCCGCACATCGTCAAGGTCGCGCAGATACGGCGCACCCGTCATGGGCACAAAGATCGAATGATCCCCACCAAAGGGCAGATTATTCGCGGGGTTGCGGGCGTGGAACGTGAAGGTCGCCGGGATCGTCGCGATCAGCTCCTTCACCAGCCCGCGGTCAAGGTGCACCGTCTCCCCGCGCACGTCAGCGCCAGCCCGGCGCCAGTCCTCAAGGGCAATGGGATCGCGAAAGACGACGCCCACATCCTCTAGAATACCCATGGAGGCCGCATCGACTTTCTCCACCTGCCCGGCATCCATCACCTCGGTCAGCGGCAAGCGTCGCTTGAGCGCTGGCAGCATGGTGAAGTCCCGCGCCTGCCGCGCAGCCTTGCGCGCGGATCGGCCCTTGCGTCCGGTCATGACTGTCATGGCTTTCCTCCCAGATTGCGGCCAACGGGGCCGCGCTGTATTCGGCGGGCGCCATGGCAGATCACCCGCTCCACCCTCTGCGTTTTCCGCGCTCGCAGCCCCGGCTGAGCCTGCGTCAGCGGCTGAATGCGCTGGCGCGCAACTGGCTGCCGCTCATTCCGACAGAGCTGTTTCAAGAATTCACCGTGACGCGTCGCTACGGCTTTGCTCGTGCGCATTTCATCGCGGACCCGGAGCTCATTCGCGAGATCCTCCGCGATACCGAAACCTACGAACGGCCGCGCACCATCAAGGAGGTCTTCGAGCCGCTCACCGATGACAGCGTTCTCTTTGCCAACAAGGCCCACCGCGATCGGTTGAATGCGCTGACGCTCAACGCCTTCGCGCTCAAGCACGTCCGGGACAAGGTGCCCGCGATGGAGGCGGAAGCCGCCCTGACCTCGGCGCAGATCGGCGATATGGGCGATGTGCCGGCAATTTCGGGCGCCCTTTCGCACCTTGTCCAGCACGCGATGACGGATTTCCTCTTCTCGGACGCTCAGGCGTTTGAGGCCGCCGTCGTGGATGACGCCATCGCCGCCTTCAGCGACATCACATCGGCCCGCGATCTTCTGCGTCTCTCGTCGCTCATGCCCAAGCGCTGGCGCATCAATCAGCGCCCCGCGGTCCAGCGCTTCAAGGACAGGGTGGACGGGCTCATCGCCGACCGGCGCGGCAACGCGGAGGGCGAAGATGCCCTCGCGCGGCTCCTGCGCCTGGAAGAGCTTTTTGACGATGAGCAGATCCGCGGCGCGGTCCTCACCTCCTACTATGCGGGGCGCAAGACCACGGCGCTCGCCATTGCCTGGGCGCTTTATCTTCTGGCGGTGGACCCCGCGGCGCAGGCCCGCGTGCGGGAGGAAGCGCGGAACGGTAGCATCGCCTATGCGCGCCTCGTGGTGGACGAAGCCCTCCGGCTCTATCCCCCGCTCGCAGCGATCCCGCGACGGGCAGCGCGGCCCGCGACGCTTGGCCACCTGAAAATCCGGCGTGGCGACGCGGTTCTCGTGCCCGTCCACGTGGTCCACCGCCATGACCGCCTGTGGGAAAGACCCAACGACTTCGTGCCAGAGCGGTTTGCCGCCAAGGGCTCCAAAGTCGCCTACCAATACCTCGCCTTCGGCGGGGGCGAGCGCTACTGTCCCGGCGCGGCATTCGCCACGCAACTGGCCGCCGTCGCCGTCGCGCAGCTCGTCCGCGACTACGACTTCTCCCTGCCCGACGACTGGTCGCCCAAAGTCGTGTTCATGCTGACGCTGCGCATCAAGGGCGGGATGAAGCTCGTCGTTAAACGCCACGGGTCCTAGCCCACATCATCGCCGTCTTTTGGATCGGTGAGGTCGATCCAGATTGTCTTCGTCTCCGTGAACTGGTCATGGGCGGCGAGGCCGTTGTCCCGCCCTCCGAAGCCCGACAGACCGTAGCCGCCAAAGGGCGTCGCCGCAGAACCTTCTCCGTAGCAATTCACCGTCACAGTGCCCGCCCGGATCGCGCGGGCGGCGCGGATTGCCTTGCGCGTATTTGCCGTAAAGACAGAGGCTTGCAGCCCATACTTCGTGTCATTTGCAATCTCAATCGCCTCATCATCCGAGGCAACAGTGATGATGCTCAGCACCGGGCCAAAGATCTCCTCCCGCGCCTTTGGATCGGCCTTCTCCACCTCATAGACGGTGGGCGGTATGTAAGGACCGCTGGCCTCCCCGCCGATAAGCGCGTCACCCGTCAGATAGCCCGCCACCTTGCTTGCGTGGCCCTGATCGATGAGGGCGCCAAGATGGTTCGCAGGATCGAGGGGATCGCCCGTCTTCCAATCCCGCACCCGCGCAAGGATGCGCTCAACAAGAGCGTCTTTCACATCAGCATGGACGATCAAGCGACTGTTTGCAGTGCAGTTTTCGCCCATGTTCCAGAACGCGGCATTCACGACATGCTCAGCCACGTGATCGAGGTTCTCGGCGTCTTTCAAGACAACCGCCGGATTCTTGCCGCCGCACTCCAGCACGACTTTCTTCAGATTGCTTTCGGCGGCGTAGCTCAGAAATCGACGCCCGGTCTCCGTCGATCCGGTAAAGCTCACCATATCCACGCCGTCATGGCGGCCCAGCGGCTCCCCCACCGTCGGCCCGTCCCCTGGCAGCACCTGCAGGACGCCCCTCGGCAGCCCCGCCTCCATCGCAAGCTCTGCAACGCGCAGCGCGGTCAGCGTGGTCTGCTCTGCTGGTTTTATGATGACGGAATTCCCCGCCGCCAGCGCCGGTCCGATCTTCCAGGCAAGCATAAGAAGCGGGAAATTCCACGGCAAAACACAGGCCACAACCCCAATGGGCTCCCGCACGATGAGGCCCATGGCGTCGTCCTGCGCGGGCGCCACCTGATCATAGATCTTGTCGGCCGTCTCCGCGTGCCACTTGATGCAGTTCATCGCCTCGGGGAGGTCGATCTCCTCGCAGTCTCGGATCGGCTTGCCGCTATCGAGGCTCTCCATCACGGCAAGCTCGCGACGATTGCGCGTCATCAGCTTGCACAGGCGGATCAGCACATCTTTCCGCTCCGAAGGATGCATCGTCGCCCAGCGCCCCTGATCGAAGGCTTCCCGCGCCTTGGTCACAGCCAGATCGACATCGGCCGCCGTGGCACTCACGATCTCAGCAAGAGCGTCCCCCGTGGCAGGGTTCACGGTCGGAAATGTCGGGCCCGAGCCCGGGTGGAACTTCCCATCGATGAACGCAGATCGTGGCAGCGTCAGATCTGCGGCAATGGCGGCGTATTCCGCACGGGTAAGGAGGTCGCTCATGTCAGGATCCCTCAATGGCAGCGATAGCCCGATCCATCGTGCGGATCACCTCAGCCAGCTCGCGTTTGTCGTCTTTGTTCAGTGGTTTCAGCGGGCGTCGCGGCGGCCCGGCGTCGATCCCCCGCAGCGTCAGCCCGTGCTTGATGCACTGGATGAACTTCCCGCCCTGCTCCAACACGCGCATCAGCGGCAGCATGGCCGACATGATCGCGCGGCCCCGTGTGAAGTCCCCGTCCACCGCGCAGGCACGATAAAGCGCCAGATGCGCCTCCGGTGCAAAGTTCGAGCCCGCGCAAACCCAGGACCGCGCGCCCCAGGCAAAGAACTCCAACGCCTGATCGTCCATTCCGCAGGACAAGGCGATATGGGGGTAGTCCCGCGCGAGCATATGAAGGCGATTGATATCGCCAGAACTTTCCTTGATCGCCCGGAAGTTGGGGGAGCGTCCAAGACGGTCCAGCGTCTCCTCGTCCATGTCGACGGACATGCGGCCCGGATAATTATAAAGCATCACCGGCAGGTTCGCGGCCCGGTCAATCGCAAGGGCATGAAGCGCGATTTCTCGCCCGGTCGGATACGCATAGGGCGGCGTCGCAATGAGGATCGCGTCCGCGCCATGCTCCACCGCTGCCTCTGCGTAGATGATCGCATCTTCCGTGCGCATGGCCCCAGTTCCCACGATCATGGGAACTCTGGCGGCGATCAGCTCCTTGATGCGGCCGATAAGCTCGATCCGCTCGTCCATGGACTGCGCGTAGTACTCTCCGGTGGTGCCCGCCACAATGATACCGTGCACCCCTGCTTCGACGAGATGATCCACTGTTGCAGAAAGCGCTGCCTCGTTCAGGGAAAAATCCTCGAAGTAAGGCGTGACGATGGGCGTGTAGATCCCCTCAAACTGCATCGCGTAGGTCCTCAAGGTCGTGCGGAAGCGGGTCCGGGCGCACGAAACGCTCCAGGCTGTCCCTGCTCAGATCCCAATGGCGAAGCGTGACATCTGTTGCCGCCGCACCGTCGCGCGCCTCAAAGGCTGCGATCATCTCATCATGCTGATCAGACGCCTGCCGGATCCGGTCCGCCTCCGGGGCCGAGCGGGGGCGATAGAACGTCTGGCTCAGGCGCGTGTGGTCGATCAGCATGCGCCCAAGCGCAGCCTCAAGATAAGGATTGCGGGCCGCCTCACCAATCAGCGCATGGAAACGGTGGTTCAAAAGCGCCAGTTCGCCCGCGTCGGTTGCCCGCGAGAACGCAAGTTGCGTCTCTTTCATCGCGCGGAGTTCCGCCGCCGTGCCATTCTCCGCCGCCATGCGCGCGATGCCCGCATAGACCAGCGGAGCGGTCTGAAAAAAGGTTCGCATGCGGGCCAGGTCCATGGACGCCACCTTCGCACCGCGATGCGCCGCCAAGGCCACATAACCCTCCCCCGCAAGACGTTGCAGCACCTCCCGCAGGGGTGTGCGGGACACGCCGTGCTCTTCGCACAATGTCGCCTCGTCAAGCACCTCGCCGGGGGCGAGATCCAGCTTGAGGATGCGCAGTCTCAGCGCGTCATAGCAGGACGATTTGGCTGACATGGGGGGCAGGCCTCACGATTCGTATACAAAGTGTATACAAGAAACACTCCCGGCAAAACGATTTCAGCGATCCCATCTACGCCGGTCGCCGTCGTCCGGCCCGGGACCCCAAAGAAAACCAACCGCCGCGACCGCCCAAAAGTCTCCGCGTCTCGCGCAGAACGCGGGAACAAAGCGGCGCGTTTTGAGTTGTCTTTATGTCTGCTGACTTACACCTCTCAGAAGCCCGACCGCATGAGCGAAGATGAAAAAACACCGCACGGACACGCAAAGATAGACGAAAAGGTGCATCGCGCGTACCATGAGGTGAAATCGCAACAAATCCCGGAGCGATTTACGACACTCTTAGACAGGCTGCGCGCAGAGGAGAGCGCCGCACCCGACAAGTCATGAACTAAGCCCGGTTTCCACCCAAGTCCGCAGGGGAAAGCATGGTCTCAGCGCCCGATCCAAGGGACGAGCTTATAGAGCACATAGGCCCCATGAGGGCCTTCGCGTTGAACCTCACAAGGAACGGCGCGCTTGCGGACGACATGGTGCAAGACGCCTTGGAAAAGGCATGGACCCGGATTGATACATTTGAGGAAGGCACGAATATGCGGGCGTGGCTCTTCACCATTCTCCGCAATAACTACTACTCGCATCACCGGAAGTATCGTCGCGAAGTGCCCGACATAGACGGCGCATACTCCGCCACCCTCTCCCAAAAGCCCGACCACGACGGGCGGCTGCAACTCCTCGACTTTGAGGCCGCATTCACCAAGCTCAGCGACGAGCAACGCGAAGCGCTCACGCTCGTCGGGGCAGAAGGGTTCTCCTACGAGGACGCCGCAGAGATGTGCGGCGTCGCCTTGGGAACCATCAAAAGCCGCGTCAACCGCGGCCGCGCCCGCTTGGCGACCCTCATGGGGCTCGAGGACGATGAAACGCTGGAAATGACGGACGCAGTCACCTCCGGGATCGTGTCGTCCCAAAAGAACGTGGCCCTCCAGACCTAAGCGGGTCCGCGATTGCCGCCAGCTTCTCCTTAATCTCGGCCATGAGACGTGCAGCGCAAAAAAACGGCCCGCAGCTCTGAGGCAGCGGGCCAGTCTGGGGATCACGCCTTTCGGCGTGGGAGAGATTGCTACCCGAAAAGGGTAGCGGGGGATCACGGTTGCTACTGCAACCACTCTAGGAACGCCCCACAGCCGACTTCGTTCCCGAAAAAAGCAAAAACTCGCATAAAGCGCCTCAGCGCCAGCGCCATCCCACGCGTCAGAACCCGCCGCACGCCCACCACACCCGACGGCCACCCGCACTTTTGTTCCATTGCGCCCAAAGGTTTGCCTCGCTACCGTCCAACGCGGAGGAGACGGTGCCGCACTTTCAGATCGACTATTCCGCTAATCTCGACGGTGCCGTCGATATGGCCGCGTTTTGCGAGGCTATCCGGGCCGCCGCCGCTGAGATCGACACCTTTCCAACCCCCGGCATTCGCGTTCGTGCCCTGCGTGTTGACCATTACGCCATCGCGGACGGCAACCCGGCCCACGGCTTCATCGACATCTCCGTCCGCCTCCGCGCCGGACGCAGCCACGCCCAAAAGGAGGCCGCGACGGCGGCACTCTTTGACTGCGCGCACGCCTTTCTGGCCCCTGCCATGGCGACGCGCTCCATCGCTCTGTCTCTGGAGATGCGTGACATCGACCCCGATCTTTCACCCAAAATCGGCACGATCCGCGACCACATGAAAGCCCTAGATGCCCAGTCTTGAAGAGAACCTCGCCACATTGGATGCGACCCTTGCGCGGTTCCGCGACGGGGGCGTCCTGAACCGCATCAACGGCGAAGACCGCAGCGGCGAGACGACGTTCGCATCCCTCTCTCCCGTAGATGAAAGCAAAATCTGCGACGTCGCCCGGGGAACCGCTGCCGATATCGACCTCGCCGCGCGGGCCGCGCAGGACGCATTTCCGGCCTGGCGCGACCTCCCAGCGAAAGAACGGCGCGCCATCCTGATCCGCGTGGCTGACGCCATCGAGGCGCGCGCCGAAGAAATCGCCCTCTGCGAATGCTACGACACGGGGCAAGCGCTCAAGTTCATGTCGAAGGCGGCCCTCCGCGGGGCAGAGAACTTTCGCTACTTCGCCGATCAGGTGACAAGCGCCCGCGACGGCAAGCACCTGCCCTCGCCCACGCTCATGAACATCACCACGCGCGTCCCCATCGGCCCCGTGGGCGTCATCACGCCGTGGAACACGCCCTTCATGCTCTCCACTTGGAAGATCGCTCCGGCCCTCGCGGCAGGCTGCACTGTCGTCCAAAAACCCGCCGAAGCCTCCCCCATCACCGCGCGCATCCTCGTTGAGATCGCAGAGGAAGCGGGGCTTCCCCCCGGCGTCCTCAATGTCGTCAACGGCTACGGCGAAGAAGCAGGCAAAGCCCTGACAGAGCATCCTTTGATCCGCGCCATCGCCTTCGTGGGCGAAAGCCGCACCGGATCGCTCATTGCAAAACAGGGCGCCGACACGCTCAAGCGGCTCCATTTCGAGCTCGGCGGGAAGAACCCCGTGATCGTATTCGAGGACGCCGACCTCGACCGCGCGCTCGATGCGGTCATCTTCATGATCTACTCCATCAACGGGGAGCGCTGCACCTCATCCTCCCGGCTTTTGATCCAGGAGAGCATTCAGGCCGATTTCGAAGCGCGCCTCGTGGAGCGCGTGAAAAACATCCGCGTGGGCCATCCCCTCGATCCCGCGACCGAGGTCGGTCCGCTCATCTCGGAGGAGCACTTTGCCAAGGTCACCTCCTATTTCGACAAAGCGACGGCGGAAGGCGCAACCATCGCGGCAGGGGGAACGTCATCCAGACCGGGCTACTACGTGCACCCCACGCTGTTCACTGGGGCCACAAACGACATGGCCATCGCACAGGAAGAGATCTTCGGACCCGTTCTCACATCAATCCCCTTCCGCGAGGAAGACGAGGCCCTCGCACTCGCGAACGACACCGCCTACGGCCTCACCGGCTACATCTGGACGAACGACCTGACCCGGGCCATGCGGGTCTCTGACCGGCTCGAGGCCGGGATGATCTGGGTAAACTCCGAGAACGTCCGCCACCTGCCGACACCCTTCGGCGGCGTCAAAGCCTCCGGCATCGGGCGCGACGGCGGCGACTGGAGCTTTGAATTCTACATGGAACAAAAGCACGTGGGCTTTGCCACAGGCCGCCACAAGATCACGAAGCTGGGTGCTTCCTGATGCCGGTGCCCACGCCAGAGCTTTACCCGCCCTTCAACACCGTGCGCCTCAGCCATGTGACGCTCAACGTGGCGGACCTGCCCGCGGCGAAAGCGTTCTACGCGGATACGCTCGGGCTGCAGGTCAGTGACGAGGACGGCCAGCATGTCTGGCTCCGCGCCATGGAGGAACGTGGCCATCACTGCCTGACGCTGCAAAAGGGCGCGGCGGGCAGCGTCGATGTCATGGGCTTCAAGGTCTACAGCGAGGAGGATCTCGACCGGGCCCACGCCCATTTCGAGGTGCTTGGCCACAAGGTGTCGTGGGTCGCGCGACCCTATCAGGGCCGGACGCTTCTGACCCATGACAACATCGGAATCCCGATTGAATTCTACCACAAGATGGATCGTCTCCCGTCCATCCACCAGCGCTACGAACTCTACCGTGGGGTGAAACCGCTGCGCATCGACCACTTCAATTGCTTCTCCCCGGATGTGGATGCGAGCGTGGCCTTCTGGAACGCCCTTGGCTTCCGCACAACGGAGTACACAGAGGACGAAAGCTCCGGCCGTCTCTGGGCAGCGTGGATGCACCGAAAAGGCGGCGTGCATGACATGGCCTTCACCAATGGCACCGGGCCCCGCCTCCATCATCTGGCCTTCTGGGTGCCCACGCCTCTCAACATCATCGACCTGCTGGACCTCATGGCAACGACGGGGCACGTTGACAAAATCGAACGTGGACCCGGGCGGCACGGCATCTCCAATGCCTTCTTCTTGTACATTCGCGACATGGACGGACACAGGATCGAAATCTACTGCTCCGACTACCAGACCGTGGATCCTGACCATGAGCCCATCAAATGGGACCTCACCGACCCGCAAAGGCAAACGCTCTGGGGCGCGCCCGCTCCCAAAAGCTGGTTTGAGGAAGGCTCGCGCTACACAGGCGTCAGCGCACGCGAAGCGACACTGAACGCGACCCCGATTGTGGCCCCCTGATGGAGTGGGCGGAGTTCGAGGACTGGGGCACGAAGATCAGCGTTTGGGCCGCCGAATACTGCCGTGGGTTGTCCTCCCTTCCCGTCCGGGCGCAGACACCCCAAGGTCAAACCGCCGCCCAGATCGCGCCCTGCCCACCCGAAGCCGGTGAGCCCATGGACACGATCCTCGCTGATTTCGAGCGCATCATCATGCCTGGGATCACCCACTGGCAGCACCCGCGCTTCTTCGCCTACTTCCCCGCAAACGCCGCGCCACCGTCGATCCTCGCCGAGTTTCTGGTCAGCACCATCGCCGCGCAATGCATGCTCTGGCAGACCTCCCCCGCCGCCACGGAACTCGAAGGCTGCATGGTCGACTGGCTCGCGCAAGCCCTTGGCCTCGAGGGCATGACAGGCGTCATCCAGGACAGCGCGTCATCGGCCACCCTGTCAGCCGTGTTGACCATGCGCGAACGCGCCACCGGCTTCACCGGCAATCGCGACGGCCTCAGCGGCAAGGGCAGCCTCCGTATCTATTGCTCCGAGGAATGCCATAGCTCCATCGACCGCGCCTGCTGGGTCGCCGGGATCGGGCAAGCGAACCTCGTCAAGTTGCCCACGGACGGTCCCACCTATGCGATGGACACCGACGCCCTCGAAGCAGCGATCGCCTCGGACAAAGCCGTAGGACACATCCCCGCGGGCATCATCGCGATCACCGGCGGGACCGGCGTGGGGGCCTCGGACGACCTCGGCACCATCGCCGACATCGCCGCGCGTCACGACCTCTACACCCACCTCGATGCAGCCTGGGCTGGCTCCGCCATGATCTGCCCGGAGCTCCGCGACCCGATCTGGCACGCAGCCGACCGCTTCGACAGCGTCGTCTTCAACCCGCACAAATGGCTCGGCGCACAGTTCGACTGCTCCGTCCAGTTCCTGCGCGATCCCACCGCGCAGCTCAACACCCTCAAGATCGAACCCGAGTACCTCAAGACCTCGCAGTCCGTGACGAACTACAGCGAATGGACGATCCCCCTCGGACGCCGCTTCCGCGCGCTCAAGCTCTGGTTCCTGATCCGCTCCTACGGCCTCGAAAACCTGCGGATGCGCATCCGAAACCACGTCCTTTGGGCCACCGAGCTCTGCGAGACGCTGAGAGAAAGCGGCTACGAGATCGTCACAGACCCTCAGCTTTCCCTTTTCACCTTCCGCGCGCCCGGCGACGACGATGCCCAGCAACGGCTCGTTGATCGCATCAATGATGATGGTCGGATCTACCTCACCCAAGGCGCATTCCGGGGCCGCAAAGTCATTCGCTTCCAGGTCGGCCAGTTCGACTGCACCCGCGAGGACGTCATGCTCGCCGCCAAAGTCATCGAGGAGCTGACACCATGAATTTCGGGACCTACGTCGCCGGTGGCGAGGAATTCTACGGTGCCATCACCGAAGACGGGGCCATCAACCTGAAGACCCACTTCAAGCGCTGCCCGACGTTGTTCGACGTCATCGCCCGCGGCGGCTTTGCAGAGCTTGAAGAGGCCGCGAGCGGTTTCCACGTGAGCCACCGCGACTTTACCTACCTGCCCCCGATCCCCAATGCCCGCCGGATCCTCTGCGTCGGCGTGAACTTCCCGGACCGCAACGCAGAGTACAAAGACGGCAGCGACCAGCCCAAGCACATGTCCCTGTTTCCCCGTTTTGCCAGCGGGTTCGTGGGGCACGGCGACACCCTCATCCGCCCGCCCGAGAGCGAAAAGCTCGACTACGAGGGCGAGGTCGCGGTGATCATCGGCAAGCCCGGTCGGCGCATCAAAGCCGAAGAGGCCTATGACCACATCTGCGCGTTAACCCTCTGCAATGAGGGCACAATCCGGGATTGGGTCCGGCACGCAAAATTCAACGTCACCCAAGGCAAGAACTGGGACCGCTCGGGAGCCATGGGGCCGTGGATCGTCCCTTTCACCGATCCCGCCCAGATCGACGAGGCCCGCATCGAAACCCGCGTCAACGGAGAACTTCGTCAGGAAGACGCGCTTTCAAACATGATGTTCCCCATCCGGGAGCAGATCGCCTACATCTCCACCTTCATGGCGCTGGCCCCGGGCGACATCATCGTCACGGGGACACCCACCGGCGCGGGCGCACGGCTCGACCCGCCGCAGTTCCTCAAACCCGGCGACAGTGTGGAAGTCAGCGCGACCGGCATCGGGACCCTCCAGAACGGGGTCGCAGACGAATGACGCCCAAGGACCATGCCAGCGCAGCGCAGGCCCTTATGGAGGCCGAGGCAACGGGGCACCAGATCCCCCTCCTCTCTCGCCGCTACGAGATGGACATGGACGACGCCTATGCGATCCAGTCAAAGCTCTTGGATGGCAAGCTAGCGCAAGGACGGCACGTCGTGGGCTGGAAAATCGGCCTCACATCCAAAGCCATGCAGGACGCGCTCGGCATTGATATCCCCGACAGCGGCATCCTCTTCGACGACATGGACTTTGCATCCGGGACCACGGTGCCTGCGGGTCGCTTCATTCAGCCCCGCGTCGAGGCGGAGATTGCCTTTGTCATGAAAGCCCCGCTCTTGGGCGACGCAACGCGCGAGGATGTGCTCAACGCCACCGACTACGTTTGTCCAGCCCTCGAAATCCTCGATACCCGCATCCTGCGCAAAGATGCGGACGGCCACAGCCGCAGCGTATTCGACACCATATCCGACAACGCCGCGAACGGCGGTTTCGTGCTCGGCGCGCCCGGCACGGCTGACGATCTGCGTTGGGTCGGTGCGATCCTCAAGCGCAACGGCGAGGTGGAGGAAACCGGCCTTGGCGCAGGTGTTCTCAACGATCCCGTGGAAAGCGTGGTTTGGCTCGCCCGACGGATGGAGCATTACGGCCAAAGGATAGAGGCCGGCCATGTCGTCCTTTCCGGCAGCTTCATCCGGCCCGTTGAATGCCCGCCAGGCACACGGATCGAGGCGGATTACGGCCCCTTCGGTTCCGTCTCCATCGCCTTTGCATGAGCCTCAAAGAACCCCGCAATGCGCTCCGCCCATTGGGCGCGGGACGGGGTCACGGACATCGAGGCGCGCGCTGACGCGGCGAC
>JBCCPQ010000011.1:0-20153 GCA_039024825.1 Pseudomonadota bacterium
CAGGCCGAAAGCTTTCGATTGACTGTTCACGATCCACCTATCGCGCCCCGGCCTTTTCAGGTCTCTGCGACATGGCACAAACGTGCGAGCGGTGACGCGGCAATTGGGTGGATGGTCCAAAGGCTGAAGGACGCATTGGGGTAACTGAAGTGCATTTTCACAGAAGCCACCGTTCGTGCGCTACGCAGCATCGGTGATTTTGGGCTCGGAGCAGACGTGCGGCAGCGCAGCGTGGCTTGGTCCTAAGGGGGGCACGCCTCCGTCGCTCCCGGCCCACAACCGACGTCCAACACGCTGTCTAATTGCAGCGCTTGCAGCCCGCATAGCAGACACTGGTCAGATGTCATGATCGGCTTCAAGATCAGTCATCGTCTTCCCTTGATTTCAATCCTTATGTTCCGTGGAGCTACCTTACCCCGTGTCAGGAAAGGCAATGGGATGACCACCGCGCCGTGTACCATTAGGCCATAGTATCTTGAGCATCCAGTTGGGCTTGCATAGGTTATAAGACTAGATATCGTACTATTGCCTCGTGAAAAGTCTACAGAAGGTGTCGAATTGCCCACGCCTGCTACAACCGATCTTCCTCCACCGTCCAGTTGGGACGAGTTTGAGGTCATATGTGCTGATCTATGGGGTGAGATTTGGGGAGATCACCACACCCAGCTATACGGGCGCCACGGACAGCGGCAAAACGGCGTCGATATCAAGGGAGTGGACGAAAGAGGCAAACAGTGCGGCGCTCAGTGCAAGGGTAAGAAGAACTGGCCCCCTTCAACGCTCACGACACAGGAAATCGATAGTGAGATTGCAAAAGCGCAGAAATCTCATCCACCGCTAGACGAGTTTGTGGTGCTAACCACAGCACCGAACGATGTAACTGTCCAAGATCACGTCGCGGCGCTGAACGAAAATAAGGCCAGCGGTATTGGTTTTCGTGTCCAAGTATATTCTTGGGATGAGATCCGAAGGCGGTTATCAAACTATCCTGATCTGCTTCAGAAGCACTATTCAGGGATATTTAGGCGGCCAATTGCGGCTGAAGTCTTTGACAAAGAGGTGGAAACCCACCTCAGCAGGATCATAAGTGCGCGTTATTTTGTTGGCTTCGATACAGAGCAGAATGCACTGTAGCTTAACGAGCGACTTGCGCACGGAGACCTCGTAGATGCATCTCCGACAACAAGAATGGTTGGCCTTGCTTGGTGCGCTCGACTGTTGTCTGTCTCCAATAGAAACGTTGCTCAATTGGCTTTGAAATTTGCGAGAGCTCTCGGAAATTGCGAGGAAACAACGATTGCTGAAGCATTCCTAGATGCAGCGGAGGGCAGAGTGAGCGATGCACTTGCCTCCCTTAATAAGATCGACACTTCAGAAGCGCGATCAGCGGCATTGATTGTCCAGCTCAACCATGTCGGCCCGAACGACGCAATCCGTTGAAGCGCTGAAGCTGGATACGGCTGGGCGGATTATGACAATGGGGGAAGAAGACGGCTAATACTTTCCGCCTCAGAAACAGGCAACTGGAGCCTTCTAGAAACATGTCTGGAGTCACTGGACTCGGCAAATGTATCTCTGCCCCCAGCCCTCGCCTCCGTCTCTGCGCGAGCATGCTTGCAGCTCGCACTGCCGGAAGAGATGAGGGCATCCCTGGATCACACACCGCCATTCTTTGCCAGAGAATTCCGTCTGTCGTCAGGCGTGCGTGCTGACAGCTATCGTGATCAGGCCATCAAGTTGTACCAGATTGCAGCAAAGGGACTGACCTGCTCCCCTGAAAAGTCCTCGATTCGGGGTTAGCCTGTTCTCCAACTGAGGAGACAGACAATGAAGAGAAGCCGTTTCAGCGAAGAGCAAATTATCGCGATCTTGCGCGAGCAGGAGGCGTGCGCGAAGACGGCTGAAGTCTGCCGCAAGCACAGGATCAGCAGTGCGACGTTCTACGCGTGGAAGGCCAAGTATGGCGGGATGCAGGTCAGCGACGCGCGGCGGCTGAAGGCGCTCGAAAAGGAGAACGCGCAGTTGAAGCGGCTTTACGCGGAAGCGATGCTGGACAGGCGCGAGGAAGACAAATCGATCCAGTGTATCGATTTGCCGAGGGCCGGTCTGAAGGATTTGCTGAGCTCAAAGTGGTGACGCCCGCTGCCAAGCGGACAGCCGTCGCGCGCCTGATGGAGCGCCATCGGATGAGCGAGGTTGGAGCGTAGAGCAAACGGTCCGGGGGACCGTTTGTCGCGAACAACGGCGTGCACCCTCGTTGGAGCGGATCGGACGATGATCCGCTACCGGCGCCAAGACCAGGACGACGAAGCGCTGCGCGACCGGATGCGCGAGCTGGCCGGAGAGCGGCGCCGCTTCGGCTATCCATTGGCCGGTAGGTGATTGCGGGCAATCACCGTAAGGCGGCGACTGCATGTGATGCTGCGACAGGAGGGTCTGGTCGTGAACCGCAAGCGGACCCAACGGGTCTATCGCGAAGAAGGGCTGACGGTGCGCAAGCGACGCGGGCGCAAGAAGGCCGTCGGCACACGCGCGCCGATCCTGGTCGAGGCGTTCCCGAACGCGCGCCCCCTCTCGGCCATTGCCGGGCAATCGCCTGCCGGGCAACGGGATCGGTTGATTTCGTCCATGACCAGCTCGTGACAGGGCGTAGGTTGCGCATCTTCAACGTAATCGACGACGTCACGAAGGAATGCCTGACTTCGGTGGTCGATACCTCGATCTCCGGCGTCCGCGTCGCGCGCGAACTGGCGCGGGTCATCGCCTGGCGCGGCAAGCCTGGCTTGATCGTTTCGGACCACGGCACAGAGTTCACATCGAACGCCATGTTGGCATGGACGCAGAAGGCCAAAGTCGACTGGCATTTCATCGCCCCCGCTGCCCGGCAGTGGTTTGCTTGCAAACCATGAGAGGGAGGCAAGCCAATGCAGAACGGCATCTGCGAAGCTTTCAACGGGCGAATGCGCGACGAACTCTTGAACGAGACCTTGTTACGATCGCTCGATCATGCCCGGGAATCCGTCACCAAATGGGTCGCCGACTACAACCACCGAAGGCCACATTCGGCCCTCGGCTCCGGCACCCCAGCGGCCTTTGCCGCCCAGATCGCCGCAACGGGCGATCCGCTGCGCGAGACGGAAAGGCTCCGCGCATCGCCCGTTGCTAACCCGGCGCAGCCGCGCCAAACCAAACGTCAGGCTCCAGTTGCCCGTGGACGATCACCGGGGGTCACAGCAGTCTCGCTCGACTTAAGGGCACGGCCGTCCCGAAGTGCCTTCAGCCGGGTTCGGCAGTCAGCCCCATACCTTCGATCGCAGCGACGGCGCATGCTTCGTCGTTGTCTGAGCTGTCTCCCGTGATCCCGATCGCACCGATCAGATCTCCGTTCTTTCGGATCAGCACGCCACCGGGAACCGGAACCAGGCTCCCGCCGTTCAGAGCGTTCATTGCGCTGATAAAGAATGGCTGCTCCTGCGCGCGGTTGAATAGCGCGCGAGAGCCCAGTCCCATGGCCACGGCACCCTTGGCTTTGCCCTGTGCAATCTCGGCGCGTAGATTGCTCGTGCCGTCCTCGCGTTGGAGCGCGACGAGGTGGCCGCCGGAGTCAATTGCGGCCACCGTGAGTGGCTTCATGCCGTTGGTGCGGCGGTATTCCAGCGCGGATGCGACGATGGCGTTGGCCAGATCGAGGTTCATTGCGGGCGGTCTCCGGCTGCGAACGACCCGCCCCTGAATTGGGGCGGATTGGTGAGATCATCCGTAGAAGTAATCTACGAGAAAGAGCGGGATCGCCGGGATGTAGGTGCACATCAAGAGTACGGTGAGGAGCACCGCGATGAAGTAGATATTCACTTTGGTCACGTCCCAAATGTTCGCCCGTGCTACAGCGCAAGCCGTTATCAGAACGCTTGCCACAGGCGGTGTCTGCTGGCCGATGGCAAGATTCAGCGTCACCACGAGACCAAAGTGGATCGGGTTGATCCCGACAGCTTCGATCAGTGGAATCACGATCGGAACTACGAGGATAATCGCCGCGGCGGAGTGCAGGAAGAAACCGATCACCAGGAAGAAGAAGTTCAGGATCAGCAGGATCAACCACTTGTTTTCGGTAATGCTAAGGATGCCCGCGGCCAATTCCTGCGGATACTGAGCCCTGGTCAGGAAACCGCCCATGACGACCGAGGCGGCGACGAGCAGCATGACAACCGCGGTCTGCATGCCACCGTCGAGCATTGAGCGCTTGAGGTGCTTCAGGTCGACCTGACGGTAGTAGAAGCTGATCACGATCGCGGCCAGTACGGCCAATCCCGCAGCTTCAGTCGCGGTCACGTAGCCGCCGAAGATGCCGCCAAGGATGATGACGGGAAGCGCGAATGTTGGAAGTGCATCGATGAACGCCTCCCAAAGCCGGCGACCCGAAAACGCTTCCTCACGGGGCAGGTCGTACCGCACGGCGAAAAAGTAGGCGACGCCCATGAGACCCGCAGCACCGAGCAATCCCGGAATGACACCGGCAACGAATAGCTGTTCGACCGACACGTTTGCCGACGTTGCGTAGAGGATCATCGGGATGGAGGGGGGAATGATGATGGCGAGCGAGGCCGATGAAGAGGTCACCGCCGCGGAGAAGGCGGCGGAATAGCCGCGCTTCTTCATCTGGGGGATCATCACCGAGCCCATCGCCGCTACGTCGGCCACCGCCGAGCCAGAGATCTCGGCGAAGAAAAGCGACACGCCGATATTCACATGCGCAAGCCCGCCGCGGACGAAGCCGATAAGCGCTGCCACGAAGTTGATCAGCCGGTCGGTGATGCCGCCGGCATTCATGATCGCGCCGGCTAGAACGAACATCGGAATGGCGATCAACGAGAACTTCGTCGCGCCGCCATACATGTCGAGCGCCACGTTGACGAGCGATCCGGCCCCTTCAAGGACGAGCAGTCCGAGGATTGCGGAGACGGCCAGAGCCACGCCGATCGGGACGTTCAGGCAGATCATCGCCACCATGGCGATGAAAATCGCAAGCATGAGCATCAGCCGTTCCCCGCCTTCTTCATTTCGGTTTCGACCTCTTCCTCGATCTCTGCATGTTCGAGCGAGATGCCGGCCGCGGTCTTGCGCCAGTAATCCGGCAGGCTCAGCGCCTGACAGATCAGGAATAGAACCGCCCCGATGGGGATGACGGATTGGGTGAAGCTGATGGGTACCCAGGTCAGCGACGTGAGAGACATGCCGCCCAGAATGGTCATCACCGTGTACCCGGCCCATGCCAGAAGGATGAAGAACCCGGCGGTGATTGCCTCGGCGAGAGCGACGGCCCACATGCGCGTCGGCATCGGAATTGAAAGAAGGACCGAGTCGAACCCGATGTGGCGCCGCCTCAAAACGGCAAGGGCAGAGCCGTAGTAGGTGATCCATGCAAGAAGGATCGCGGCCACCTCGTCATACCAGGCAAGGCTCGATCCGGCGAGGCGGTAGATGACGGCGACAACCACAATGGCCGTCAGGATAATCATCAGAAATATAACGAGGTTTTCGAGAACGACCTCGAACAATCTCTGGAGCGCGTTGAGCATGACTATCCCCATCCGGGTCCAGGACCCGGAAACGTCGACCGTAGGCTTTTGATTGAGCGGACCCGGGAGCCCAGCAGGCTCCCGGGTTTGTCAGATCACGAGCCGGAGGCGAGGCTTTGGATCGTTTCGATCAGTTCGGCGCCGCCGTCAACGGTGGTCGAGAATTCCTCGTAGATCGGACCGGACGCCGCGATAAACGCTGCATTGTCCGCCTCGTTCACCTGAACGCCGGCATCCCGGATGACCTGAAGCAGCTCTTCTTCGAGCTGTGCCGCATGCTCGTAGACGAAGTCTTGCGTCTCTGTCCCGCATACTTCGAGGTCGGCGCGCACATCCTCAGGCAGACGCTGCCACTGGTTCTCGGCGACAAGGACGTATCCCGGGGTATATACGTGCCCGGTGATCGACAGATACTCCTGCACTTCCTGGAACTTGGCCGATGCGATCTGGGCATAGGGGTTTTCCTGCCCGTCAATCACGTTCGTCTGGAGCGCTGTGAACACCTCCGAAAAGGCCATGGGAGTGGGGTTCGCACCGTAGAGCTGGAACATCTTCACACGCCACTCGCCGTTCGGTGTCCGCAACTTGACGCCTTGCAGGTCCTCGGGCGTGTTGATCGGACGCGTGTTGTTGGTGATGTGGCGGAAGCCGTTTTCGAAGTACCCGATGATGCGGTACCCCTCGCCAAGAGCGGCCTCCTGGAACACATCGCCCAATTCGGCCTGGATCGCCCGCATATGATCGCGGTCCTGCACGATATACGGCATCTCGAAGACGCCGAATTCAGGGGCGACCGACGACATGACCGAAGAGGGCAGCGAGAAATCCACCTGCCCGAGCTTGAGCTTCTGTAGAAGTTCGCGGTCATTGCCGAGCTGGCTTGCGCCAAAGGTCTGAACCTCCGCCCGGTCACCAAGTCTGCCATTCGCGCATTCGGCGAAGGCGTTGGCGGAGGCTTCGAACAGCGAGCCGGGGTTTCCGACATGCCCAAACCGCAATGTCAGGTCCTGGGCCGACGCCGCAAGCGGCATGGCCACAGCGGCCACGCTGCCAAGGATCATAGCCTTGAAATTCATGGATTTTCCTCCCATTTATTGCTCCTCCCAGAGCATTATGCCGCGGCAACCCGCGTGTCAGACATTTCCTTCAAGCAGTCCATTGCTGCTTGTGCGCCACCGGATTGATGCGGCACACCCGCTTTTGCGAGGCCCATTTCAACGCCCGAAACGGTCGCCATCAGCATAAGGTCATTGAAATCGCCAAGATGCCCAATCCGGAACACCTTGTCTGCGACCTTGGACAGACCGTTCCCCAGCGAGATGTCGTAGTGCCGTAGTGTCGTCGCCCGGAATTCGTCCGCGGAATGTCCTTGCGGCATGACGACCGCGGTCAGGACGCCGGATTCTTGCCCTTGCCGCGCGCAGAGAACGTCCAACCCCCAGGCGCGGACAGCCGCACGCGTTGCAGCGCCGTGACGCGCATGCCGATCGAACACGTTGTCGAGGCCCTCTTCGTGCAGCATGTCGATCGCTTCATTGAGCCCGTAGAGCAGGTTAGTCCCGGGGGTGTAGGGGAAGTATCCCGCGGAATTCGGCCCGACCATGTCGCGCCAATCCCAGTAGCTGCGCGGCATGGTCACCGATTGCGAGTGCTCCAGCGCCCGCTCGCTCACCGCGTTGAAGCTCAGACCAGGTGGCAGCATCAGTCCTTTTTGGGATCCCGAAACGCCGACATCGACTCCCCATTCGTCGAAACGAAAGTCGATCGAGGCCAGACCGGAGATCGAATCCACCATAAGGAGCGCCGGGTGTCCCGCAGCGTCGATGGCGTCGCGCACCTCGGCAATGGGCGAGACGGAGCCGGTCGACGTCTCATTGTGAACGACGCAGACGGCCTTGATCTCATGGCCCGTATCCTCGCGAAGGCGCGCTTCGATGCGGTCGGGTTCGGCACCGCCGCGCCAATCCCCTTCGAGGAACTCCGGCTCCAGCCCGATCCGGCGCGCCATCTTGTTCCAAAGCGTCGCGAAATGCCCGGTCTCGAACATCAGAACCTTGTCGCCTGGAGACAATGTGTTGACGAGCGCAGCCTCCCACGCGCCGGTGCCGGATGACGGGAAGATGAAGACGTGCTGATCGGTCTTGAAGATCGTCTTCATGCCGTCGAGGGCCTTCTTGCCGACGGCTGCGAAGTCGGGGCCGCGATGGTCGATTGTCTGCTGCCCGATGGCTTTCAGGATTCGGTCCGGCACAGCGCTCGGGCCCGGAATTTGCAGGAAGTGCCTGCCAGCTTGGCGCATCGAACCTAGTCTCCCTTGTGCGCTCTTTGGGTGGCGCGATTAGTCGTTGTGCAAACGTAATTATGAATTCATAATTCAGTCAACGGAAAAGTCTTCTGCGCTGAAACAAGCCTGCCGCGAGGTAGGAAATCAGGACGTCATGCAAAAAAACGCCCGCCTTTCCAGTAAACTAGGGGCCGCCGTCGCAGGTGAGGTTCTCAGCGATCCCGCATCGCGCGGCCGGTATGCCACCGATGCGTCGATCTATCAGATGATCCCGGAAGCGGTGGTGGTGCCGCGCTCGGTCGCCGATGTCGAAGCGGCCATGGGCGTCGCACGAGAGTGTGAAACGCCGGTTCTGCCGCGCGGTGGCGGCACGTCGCAATGCGGCCAGACCGTCAACCGCGCGATCGTTTTGGACAACTCGCGCCACCTGAACCGCATCCTTGAGATCGACCCCGAAAACCTCACCGCGCGGGTCGAACCGGGTCTCATTCTCGATGACCTCAATCGCGCCCTCAAACCGCACGGCCTATGGTTTCCGGTCGATCCTTCGACGGCGTCGCGCTGCACACTTGGTGGTATGGCGGCGAACAACTCCTCCGGCGGCAAGTCGCTCCGCTACGGAATCATGCGCGACAACGTCAACGCAATCTCCGCGATCCTGCCTGACGGCACGAATGCGCGGTTCAACGGCGTCGATCCGGAGCCAGGCCCCTACGCCGATCTCGTCGCCGACATGCGGGCGCTCGGGCGGCGCGAGGCCGAGGAGATCGACGCGCGCTTTCCCAAGGTTCTCCGCCGTGTCGGCGGCTACAACATCGACGCGTTGTCTACCAACAACGTGAACATGGCGCATCTCTTGGTCGGGTCGGAGGGCACGCTTGCCTATTTCACCGAACTCGAACTCAGCCTTGCGCGCCTTCCCGGTAAAAAGGTCGTCGGCGTTTGCCATTTCCCGACATTCTATGCTGCGATGGACGCCTCCCAGCACTTGGTGACGCTCAACCCGCAGGCGGTCGAATTGATCGACGACACGATGATCGCGCTTGGCCGCGACATTCCCATGTTTCGAAAGACCATAGAAGCGTTTGTGGAGGGCGATCCGGCGGCGCTTCTCCTCGTCGAGTTTGCCGAAGGCAGTGGCGCGGCGAATGCGGCCAAACTTGCGGACCTTGCTCAGGTGATGGGTGAGCTCGGCTTCGCCTTCTCGGGCAAGGGCAAGGCTTGGGGCGGCGTTGTTCCGGTCACCGACACCAAACTGCAAGGCGCAATCGGCGAATACCGAAAGTCGGGCCTGAACGTCATGATGTCCATGAAGGAGGCGGGCAAGCCGATCTCATTTGTCGAAGATTGCGCCGTCGCTCTGCCGGATCTGGCGGAATTCACGCAAGGCCTGACCAACATCTTCACGCGCCACGGAACCAAGGGTACTTGGTACGCCCACGCGTCCGTCGGCTGCCTCCATGTCCGGCCCGTGCTCAATATGCGTCAGGACAAGGACGTAAAGACCATGCGATCCATCGCTGACGAGGCCTTCGATCTGGTCAAGACATACAAGGGATCGCATTCCGGCGAACATGGCGACGGCATCGTCCGCTCTGAGTTCCACGAGAAAATGTTCGGCCGGCGCATCGTGTCCGCCTTTGAGGAGGTCAAGGCGCGGTTCGATCCAAACGGCATAATGAACCCGGGAAAGATCGTGCACGCCCCTGCGATGGATGATCATCGATACTTCCGTTACGGACCAAGTTACGAAGTGCCGGACTTCGAAACCGCTCTTGACTGGTCTGCATGGCCCGGGGCCGCGGGCGGGTTTCAAGGCGCGGTGGAGATGTGCAACAACAACGGCGCCTGCCGCAAGCTCAAGGGCGGCGTGATGTGCCCGTCCTTCCGGGCGACGCGCAACGAGCGTGATGCAACGCGCGGCCGCGCAAACACGCTTAGATTCGCGATCAGCGGTCAGATGCCGGGCGGACTTGCATCGGATGCGATGGCCGACACGATGAAGTTCTGCGTCTCCTGCAAAGCGTGCCGACGTGAATGCCCGACGGGGGTCGATATGGCGCGGATGAAGATCGAAGTCCTTGCCGCGCAACGCCGAGCGTCCGGGCTGACACTGGCCGACAAATTGGTCGGTTACCTACCACGCTACGCACCGAAAGCGTCCAAGGTCGCATGGCTCATGAACCTCCGGTGCAAGATAGGACCGGTGCGGAGGATGGCTGAGCGCATGACAGGCATTTCGCACCGCCGTGACTTGCCGCTCTGGTCGTCCAACCCGTTCCGAGACGACGAGGCGCAGGATGCAAACCCCGAAGTCTTGCTATTCGCGGATGTCTTCAACCGATACTTCGAGCCCGAGAACCTGCGCGCGGCGGTGCGTGTTCTCAGCGCTGCGAACTTGCGTGTTGCCGTGGCACAGGATGGCAGCGGCACGGCGCTCGATTGCGGACGCACGCATCTTGCCGTCGGGTGCGTCGACGAGGCTCGCGCCGAAGCCCAGCGTGTGATCGCGGCGACGAAAGACGCCGTGTCCAAAGGGACTATGGTCGTAGGTCTCGAACCGTCCTCGATCCTGACGTTCCGTGATGAGTTCCTCGGTCTCTGCCCGGGGCCGGAAGCCGAAGCCCTCGCCGAAGCGACCCGCACGTTCGAAGAGTTCCTCGTGGACCAAAAAGAGCTTCCACTCAAAGCGCTCGATCGGCCGATCTACGTCCACGGTCATTGCCACCAGAAGGCGCACGATGCCGTCACGCCAATGCTCGATTTGCTGAAGCGCATTCCTGGCGCAGAAGTCAACATGATCGAAACAAGCTGCTGCGGCATGGCTGGTGCGTTCGGGTACGCGCCTGATACCATCGACGTCTCGCTAAAGATGGCTAATCTCGACCTGTTTCCGGCACTCGCCGCTGCGCCCGCGGATGCGCTGGTCGTCGCCGACGGGACCTCGTGCCGCCATCAGATCGCCGACGGGACGCCAAGGCAAGCCATGCATGTCGCACGTCTGTTGGAGATGGCCATTGATTGATAGGATTTAGAGATGAACTTCCGGCAGAGCATCAACCGTCCGACACTGCACGAAGAATTGGTCGAGCGTCTCCGCAGCCTCATCGTCGAGGACATGCTGAAGCCGGGCGAAAAAGTCCCCGAAAAGGAGCTCTGCGAAACCTTCAGTGTCTCCCGAACGCCCTTGCGCGAGGCACTAAAGGTTCTTGCATCCGAGGGGCTTGTCACGTTGCAAGCGAACCGCGGCGCCCGCGTCACGGACGTCACGCGGGAGGAGATCAAAAAGACCTTCGTGATCCTTGCGAGGCTCGAGCAACTCGTCGGCGAACTTGCATCCGTGAACCTTAGCGAAGTTGGTCGCGCCCGAATCGAGGAGCGGCATGCGGACATGGTTGCCGCATTCAAGGCCCGTGGCCGGACGACCTATTTCCAAGCCAATCAGGACATCCATAACGCCCTCCTTGAGGGGGCAGGCAACGACATCCTAGACACCCATCACCGGATGCTCGAGTCGCGCGTCCGTAGGGCCCGCTTCATGGTCAATCTATCCGAAGAACGTTGGGCACAGGCCATCAGCGAGCACGAGGACATGATGGTCAAGCTCCGCAATCGGGATGCCACGGGTCTGGGCCAGGTTATGAAAACGCATATGGAGAACAAGCTCGCGGCGTACATGAAGGTTCTGGAGGCCGAAGATCGCGACTCCGAAGAGCCCTGACCGAGTGATCGCCGGATAGGCTCATCATGACCCTCGGCCGCCTTCGCACCTACAGCGGCAGATCCGGCGAGAGGCGCAAGATCGCGTGCCGCGCATGTAAGCTGGCCCGCCGTCGTACCGGCCGCGATTCGTCAGACAGACGGCGACAGCCAAGTCCGCCCCTCCTCAAGGAGCAAGACACGAGATGACCAATGACCTCCGGTCCGAGCTTCGGGACAACACCCTTTGGATCACGTTCAACCGGCCCGAGGCCCGCAACGCGCTGACCTTCGCGATGTACGAGGAATTGGCGAGGCTTTGCTCCAGCGTGCCGACCAACGGATCGGTCCGGGCTGTGATCGTGTCCGGGTCCGGCGGCAAAGCCTTCGCCGCCGGGACCGACATGACACAGTTCCGCGCCTTCGAGACCGCTGACGATGCCCAGACCTACGAAGACGAGATTACCCGCGTTTTGACAGCCGTCGATCAATGCCCGGTACCCACAATCGCCGCCGTGCACGGCGCCTGCACGGGGGGCGGCGCGTCGATCGCATCGGCCTGCGATATCCGCATCGCGAGCGCGCAGTTGAAATTCGGGTTCCCCATCGCCCGCACGTTGGGAAACTGCCTGAACGCTGGAAACCTCGCACGTTTGGCCGAACTCATGGGCGCAGGGCGTGTGCGGGAGATGATCTTCACGGCCCGTCTGATGGGGGCGGACGAGGCTCTGGCCATCGGCCTCGTCTCCGAAGTCCTGCCGGACGAGCAGGCCCTCCTGTCCCGCGCCGAAGATCTGGCTCAACACTTGGCGACGATGGCGCCGCTCACGCTGCGCGCCACGAAGGAGGCCATGCGCCGCAACCGCGAGGCGCTCGCCGTTGACGACACCGACCTCATCGCGCTGTGCTATGTGAGTGAGGATTTCAAACACGGTCTCGAAGCATTCCTCTCCAAGTCCAAACCCGAATGGCGCGGCAGATGAGCGGTCGTGGCCCCTTGGAGGGAATGAAGGTCATCGAGATGGCGCACATCATGGCCGGCCCTGCCTGCGGCATGATGCTGGCGGATATGGGCGCCGACGTCATCAAGGTGGAAAAGCCCGACGGCGATGACAGCCGCCGGTTCCTTCCGCCGGACATCCACGGCGAAAGCGCCGCCTTCATGATGATGAACCGCAACAAGCGCGGCATCTCGCTGAACCTGAAGGATCCCGATGCCATCGCCGCGCTCCGTAGGCTTCTCGACGGCGCCGATGTCGTCATCGAGAATTATCGCCACGACACGATGGATCGCCTCGGCCTCGGCTACGAGACGCTGCGCAAAAGCAACCCTCGGCTCGTGTACTGCGCTATATCCGGCTTCGGCCGCACCGGCCCCTATGCCGAACGCGGCGGCTTTGACCTGATCGCCCAAGGCATGTCCGGCCTCATGTCGATCACGGGCGAGGGTCCGGGCCGCCCGCCCGTCAAGCCGGGTGCGCCGATCTCCGACATCACGGCGGGGTTTCTTGCCGCGATGGGGTGCGTTGCGGCCTATTCGCGGGCGCAGATCACCGGCCTCGGACAGATGGTCGACACGTCGCTCTTCGAGGCCGGCATTTCTTTGACGTACTGGCAGTCAGCCATCGCTTTCGCAACGGGAGAGGCGCCGGTCGCAATGGGGTCGGCGCATCCGCTGAATGCGCCCTATCAATCCTTCCGAACCAGCAACGGGTGGATCAATGTCGGCGCTGCCAACCAACGAAACTGGGAGCGTCTCCTCGACGTGATCGACGCGCCCGAACTTCAGGGCGATCCGCGCTTCGCTACCAACCGGGACCGGATGGTGAACCTTGAGGCGCTGGTGAAGATCCTCGAAGAGCACCTTATACGTCGCGATACAGAAGACTGGCTCGACCGCATGGAGGCCGTCGGACTGCCGGCTGGACCCGTGATGAACATCGCGGAAATGCACCGCGATCCCCAGGCCCTCGCCCGGGATATGATTGTCGAAACCGACCACCCCATAGCCGGGAAGGTCAAGGCGATTGGCCTGCCCATCAAGTTCAGCGACACCCCCGGAACCGTAGCCCGGCCCGCGCCCACGCTCGGACAGCACGGCCCTGAGATCCTGTCCGAGCACGGCTACTCACAAGAAGAGATCGACTCGCTCAGACAGAATGGCGCGATCGTGGTCGCGTGAAGCGCCGAATGGCGAATGTGCGAGGCAGACGAAGGAACCGTTCCACAGACATCCCGAGTTGAGGTTTCTACACTTCTCTAAGGACGCGGCTCGACCACATTGCCAGCAGCTCGGGTACGGGCTGAGAGGGAGCGGTGTTTTGCCCGACGGCGGAAGCGCGGTGCGAGGACGAAACCGCTCTCGCGAAATTGGAGCTTTTGGCGGATCGTGCGCTTTGACTGGTGCGCTACGGTTTTGTCGAGGGGCGCGCCTGTCCGTCGTCAGAGATTTTGGAACAGATGGCGTCCTGAGCTATGAGAAGGTGTGACACACCTGGTTGGTTTGAGTATGCGGCGGTTTTGCGATGAAGCAAGCGTCGCGTTTCGATGGTCTTCCGTTTGATCCTTTTTCGTTGTTTTAGGATAGCCTGCCCGCGCCCGAAGTAGACGTCAGCGGGTGTGAGGTTCTGCAAGCTCTCGTGGTAGCGCCGATGGTTGCAACGTTCGACAAAGGCATCAATCTGCTGCCTGAGATCACCCGGCAGATAATAGTTTTCCAGAAGAATGCGGTTCTTCAGCGTCTGATGCCAGCGCTCGATCTTGCCCTGGGTTTGCGGGTGATATGGTGCGCCGCGGACATGATCCATCTGCCGATCCTCCAGCTATTCGCCTAGTTCGCCAGAGAAGTAACTCGCCCCGTTATCACTGAGCAGGCGCGGTTTGTGCAGGATCGTAGCACAGTCGCAGCCCAAGGCTTGCAACGCCAAGTCCAGCGTCTCGGTCACGTCGCCCGACTTCATCGACGTTCAGAGTTTCCAGGCGATGATGTAGCGGCTGTAATCATCGAGGATGGTCGAGAGATAGAACCATCCCCAGCCGATGACCTTTAGGTGAGTGAAGTCGGTCTGCCAGAGCTGGTTCGGCCGCGTGGTCTTGTCTTTGAACTCGTCAGCCGCCGATAGAACCACATAGGCCGGGCTGGTGATCAGATCGTAAGACTTGAGGATGCGATATGTCCGGCAAATTGACATGCACCTCCTTGTAAAGCCGCCGCTCAGAACGAATGCCCTGGCAATAGGCCAACAACAACATCCTAATCATCAGCTCGGGATCAATCGAAGGGCGACCGTGAGAGCTATAGGATGGTGCCAGAAACGTTCGTACGTCAGACCAGTCAAGGAAACCATCAATGCCGCGGACCAGGTGATCCTCGGGCACAAATTCCTCAATCGAGAACTCTTAAAACGGCGCGCCTTGCGCCACCTGCCTTGGTCCCATCATTGCCACTCCTCCACTCTTAGAACGAGTGAATCAGCGACAACCCAACCACTCAACGGACTTTTTCAACACTATCGCCGCGCAGCCGACGCTCGGGAAATTTGCAGCGAACGACAGTTTCCCGCCGTTCGCGCATCTTGCTGCATGTTCATGGGTCATGCGGCGGCCGCGCGGGACAGAGCCGCTGTTCGCCTAAGCGCCCCGTCTCCGGCTTGCAGTACCCGCGCCTACGCAGGAAGTCCTGCCGGTCCTCTTCCGACTGCTCACGTTGGGATGGCAGGCTGGACCCGCCCGATTGAGACCCGCGATTAGGGGCGAGCGGTCCTCAACCTTTTGACGCCTCGCCATAGAAGAGCCGCGCTCCCGATAGCAATCACGAGAAGGCATACCAAGCTCACTGGATCGGTCAGAAAGACGCTCATATCGCCGCGTGAGAAGAGGAGTGTGCGTCGCAGATACTCTTCGAACGCTGGCCCTAAAATGAAGCCGAGTACGATCGGGGTTGGTTCGAGGTTCAGACGCACCAGCAGCCACCCGAAGACACCAAAGCCAAGCATCAACCACACATCAAACAATGAATTTTGCACCGAGTGCACTCCGATGACCGCGAAAACGATGATCAGCGGCACGAGCTTTTTGAACGGAACGCGCAAAAGCGCCGCCCAGATGCCTGCGAGCGGCAGGTTCAGGACCACGAGGATGATGTTGCCGACAACGAGGCTAGCGATCAGCGCTCCGAAAAGACCCGGGTTTTGCGAGATGAAGCTTGGGCCCGGTGCGATGCCTTGGATCATCAGCGCCCCCGCCAGCACGGCGATCACTGGATTGCCGGGGATGCCCAGAGTGAGAAGCGGCACAAGAGCGCTTTGAGCTGAGGCATTGTTTGCCGCCTCGGGTGCGGCGACCCCGGCCATCGCACCTTCGCCCAACGGCACGTCTTTGGTGGCAAACGCGCGCTCTGCCCCGCGCGCGGCCAGCGAAGACATGACGGTGCTGACACCCGGTATCACTCCAAGCAGACCGCCGATGGTCGTGCCGCGGATTGTGGGCGCCCAACTGGCACGCAGATCTGCGCGCGTTGGCCAAGGCCAGCGGACGGGAGCGATGCGATCGGGCCGATCCCCGGTTTCCAGAGAGCGGATCAGTTCGGCGATCCCGAAAAGCCCCATCACGATTGGCATAAACCCCAAGCCGTCGCGCAGCTCAGTGATCCCTAAAGTAAAGCGCGGCATGCCACCGCCGGAATCCGTGCCCACCAGCCCAAGGCATGCACCAAATAGTATTAGGATGACGGCGGGGAGCGGCTTACCAGGTGCGATAACGGCGGCCGCAAACAGGCCGAGCGCAATGAGACCCGCAAGCCCGGCTGGCGAGATCAGGAGCGATAGGGAGGCAATCGGTCCGGCCGCGAATGCGATGAAGACCGCACAGGTAAGTCCCGCAAAAAGTGAGGCCAAGGCTGCTACGGCAATCGCTGGTCCAGCCCGACCGGCCAGAGCGAGCTTGTGCCCGTCGAGTGCTGTGACGATGCCGGATGTCTCACCGGGCAGGTTGAGCAGGATTGCCGTGGTCGAGCTTCCATACTGCGCACCATAGTAGATTGCGGCCATCATAATCAGAGCGCCGGCCGGGTCCAAAGTGAAGGTTAGCGGAAGAAGCAGCGCGAGGGTTGCCGCCGGTCCGATCCCGGGAAGAACGCCCGTTATGGTCCCCAGGAGCGCCCCGGAAAAACAAAGCATTAGGTTTTGGAGCGTCAAAATCGCGCCAAGCTCGCTCATCCAGGCGGTCATGGGTGCCTCCCGTGGCGCGTCATAAGCCGGTCGGCCAGAGGTCGGTTCCAGGTGGCAGCAACGTAAGCCCAAGGGCGAGAGCCACCCCAGCACCGGATAAAGCGGCAAAAGTGGCCGCAATCCAACCACGGTCCCCTGCGCCCCAACTGACCACCATGGCGGTCAGCGCGCAGGATGCCACCAGACCCAGAATAGGAAACGACAGGGCAAAAAGGGCAACGCCGGCCAAAAGGCTCAGGCCGGGAATTGCGGAGGGGTGAGTTTTATTGTCTGATCCCGATGTTTCCGCCCCTTCGAGCCAGGCGCTCACGAACCAGATCAGCGAAAGCGCCACAACGGAAGCGGAGAGCCACTGGGCGAACAGGCCGGGACCGATCCGATCATCGAACCAGGCCGGTTGGGTTCTGGCGAGTCCAAACATGGCGATGCCCAGCAGCATGATCGAGAGCGGTGCCGCCGTGCTCTGCGAGCGAATTACTCCAATAACGCGAGCGATCTTCACAATTTCTGCCTCTGTTTGTATTCGGACTTCATTTTATCGCTGGACGCGAGATCCGCCACCGAAATAGCTTGATAAAAACTGTCAGATAATCAACGTGGCGCCGTGCACATGAGCGACGACATGCAACGCTTTACGAGGCAGGAGACACTTCGATGATGAATCGCAGAACCCTTCTTGGCACCGCACTCGCGGCACCATTCCTAGGTCTTACGCCCAAAGCCTCCCGCGCTCAAACTTGGCCCACCGGTGGACCGATCCGCCTTGTTGTGGCCTCCGGCGCAGGCGGCAATGCCGATGTCGTCGCGCGCCTTGTTGCGGCCGAGCTGGAAACCTCACTTGGCACGTCTTTCGTCGTCGAAAACCTTTCGGCCGCCTCGGGCATGCAGGGCACGGAAGAGGTCAGCAACGCGGATCCTGACGGGTTTACTCTTCTTGTCGGAACCTCCTCTCAGCTTGTGCATAACATCGCGCTCTTTGAGCCACTTCCTGTTGACATTACGAACACGCTACGCGGCGTGGCTATGATGAACGAGGTTCCAATGGTGATGCTCGTCAATAATGACGAAGAATCTACTGATCTGGAGGCCTTCATCGAAAAACTGCGCGCCGATCCAGGGGCATATCAGTATGGCTCAGGTCCTGCGGGCACTACTACCCACATCACCGGGGCGCTCTTCTTGTCCCAACTCGGGCTCGAAATCACCCACGTTCCTTATCCAAGGAGCGGTGAGGCCTTGCGCGATACCATCGCCGGTCGTCTTACATTCCAATTTATTCCGGCGCTGAGTGCCGTTCCGCAGATCCGCGACGGCGCGGTGCGTAGCCTTGGCGTTGCTGCACCTGCTCGACTGGCGGCACTTCCGGATCTACCGACGATCTCCGAAGCTGGCTTGGACGGGTTTGTCTCCCAGACTTGGAACAGCATCGCCGCACCGGCGGGCACCCCAGATGAGATCGTCGATGCGCTCAACGAGGCTGTGAACGCAATTGTGCAGTCTGACGAAGTGACGACCCAACTGACCGATCTCGGGTCACTTATCCCTGCTGCAATGACGCCGGCAGAGGTTGATGCTTATTACGCGGAACAACGAGACATCTGGATCCCTGTGGCGCGGGCCACGGGCGTCCGTCGTTCTGTCGAATAGTCAAAGCGTTCCGGGACTGGTTCGACCGGAAGGCCGGGCCAGTCCCAACGGAGCGTCGTGGCGCGGCACGAGGGTCTGCAACGAGCACAAACCTAGCAGATGTTGCACTGCGCTCTAGGGTCTGTTGGGATTCATCGTGCGTTGATGAGTGCGCTCGCGACGTGGATCATAGCTGCGAAGACGGTGTCTGTCTTGTCGGCCCTTTTAGCGATCCGCTTGAAGTCTTTCAGATCGCAGAAGAAGGTCTCAACAAGGTGCCGCCAGGTATACATCTCTTGATCGATCTCCAGAGGATCCCGTCGTTGGGGCCGCTGCGAGTTGCAGATCGTGGTACCGCGCGCGTTCAGCTCCTCGATGATCCAATTGCTGACGAACGCCTTGTCGGCCAGGAGCGCCCCGAATGGGATGCCGTCGATCAGCGGTGCAACCCCCAACGTGTCGTAGCGATTGCCCGGCAAGAGCACGAACCGAACCAAGTTCCCCAGCGCATCGACCAAGGCCAGGATCTTGGTCGTCCATCCACCCTTCGACTTGCCTATCGCCTGACGACGAGTCCCCCTTTCGCGCCGTGTCCGTGCCTGTGGACCTTGACGAGTATGGCGTCGACCATCGCGACCTCAAGGTCGTGCGCATCGGATAACCCGTTGAACATGAGCTCGAATACTCCGGCCTTCGCCCAATCCAGAAAGCAACGGTAGACGGTGCTTCAATTGCCAAACTCGGGCGGAAGATCACGCCAGGGCGCCCGGGTGCGGACGATCCAGAATACCGCCTCCAAAAAGAGCCTTGGATCGCTTCCCGTGCGCCCGGGATGCGCCTTTAGTCCCAGGCAATGGGGCTCCATCTTTGCCCAGTGATGATCCTTGATGATCCGCCTGCTCGTGGCCATTCGACCCTCCTCTTTTGGAAGGTTGAAGCAGAACACGCGGCCGTTGGGAATCCTGAATCCCCACAGGCCCTAGAGCGGTGCTGCGGCTGCGCGTTGCGGCATATCCGGCACGTCGGACAGATTCGGGTAAAGCGGCGCCGCGCCCTCCCGCAGGACGAAGTCGCGCGCGACAGGCCCATCGGGCTGGGACCATTGCGCGCCGACGGCATAGGCGCGGCCGCTCTGGACGGCTGTTAGGCGGCTGAAGACGCGATTGACCTGTATCGGGCCGTCGATTTTGGAAAAAACGAACAGCACGTCGGGATTGAGGGCCAGAGCTCCTCGGGATCGAGGGGATGCACGGCTTCCTGCGCCGATTGTACCTCGGTGTTGAAGCCCATGAGGCTCGAGGCGCCCAGATCGGACAGAAGCTGAGCGGTCATCAGATTGTCCTGATAGGCATAAAAGGTGTCGAAGAAGCCCCAGACAAAGAGGAAAAAAGGAACCTCACCGCCTGTCCGGGACACATAGTCAGCGCGCAGGTAAGCGAACTCCGCGTTCATCCGGGCGGCTTCCGCCTCGGTCCCAACCGCCGGGCCCATGGCCGTCACGATCGCTCGCGATTTTTCGACGCCAGCGGGCGCCCATACCAAGAAGTCGCCCGAACGGCTGATCTCCTTCTCTAAGGGTTCGTGGTAGCGCAGGGAACTGATGGTGAGGTCCGGTGAAAGCGTATCGAGGAGTTCGAGCTTCGGCGACGGCGCTTGGCCCAGATCGACGGAGCCCGCAACCGCGTCGCCGCGATAGGCCGGCAGGGCCCCTTCATAGGTGGTGATCCCAACGGGCTCGCG